>NZ_NCTH01000009.1:0-187729 GCF_002105475.1 Vibrio sp. ArtGut-C1 | reverse complement strand
CCACATCAATATAACGGTGGATTAACACCAAATGAGTCAGAACGACAGTTCTGGTTCCCTTATAAAACTGTGGCCAGTTTTACTTGACCACTACAAAGCTTGCGATATGCTGCAACAACATGTTCTGCCGGCATTCCCCATTGATTATTTTTTGCCAAAGAAGCAACGGCCACACTCGGGTTTACCGCTTCAATAAAGCGAGGATTCGAAGAACTTTTACTACCATGATGAGGGACCAACATCACATCACTTTTTAACTTTTCAGGCTCCCTGAGCAAGATCCACTCGCTAATGGTCTCAATATCACCAGTAAAAAGCATACTGAACGTAGAAATAGGGTCGGTAAGACGTAGCACACAGGAGTGCGGATTATATGCACGTTGAACAAGAGCAGGAGGCCAAAGTACTTCTATATTTAACCCTTGCCATTTCCAATGATCGCCGCGAGTACAAGACTCATATCCGATAAAGTTTTGGCTACTGAGTTTGCGCTGTGGCGAAAAGGCATCTTCAATGAACAAGCGCCCTCCTGCATGGTCATTGTCGGAATGGCTGAGGATCATCGTATCGATGCTTTCATAACCTCGTTGATGCAAGACCGGAGTGACGACCTGCTCCGCAATACTGCCATTTTGCCATGCTTTACCTGTATCATAGAGCAACACTTTATCGTCTTTTTCTACAATCACCGCAAGGCCATGGCCCACATCTAGTACATCAATTCGCCAATGTTGCTGATCATATTCCGATGTGAGCTTAATACTAATTACAATGCCAAGTAACAAACACCACGCGTACTGAAACATGAATCGTTGAAACACCAAGCAAATAATTCCCGCCAGAATCAACCCTGTCATTTCTATACTAATGGGTTGCCAGGAGCCTATCGCGTACTGAATTGACGTGCTCAATGGCTGCAATGACCAGTCCACCAACTGCCACAGAGGCTTTGCTATCATTTCAAGAAATAAAGATGAGAACAGGGCCAGAAACATCAAAGGCACAACGATAAATCCGAACCAAGGAATAAACGCCAAGTTGTATGCAATTGATGACAAACTGAAACCAGAAAAGTAATAGCCACTAATAGGCACGATTAACACACTCAGAATCAATTGAGTAAGCAATAGCACTTTTAACTTCGCCTTCCAGCCCCCGTTTTGATACCGAATCAAATTGATTGCGAACAACACTGCGCAAACTGACAAATACGATAACCAAAAACTCATGCTATACGATGCAAAAGGTTGAACAAGCAGTTGTAGCGCTACCGCGAGCAAAAGTACCCGCCAGGAAGCCCAGTGCACTAAGGTATATTTGAGAACGACGTAAATAACACATACCGACACCGCGCGGGTAGTAGGTAATGAGAAGTCCGCTAACCAAGCATAGGCAACGGCAAACATCAGCCCACAGAAGCTAGGCAATAGCTGGTATTGAGGTAACGCATAACGAATGGCACCGCCCACCACTAGCCCAAAAGTGAACGCCATACCAATATGTAAGCCCGAAATCGAGACCAAGTGCAGTAAACCACTGTCTCTGAGTGCTTGCCAATCTTCCTTAGATAACCAAGAGCGATCGGCAAAAACTAACGCATTTATTAACGAGAAATGATGAAGGGAGGACACATCCTCCGAAACATCAGCGATAATGGCTTGGCGCAAAGATGTAGTAGAGCGAATTATCCAGGTAACATCCTTGTTAACAACACCGCGTGCGATAATGCTTTTACCCATTGCGTGCTTTTCGGCGTCAAAACCAGCTTCGTTGCGTAGGCCTGTAATCGGCTTTAACGAGACGGATGTCGTAAACTCACTGTTAACATCGAGTGGAAAAGGCGTAATAAGACGGATTTTAGGTTTAAGAAAAGGTAACAGAGTTTGAGAATTTACCTTTTTTAGAGCCACAATGCCTTCATATCCGTGACTTATTTGCGTAAAAGGGCTGTCAACTTTACCAATTATGGTAATATTCTCCCCTGCTTGAAAAAGGGCTTGTCTCTGAGACTCCAATACATTGCCGTGGACGATGACAACCATAAAGCCCGCAATTGCGCCTATGCTAATTAAGCCACGACGTAATTTGATTATTGAGCCAGTGGTTATTATTCCCAGCAGCAGCCAACGCCAATCTGGTATTGTCGGCCACCAAGCTGACGAAATTACGCTCGCTACAAATAACGCCAAGGTCCAACTTTTTTCTGAGAGAGTCATGCTGTCCTATGCCTAGAAAGCTGATAAAACGCTTCATGCCAGATCATGAATTGATCAAACGCCAAAAAGCATTGAAGGTCTTCGGCAATGTGTTGTACAACCCGAACTTGTGGTGTTTAAATCGTCGCTCGGCGTCTGGGGCTTTTGCTGTCGGGTTATTTATGGCATTTGTTCCGCTACCAAGCCAAATGATCATGGCTGCAGGTTTGGCAATCATGCTTGGCGTCAATTTACCTCTCTCCGTCGCTTTGGTATGGATAAGCAACCCCATCACCATGCCTGTGTTATTTTATTTTGCGTATAAGCTTGGCGCTTTAGTGATGCATGTTCCTCCGCAACCTTTCCACTTTGAACTTTCGTGGGAATTCATCATGCAACAGATGAGCACTATTGGCCCTCCATTCTTATTAGGCTGTGCTATCTGTGGTGTCATATCCGCGATTATTGGCTACTTCGGCATTAGAGGACTTTGGCGCTACTCAGTGGTTCGGAGCTGGCAAAAACGCAAAATAAGATAAGACGTTACTGCATAAAAATCAGCATTTGCGCTATCAGTTGAGGGGCACCTAACAGTTAGAATGAAACACGATGTCGCTCAAGTTGGATAAATACAAAAAAGGACCGAATTCGGTCCTTTTTGCTTTTCTCGTATTGTAAAACGGTTGGTTATTTAGAACTCAGCACCGCTGCCGGATTTAACTTCGCGGCGCGAGAAGCGGGATACCACGTTGCAAGCAAACTCAAAACGATCGCCGTCACCGACACCAATGCTACGTCTGGCCAGTGTAACTGTGATGGTAAGAAGTCGACGAAGTAAATATCACCCGATAAAAACTGATGACCGATTAAGCTCTCTAACCCTTTAATTAACGGAGTCAGGTTTAACGCCACTAAGACACCAATAACACTGCCGACGAGACTGCCAAATACACCAGAGAACACGCCTTGCCAAACAAAGATATGTTTGATTAGGCTATCTTTTGCTCCCATTGTTCGCAAAATTGCAATTTCTGCGGCTCTATCTTTCACTGCCATCATCAGCGTAGACACAATGTTAAAACATGCCACACCAATCACGAGTACCATCACCAAGTACATAATGGTGCGTACGAGCTGAATATCGCGATACAAAAAACCAAACTTTTGCTGCCAGCTTTTCAAATACACGTAAACATCCACCATGCTACCTACCTCACGAACAATAGAAGGCGCATTGAGAACATCATCCGTTTTTAGTGAAATGCCAGTGACCCCTTCCCCTAACCTCGCGTATTGCTGAGCATCCGCTAATGGCACTAACGCTAAAGAATGGTCTATTTGGCCATTCAACGTTAAGAACCCAGACACCTTCACGCGCACACGCTTAGGAGCCTGCACTTTGTTTGAGCCGCCTGTTTGCGGAATCATCAACGTAATGTAATCCCCCACGGCGACATTTAGCTCGTTTGCTACACCTCGGCCTAAGATCACTTGCTGCTGACCGGCATAAAAGTTTTGCCAAGCTTCTTGGTCAATAAAATTCGATAAGCTCGACACCGCTTGCTCGAAAGTAGGCTCTACGCCACGAACTTCTATCGCTTTTAGCTTACTGCCTTTTTCTGCTAACCCCGTAAAACGAACGTACGGCGCTGCCGCAACAACATCTTCATGGTTTAGGGCTTGATTCATCGTTTTGGTGTAGTTATGAAGCGGTCCATTAACACCTTCCAACTCGCCGTGTGGAATAACTGACAACACACGCGATTGCAGCTCGCGCTCAAAGCCATTCATTGCAGAAAGACCGATAATGATCACGGCTACACCAACCGCAATGCCAATCGTTGAAGAAAGCGAAATGAAAGACACCATCTTGTTGCGCTTTTTCGCTCGACTAAAGCGACCACCAATCATCAATGCTAAAGATGAAAACAAAATTAGCCCTCCGCAGATGCTGTATCAGTCACAAAACGATCTACGAGCAAACCATCTTGCATGTGCATTTGACGATCCATTTTCGCCGCCAGCTCTTTATCATGCGTGACAACCAAAAATGCAATGTTTGACTCTTTATTGAGCTCGCGCATCAAATCATAGATAGACAGTGCCGTATTATGATCTAAGTTCCCCGTAGGTTCATCGGCCAAAACAAGATCAGGCTTATTCACCAATGCACGCGCAATCGCAACACGCTGACGCTCACCGCCCGATAACTCAGAGGGTCTGTGTTGCATCCGATGACTCAAACCCACTTTATCTAACAGCGCTTTAGCCGCCTGTTTTGCATCCGTTACTTTAGCGCCGCCAATCATCAGTGGCATCGCCACGTTTTCAAGCGCAGTAAAATCAGCTAACAAATGATGAAACTGGTATACAAAACCAAGGTGCTTGTTGCGTAAAGCCGCCTGTTTATTCGAACTTAAAGCCGATAAGTTTTGCCCTAGAAAATCAACTTCACCATGAGTTGCGTCATCTAACGCCCCTAGAATATGCAATAAGGTACTTTTTCCGGAACCAGAAGAGCCAACAATAGAAACCAGCTCCCCTTTATCGATATCGAAACTTACGCCTTTCAACACTTCCGTATCTAACGACCCCTCTCGGTAGACTTTACGAATATCACGACATTCTAATAGCTTATTCATAGCGAAGTGCCTCAGCAGGTTTAACAGAAGATGCTCGATAAGAAGGATAAAGCGTAGCAGCGAGGCTAAGAGCAATCGCCAACACCACCACTAAAAGAATTTGCAGTGAATCAATCAAAATAGGTAGATGACCACCGAAACTGAATAGCGCCACACCGGCAGATTCAAGAATCGCATTCAGGTTAAGTGACAAGATCACGCCCGCAGCGCCACCGACAATCGCGCCAATTACACCACTGCTTGCCCCTTGAACCATGAAAATGGTCATCACTTGAGATTGAGTCATGCCTTGAGTTTTCAATATTGCGACTTCTGATTGTTTCTCCATCACCACCATGATTAAGGCGGAAATAATATTGAATGCAGCAACGCCCACAATTAGACCTAGCATAAGTCCCATCATGTTCTTTTCCATTTTCACCGCTTGGAAAAGCTCACCACGCTGTTCGCGCCAATCACTCCATTGCCACCCGTCAGGCATGGGTTGATCAGCAAAATCCGTCACCATAAATGGATCAGAGAAAAAGACACGCCAACCAGAAACCGTGTCTTTCGGAAAACGCATCAACTTAGATGCATCCGTCATGTTAACAATCATTAATTGACCATCAACGTCCGATCCCGTATTGAAAATACCAGCGACAGTAAAATTGCGCTGGCTAGGAATACGGCCAAGTGGGGTAAACTGCGTCGCGTTGGTCACCATTAAGCGCACTTTATCCCCCATTGATACCTTTAGAGAGCGCGCCAAACTATGACCTAAAAAGACCTTGTAATCGCCCGCTTGAAGTGACGATAATCGCCCAGCAATCAGATGGTTGCTGATCGGATCGCCTTTCTTTGGTTCAATGCCAATGAGGTAACCTGCCGTCAGTTGCGCAGAACTCTGAATTACAGCCTCTCCACGAACGATAGGCTCCGGTTCAGATTCACGCGACATCGCTTGAACAAATGAAGGGGCAGACTCGGTCAACGGCGTTTTTCCATCGTGTTGCGAAACAACGGCATGAGGTAGCACGCCTAAAATGCGCTCTTTTAACTGCGATTCGAACCCATTCATCACAGAAAGAACCGTCACCAACGCCATTACACCGATCGTAATACCCGCCGTCGACATATAAGAAACAAATCGGCTGAACCTATCCCCAGAGCGTCCCCGAAGATATCTCAAACCAATAAATAATGAGATAGGATGATACATATAAGACAAACCAACTGGTTGTTTTGATATAAAGCTTTAGCAGATTATCTTACCTTACTCTTCTCATTAAGAAGACAAGAGAATCGCTAAATTTGTCAACGACATGCAATAAGTCTGTATTTAGGGCAAAAAGTTCAAGGACAAATCAGGTAAACTTGATAACTTCATTCAGTTAGCGATAATCAGTGCCCTACTTCTCTTTGTTTGTTGAGTGAACAGGGAGCGCTCGCTGGCAAAAGGACCGACTATATGACAGAGCAAGAATACTTTACCGTCCATCATAATCTCACTATCAACGTCGAAACGTTGAGTGCGGATTTTGCTTTGCCAGATGAAGAAACCTTTGTCTCCGAAATTCCAGCACCGTTTATTGTTGCCAGCGAATTTAGCCATCTAGATATGTTGGCAGACAATGCACGTCTAGAGCTAAAAAACAAAGATTTAAAGCATGTGATTAACTTGCTTGATACGCAAAACGCGAAACTTAACCTCTTGTTGAGCTTTATGCTTTCACAACAAGATGACGCCTCCATTCGATATCAAACCACGAAGTTTGGCGCCAGCCAACTCAGTTACCGTTCAGATACAGCGCTATCTGCCCAACAACTCGTTCGTGTTAAACTGTTTCTCGATCATCCTGCTGCAGCGATTTACGGTTACGCTCAAGTAGAAGAATGTGATGCTTCAGAGCAAGATTTCATTATCACTCTTAGATATAAGATGCTACGTGAATCTGACCAAGATTTGCTGATAAAGGCGGCACTATATCAACAACAAAAACTTTTACGTCAGCGCTCGATGGAGCGAGATAAAAAATAACTCCTATGACAAAAGCAACGATTCTTTCCGTCACCAATCCTTCTGAGCGTGGCGACAAAAAACAGCTAGGTAATTTACCGGGCGCGGCTCTACCTCTAGCTATTGCTGAGCTAGCCAAGCAGCATTCGAGTCACTCGCTACTCATCGTGCCTGACCCGCAAATCGCTTTAAAGCTTCAGGCAGAGATTGAGCAATTCACCGAACAAACAGTAAGCCTGTTCCCCGACTGGGAAACGCTGCCTTACGATAACTTTTCTCCGCATCAAGAAATCATCTCTGAACGTATCGCACGCCTATACCAACTGCCAAGTCAACGTGATGGCATAACCATCGTCCCGGTCAGTACAGTATTGCAACGCCAATCGCCACGTGATTTTCTGTTGCAACACACTTTAATGGTGAAAACTGGTGATCGACTCTCGCTTGAGAAGCTACGTGCACAACTTGAAAATTCGGGCTACCGCCACGTAGACCAAGTATTTGGGCCAGGTGAATACGCGAGCCGTGGGTCGATTCTGGATCTCTTTCCTATGGGCAGCGATGACCCGTATCGCATCGACTTCTTTGATGATGAGATAGATACCATTCGCACCTTTGATCCAGAGAACCAACGCTCTATCGACGATATTCAGCAAATCCAATTGCTGCCCGCGCATGAGTTCCCAACCACTAAAGAAGCGATTGAGGATTTTCGTACACGTTGGCGCACCCAATTTGAAGCACGCCGAGAGCCAGAGTCGATCTACATGCAAGTGACCAAAGGCACTTGGCCCGCGGGTATTGAGTATTGGCAACCGCTGTTTTTTGACCATACCGAGACTTTATTTGAATATTTGCCAGAAGACTCTCAAGTCATCACATATGGTGATATTGAATCTGCGGTCGATACTTTCTTAACCGATGTCGAATATCGGTACGACCAGAAAAAAGTGGATCCACTACGTCCTCTTTTGACTCCTGAACAACTTTGGCTGAAAAAAGACGAACTCTTCAGCCAACTAAAACAGCTCCCTATGGCTCAATTGAGCCTAGAGAAAGTGGTTAAGCGTGCTGATCGTCAAAACCTACCAGTACAATCGTTAGCCGAGCTTGGCGTTCAGCAACAAAATAAAGAACCGCTTTCGCGTCTTCGTCAATTCAGTGAGCAATTCAGCGGCAAAATTGTTTTCTCGGTAGAGTCGGAAGGTCGTCGTGAAGCACTAACAGAACTGTTGCAAGGCATCAAAGTTCGCCCAGTCGTACATGGTTCACTTTACCAAGCTCTAGATTCGGGTGATCGCTTCAGTTTGATCTTAGGCGCTGCAGAGCATGGTTTCATTTACGAAGAGCTGAACTTCGCTCTGATCTGTGAAAGTGATCTACTTGGTGACCGCGTTATCCAGCGACGCCGCAAAGATAAAAAAGCAGTCAACAGTGACACCGTTATTCGCCACCTTGCGGAATTGAAACCCGGTCAACCCGTGGTTCATATTGATCACGGTATTGGCCGCTACATCGGTTTACAAACACTTGAAGCCGGTGGCATGAAAACGGAATACGTCACCCTTGAGTATCAAAACGATGCCAAGCTCTACGTACCAGTTTCATCACTAAACCTTATTAGCCGTTATTCAGGCGGTGCTGAAGAAAGTGCACCACTGCATAAATTGGGTGGCGAGGCTTGGGCAAAAGCACGTCGTAAAGCGGCAGAAAAAGTGCGTGATGTCGCGGCTGAGTTGCTGGATGTTTACGCTAAACGAGAATTAAAACCGGGCTTCAAATTTGAGCTAGATCGTGGGCAATACGCAACGTTTAAAGCAACGTTCCCATTTGAAGAAACGGATGACCAAGCGATGGCCATCAATGCCGTCTTGTCAGACATGTGCCAAGCAAAAGCGATGGATCGCCTAGTGTGTGGTGACGTGGGCTTTGGCAAAACGGAAGTCGCTATGCGTGCAGCATTTGTCGCAACGGATAACAGTAAACAGGTCGCCGTACTCGTACCGACAACCCTGCTTGCTCAGCAGCATTTCGAAAACTTCCGTGACCGTTTTGCCAACTTACCAATCCGAGTTGAAGTACTGTCTCGCTTTAAGTCTGCCAAAGAACAAAAAGTCATTTTGCAAGACGTTGCAGATGGTAAAGTCGATATTGTCGTCGGTACGCATAAGCTGCTTTCAAGCGACATTAAATTCAAAGATTTAGGTTTGTTGATCGTTGACGAGGAACACCGCTTCGGGGTTCGTCAAAAAGAAAAAGTCAAAGCAATGCGTGCGGATGTGGATATTCTTACCCTCACCGCAACACCAATTCCACGTACTCTTAATATGGCCATGAGTGGCATGCGCGATCTGTCGATCATCGCGACACCTCCAGCGCGTCGTTTAGCCATCAAAACCTTTGTTCGTCAAAGAGAAGAATCTGTGGTCCGTGAGGCGGTACTGCGTGAAATCATGCGTGGTGGTCAGGTTTACTTCCTGCACAATCAGGTAGAGACTATCGAGAAAACCGCGGAAGACTTGCAAAAGCTTATTCCTGAAGCACGAATTACCGTGGCACATGGTCAAATGCGTGAGCGCGAACTGGAGCGCATCATGAATGATTTCTACCATCAGCGCTTTAATGTGTTGGTGTGTACAACTATCATCGAAACCGGTATCGACGTACCAACGGCGAATACCATTATTATGGATCGTGCAGACAACCTTGGTTTAGCGCAACTGCACCAATTGCGTGGCCGTGTTGGACGCTCTCATCATCAAGCCTATGCTTACTTATTAACGCCACATCCAAAAGCCATGACCAAAGATGCTATCAAGCGTCTTGATGCGATTGCTTCACTGGAAGACTTAGGCGCAGGCTTTACTCTAGCAACTCACGACTTGGAAATCCGTGGGGCTGGTGAGCTGCTTGGTGACGAGCAAAGTGGGCAAATTCAATCGGTTGGTTTTACACTGTACATGGAAATGCTGGAACAAGCAGTCCAAGCATTGAAAGAAGGTAAAGAACCTTCTTTGGACGAGCTGCTTCGTGAACAAACTGAAGTTGAAATGCGAATCCCAGCGCTCTTGCCAGACGATTACATCCCGGATGTGAATACACGACTGTCGATGTACAAACGTATTGCGAGCGTTACGAGTGGTGAAGAACTCTCAGAGCTCAAAGTGGAACTTATCGATCGATTTGG
This sequence comes from Vibrio sp. ArtGut-C1, assembly GCF_002105475.1. Taxonomy (NCBI): domain Bacteria; kingdom Pseudomonadati; phylum Pseudomonadota; class Gammaproteobacteria; order Vibrionales; family Vibrionaceae; genus Vibrio; species Vibrio sp. ArtGut-C1. The sequence goes on along the minus strand of NZ_NCTH01000009.1, from coordinate 177,706 downwards.
ACTGCTTCCAGACGCGACGAAGAACTTACTTGCTGTCTCAGAATTGAAAATTTCGGCTGGTAGCCTAAAAGCGAAAAAGATAGAAGCCCATGATAAAGGTGGATTTATCGAGTTTTACCCTGATGCTGACATAAATCCAGCGTATTTGGTTAAACTGCTGCAATCACAGCCGCAAAAATTTGCAATGGAAGGTCCAACTAAGTTCAAGTTTAGCGTACCATTGGCGGACCGACGTAAACGCATTCAGTTTGTTCAAGACTTACTGAATGATTTTAAACAGAATTTATTACCAACGAGCTAATAGTCGAATGAGAATACTGATCCCGTTATTGCTTCTATGTGTCTCAATGCCTTCTTGGGCACAGCGTCAATTTGATATTGAAGTGATCATTTTCAAGCGAGCAGTCGACGCTGAAAGCACCACTGAATCTTGGCCGAATCAACTGCCAAAAATCGATATGGAAAATGTCGGCAGCTTAGAGAGTGAATCATACCGTCGCTCTAAAGGTGTAACACTACTGCCACGCTCATCTTTCCGCCTGAATGCGCAAGAAGCGGCATTAAACAACCATGCTGGGTTTAAAGTGCTTAAACACGTAGCATGGCGTCAAGGTGACCGAGGCAAATCTAGCGCCCCAATTTTCCGTATTGTTGGTGGACGAGATTTCTCTGATTCTTATCACGCAGATGGTAGTCCAATCAATGGCAGTACTCAGACATTTTCCACTGACGGTTACAGTGAGGAGACAGTCAACGGTCCTTTGTATGAACTAGATGGCCGATTCCAAATTTACGTGCAGCATTATCTATTCGCTGAAACGACACTAGACCTGCGCGAGCCAAGTGTTAGAGAAGTGCGTTTTGAACCAACTTCAACTGAGCAATTGGCGGATGATTTAGGTGAGGTCGATGGCAATGTTCAAGTCGGTAACTTGGCGGAAATCTCCCCTACAATAACAGAAGAAAAGTTCCTCAAGAGCTACCGAATGGATCAAAAACGCCGTATGCGTAGTAGTGAGACTCATTACCTAGACAACCCATTGATGGGCATGATCATTCAAGTTCGTCGCGTTCGATAAGCACGAGTGATTCAACAAAGCGCAGCATTTGCTGCGCTTTGTTTTTATCTGTTATGTCCTCAGTTATTCCTAACCAACGCAGAGCAAGGAAAATAACTGCGTTACAGTATGAAGTAGACAGTTTTCAAATTACTTAAACTCAACATGGAAGTCGTATCAGTTCATGAGTCCAGATTTTGAAATCATTGCGCCCCGCTTAGCGCTCAAGCTCATCCCTTCTGAAGAAGCTCACTTACTACAACGTTTGCTTGCAGAATCCCCTTCCCTACACCAGTGGCTAGATTGGTGTAATCAAAACATTACGTTGAAAGATGCACAGGACTTCCTGTTGGCAACCCGACTTAACTGGGTAAAAACAGAAGCTTTCGGTTTCGGTATCTATGAGCGACAAAGTAACACTCTAGTAGGAATGGCCGCCGTAAACGAGTTATATCACACGTTTAATATGGCAAGTATTGGCTACTGGGTTGCTGACCGCTATCAACGACAGGGCTATGCTCAAGAAGCCGTTAGAGCCTTGGCTGAATTCTGCTTTGCAAAGCTGAGTTTAACTCGACTGGAAATTGTCTGTGACCCCGACAACGAAGCAAGCCAAACCTTAATTGAGTCAGTCGGTGCGCAAAAAGAAACCATCGCCAGAAACCGGTTTATTTTTCATGGTAAGCCTAAGGATGGCGTTGTGTACTCACTTTTACCGACAGATCTAACATAAACAAAAAGCCACCGACTTGCGGTGGCTTTTTATATTTCGAAGATGCATCCGCGCAATCCGCGTAGATGTGAATTTGGCGTCTTAGTGAAGCTTAAGGTTTGGACGCAGTACTCGGTTGATACGGCCCACAAGCATCATCAGTCCGGTTTTAAATACGCCGTGCAACGCCATCAGGTGCATTCGATATAACGAGATATAAACGACACGTGCAATACGGCCTTCTACCATCATCGACCCTTTGGTTAGGTTGCCCATCAAGCTACCAACGGTAGAGAAACGGCTTAGAGACACCAATGAGCCGTGATCTTTATACACATAATCTTTCAGCTCGCGTCCGTTGATCTTCGCAACGATGTTGCTGAATGCTTGGCTTGCCATTTGGTGCGCAGCTTGCGCACGTGGTGGAACAAACGAACCATCAGCCTGAGTACATTGTGCTAAGTCACCAATAACGAAAATGTCATCATCACGCGTCGTTTGTAGTGTATTTTTCACTACCAGCTGGTTGATACGGTTCGTTTCTAAACCAGCGATATCTTTAATAAAATCTGGTGCTTTAATACCCGCAGCCCAAACCATGATTTGTGCCGGGATCTTCTCACCATCTTTCGTGGTGAGGCCATCTTTTTCAGCTTTAGTCACCATGGTTGCAGTGCGTACGTTTACGCCCAACTTCACCAACTCTTGATGAGCAGCAGAAGAAATACGTGGAGGTAACGCTGGTAAAATACGCTCACCTGCTTCAATCAGGTTGACGTTCAGCTTGCTAGAGTCAAGATCGCCAAAGCCGTAAGTACGCAGCTCTTTAACGGCATTGTGTAGTTCTGCAGATAGCTCAACGCCAGTTGCACCAGCACCAACAATCGCGATATCCACCGTACCGTTACCGTTTTTCGCGTGCAGTTTTAGGAACTCATTGTTCATTTCTGTGCGGAAACGGTGCGCTTGTTCTGGACTGTCTAGGAAAATACAGTTCTCACGAACGCCAGGAGTGTTGAAGTCGTTTGATGTTGAACCAATCGCCATGACCAGAATGTCGTATTCTAGCTCGCGGCTTGGCATCAGAAGCTCACCATGCTCATCTTTAAGCTCACTTAAGATGATCACTTTACGTTCGCGGTCGATGTCTTGAAGGCTACCCATTTGGAAATCGAAGCTGTGGTTTTTTGCATGAGCTCGATAACTCAGAGCATCCACCCCTTCGTCCAAAGAGCCAGTTGCAACTTCATGCAATAATGGCTTCCACAAGTGGCTCGCTTTACGATCTACTAGCGTAATTTGCGCACGGTTCTTGCGACCTAGAGTTCGGCCAAGCTTAGTTGCCAACTCAAGACCACCAGCACCGCCGCCTACAACGATAATGCGTGTCACAATGATTTTCCTCTACAAAAATGAATATATGGGGTTCAGCTCGACATATGGCTCACAGACATGCTGTGCCATACATCCAACCGATGAATTCTTGGTTCTTAGAGGTGTCTCAATTTATTTGGATTAAAAACTGCTGCCTAATTTTATTCTTTATCTATCAATAACTTGTTAGGATTCAGCATATTTGTCTGGTACGCATACGACGCCAGAGATTTTTGGGCAAGTTTATTACTCGCTCTCAATTTTTTTTGATATTTATCAAATTATTTTAGTCTGGTTCATTATATAGAGACGTACTTTGAAGGCAACCAAAATCCGTGTGACGAGTACGGATTGACTACTTTTCGACTACTCTACAACAAGGTATTCGTGCTACATAGGATGGAAGTAAGAAAACGGTAAGGAGAACACAATATTCTAAGCGCTAAACCAAGAAAATGAGGCCTTTAAAGAGAAAGTGACTCGGCCTACTCACAAGAGGGGGTCGCAGCAAAGCAGCCGATAAAAAATGCCGCTTTACTGTTCACACTCAAACACTCTTAAGTATTTTTAAATGCCTTCATCGCTTGTAAATGGTGAGAGATCTTTTTGAACTTGTGGGACTGCGTTTCGTCCCAAATGATTTGATAGTATTTTTCTAACTCAGCTGCAGTTTTCGCATTGTCATGCACTTCATCATCTTTGGATAAAATCACCAAGCAGTGAGCCTGATTTTTCGCTCGAAACTGATCAACACATTTTGTTGCGATATCTTCGTACTCTTCTGGGCGATCGATTCGACCAGCCATCGTTTTTTCTGGGTGCAAGTTCGGGTTAAACATCACTTGCTTGATACCGCATAGAAAACCAATTCGTTCAGACCAATAACCACCTAAACCAACCCCACAGATTAACGGGTTTGGATCATCCGATTGATCGATAACTTTAGACACCTCTTTTAACAAGTGTTGCATGTCGTGCTTTGGGTGAAGGGTGCTGTAATTGATAAAACGAACGTCGTCGTCGATGAATTGCAGTTGAAGAACTTTTTCGTGGTTACCCGGGCTTGTACTGTCAAAGCCGTGTAAGTAAATAATCATGTGTACCTCTCCCTGTGTGTATCTGGTACTTTTATTAAAACTACCACTATTTCCTTACTGTTAAAGGGGAAAATATCACGAGTTCTCAAAACAGTGATCTTCCATACACAATGAGCCTTTCAACTCATGCGCACTGTTTAAGTATTGTTCATCTCCCCACAATTTATAGGCCAGTAGATACCAAAGCATCGCCATCACTAGGGTTCTTGGCTGCCACGCCTGTACACCACTTAACCAAAGAGACGCATCTTCGATACCTCGAATCTGGCAATACTGTTTCACCGCCTCTTCCACAGGCGCATCCGCGACTTGAATAGTCAAGGTCAAATCAAGCCTAGGGTCAGCAATACCAGCATACTCCCAATCAATGACTTTCACCCCACTCTCTCCCCGAACGAGGTTGTAACACCCCAGGTCAAAGTGACAAAGAGCTAGTGGAACCGGCGCTACACTCGGTTCCGTGCGCCACTTCATGTATAGAGCCTCAAATTCCGTATCCGCATACTGACCATCAAGCTCAAGCCAATAATGATCGATGCGAGAAATATAAGAAAATGGAACCAAAGGGAGCGCGCTGATCGGGTGCTGATGAATGGTCGCCGCAATGGATAATAAATCTCTTACTGGTAGCCCTACATCCGAAAGTGCTTGCCCTTCGATCCATTCCACCAGTAAACCTTGCTCGTGGATAAACACTGGCTTGGGGCCAATTTCTAACGAAGAGATAGCATTCAGAACTTGATATTCATTGTGGCGAGAAATTGAAAAAGCCTTGCAAACATTACTGGTCGGTCGCCAGATGTATACAAGGCCTTGAGAGGATTCCAACCGCCAACAGCGGTTGGTTAGCCCCCCGGTAACGGTTTGAACTTTTACCGGAGGCTCAGTAAAGAAGCCATCGAGAGCATTAAGACTCGGATCTAACTGTTTTGCTTGTTGCCAAGAAAACCATGCCATTGATGACTTCTCCATCAGTATCGATTAAAGACCGAATAGGCTCTTCGATTGCGCTTTACGAATTTCCGTTTCATCCGCCCACTCAATCAAACCTGTTTCTAGGTCCATTAGGCGCATGGTCATCTTGTAGTATACATCTTTATCGCTACCTGCATTTTTGACGATGCTAGATAGGTTACCGTAAAGCATGTATTGCGCACCCACCATTTTACCAAATTGGATCGCTGTGCTTTGGTTAACCAGCTCATCCGTGTTTTGGAAGTTAAGCTGTTCACGCACAGACTCAACACGGTCCATATCAACAAAGCGGAACTTACCAGAGTTCAGCATCTTAGTAGAAATAGTGTCGGTAATGGATTCAGTGTCAATGTGTTCACTGGTCTTGTTCTTAATTCGCTCAACAAAAACGATAGGACGTTGATCACGAGTAATTGCTGCTACAGAACCCGACATCATCATGCTATCCACCATTTCAGCCGCGATTTTTTGTAAATCTGTTGAGCCAAAATCGATAGTTGTGGTCTCTGTTGCTTGCGCATCGCCGTAAGAGACTTTGTTAGAACAGCCACCCAAAATGACGGCAAGACCTAAAAGAGCAATAATACTTTTTTTCATGAGAGTTCCTTAGTTTTTCAATACCAGCGCATCGTTAACGCGGCAGCTTCGGCAAAGCCGTTAAGATTAATTGTCTTGTGCTTCTCTAATTTGAACACGGAATTTAGTGCCATTTGGATTCACAGTAACTTCAGATAATGTGACTTGCTCAAACCCTCGCACAATCATTTTGCGCCATGGGCCTGGCTTGGTATTCACTTCTAAACCATTATTGTCATACCAATAGAAGCGGTAAAGAATGTGCTGGTCACCTTTATAGTTGCTGCTTAGTTGCACCACTCCACGTGGACGATCATCAACGTAAGTGGTGGTGATGTTGTCAACTAATAAGCGACTACCCAAAACGTTATCATTAAAAAATACTTTTTGCGTTTGACCATCAATTCGAATACCAGCCGTGTTTTCGGCGCATCCAACTAAACCAATAGCCATTGCTAAACAAATAAGCCATGCTTTCATTACAGTCTCCCTAGCTGTTTATGCCACACGGTTGAGTGTGTTCCCTGACGAGATACCCATACCAATGTAGTCTGCTGTGCAGGCACTTCAAACTGATAGGTTTGATCACCCAAGTTTAAACTTTGTGTTCCCGGTTTCACGACTTTTGATGCCGTTTTCACTTGCGCTGGTAATGTTTGCCAACTTCTCGTATCCGGCTGCTCGGTCAATGTGTTCCATACATTGAAAAGTATGTTACCCACATCATCGCCTTTTTTCGCCGCCTCTTTTCGGATTCGATCTTTTGCCCAAACGCGAAGAGCTTGACGGATCACCATTGTAGTCAGACGTTCATTAAGATCGTTTTGTGCCATCGCATTAACATCAGTCAGCGTGCTAGAAGGCAATACCTGACCATTTAAAACCACATCGCTAAAACGTTGAGCACCCCGATTCGGATAATAAGGAAGCGCCAACGAATAAATGGCCCCATTATCGCGACTGTCGTAAATCGGTAGATCAATACGCCAACCTTTCAAAGCCTCCACAACGCCTTGTTCATCAATAACGATGACTCGACCTTGAGACTGAGTTAACCCAGAAGGTGCTTTACCATACCGTTTCTCTAGCATGCGTAAGTCTTCACGCATGCCTAGTTTCTTAGCGGCGTACAACGTGCTTTCAACAACTTGTTTGTTGTCTGGCATCACAGCGAGTGCTCGTCGGTAATCAACATAAGCACTGTTTAAATCTCGTGACGCTTCATATAACAAGCCAGAAAGATAGAACAAATAGCCGTTTTGTACTGCGCTTAGTTTTTTACCAGCATCAGGGTAGCTCGCCAACACACTGCCTAAATTGGCAGACATGCCTTGCTTTTTCAGGTCTTTTTCTGCTGCTTTTAGTTCTTTTTCACGCGCCTTTCTTGCCGCTTCCTGAACTTGATTGGCTCGACGCACTTCAACAAGTGCCCCTTCCAAATCGTTTTTCTGTAAATAGTTTAGCCCGAGATAAAGGTGCAGAAAGCCAAGTTCATAATCGGCGGGATGATAATCTTGGAGATTGTCGTTCACTGCGAGAGAGCCGACGCTCGTTGCCGTTTCTGACACAGAAATAGTCGCGCGATCTTGCTGAACACGAACGGCACGATAACCATTTTCCAGCGCTTTCAAACTTGTCGGGTAATCTTCAGCAAGAAAAGAAATACGGCCCTTTTCAAAGTTGCCAAGTATCTCACCACCCACTTCGCTCGATTGAAGTTGTTTCGCTTTCGCATATTCCCCTGCAACAACGGCTTGATAAACTTCTTGATTCTGGTTGCTGTAGTGACTAAACAGATTGCCCGCAGACAAATTCGCGCAGCCAGAGGCCATTAAAGCCCAGCTCATCAGCCCTAACAGCTTTACACCTAGTTTCACATTTATCTCCACAAATGTGTCATTCGACAGGAAAAAGAAGTGGGTGAACTGCGCCACCCACTTTTTAAAGCTTAGCTCAATACCATTGGACCTAGAGGACGACCGCCTAATAGGTGCATGTGAATATGGTAAACCTCTTGGCCACCGTGCGGGTTACAATTAACGATCAGGCGATAACCGTCTTCCGCAATGCCTTCCTCTTTCGCCAGTTTTTTAGCAACAGTGAACAAACGCCCCATCATTGCTTCATCTTCAGCTTCAACATCATTCGTTGTTGGGATCAATTTATTCGGAATAATGAGAATATGGCTCGGTGTGCGCGGGTTAATATCGCGAAACGCAGTCACCAACTCATCTTGATAAAGAATATCGGCAGGGATTTCCTTACGAATAATTTTACTAAAGATCGTTTCTTCCGCCATGAGGACTCCATTTTATAAAGGTAATTAGACCCCAATTAGTATGCGCCAACCAAAAGCGGAGCTCAATAAAAACAGTGTTCACTTAACATTATTAATCAAACGCTAATTAACGAAGCTTTTTTTGTCGTGTGCGTCATAAAATGCGCGTCACAAACTCAATACAATCCAATGAATTTTGTTACTTTTTTAAGACAATTATTATTTTTATACCCAAGTAAGCTCAAAATTCTTGGGTAGCTTGTCTATTTTGGGAGAGGAAGCTCACTTATGCGAGGTTCAGTTATTAAAAGGATGTATGCGGGCTTTGCTCTGATCATCATCCTATTTGCCGTCACAATTACCATTATGATGGGAGGAATGAGTGATATTCACGGGAAGTTTGGCACCGTGTCTAAATCATCCCTACCACTGGTATCGTTATCTAACCAAACCAGTGTTGAACTGCTTTCTGCCGACAAATCGTTTAAAGATTTTCTGACGACAGAGAATAAACAACGCATGGATGAAATGCGTCAGGAATTTGCTAGATCTCAACAACGTTTCGAATCCACTTTGGCTCAATTGGAAACAGCAAGCCAAATCTACCCTTCTCTTGCCGAACCGTTTTCACAATTAAAAACGTTAGAGCAGAGCTATTTTACTGAAGCTCTTGAAGCCATGGACAACTACGAAGCGATGTTCGCTGCGCAAGAAAAAGTGCAAAAATCGTCACGTCGCTTCCAAAAGCTGAATACCGAGTTGTCGGTCGGCCTTAAAGAATATGTGGCAGATCAAACCAGCATTTCTGTCAAAGTCATGGCGAAGAGTTACTTCATTAAGCTAAAAGATGCCGAAGTTATAACCTCTGATGCCCTCGCCAGCTCTGATCCTGAGTTTGTTACGCAAGCCGTGACCAAAAACCGCAAAGCAGTGACTCATTTGAACTATGCTTTCCGTGGTTTAGTTACTCAATTGCCTGAACTAAAAACAGCGTTTGGTGAGTCGGTAGAACAATTCACACGCGACGTGGGAATGCGTGGAGGGGTGTTAGACCAGCACAATAATTACCTAAATGCTCGTGCAGCGCTATACAACAACATCGCCAACCTAGCGAATAAAGTTGATTCAACCATGGCGATTCTTGAGCAATTTACGACAACCGCAACGGATAAACTTAATGAGTCGTTAGCAGACGCTGGTGACATTTATTCTGCGGGTGTGACGAAAGCCATCATCATTGGCGTTGTTGTCGTGCTACTTGCCACAGCGATTGGCTACCACATCGCGCACAGCGTTCGCGAGCCATTGACTCGTATTCTAAAAGTGCTTGAAAGCCTGACTGAAGGTGACATGACACAACGTATCGATATTCGCTATAACAACGAGTTCAGCCGAGTAAGTGGACACATTAACTCACTCGCCGACAGTCTTCACGAGATCTTAGTGAAACTCAACGAAGCGTCAGAGAACCTATCTTCGACCGCAGCAACAAACGAAAGCACGTCTTCGCAAGCGCAAAGCAAATTAAGTTCACAACGCGAGCAAACAGCAAACGTTGCGACCGCAATGACGGAAATGTCTCACTCAGTGCAAGAAGTCGCTCAAAGTGCACAAGGCTCACTAGAAATGGTGCAGCGTGTCGAATCTGCCTCTGAAGAAGGCAGAAATGTCATGAGCAGCAATATCTCGACCATAAATCAACTGGAAACGCGTTTGAACGAATCCGTTTCCGCTGTCTCTGAATTGCAAAAAATGAGTGGTCAAATTGGTTCTATCCTCGATGTGATTCGCAACATTGCTGAACAAACTAACCTATTGGCATTGAATGCAGCAATTGAAGCGGCTCGCGCTGGCGAGCAAGGTCGCGGCTTTGCGGTAGTGGCCGATGAGGTGCGTGTGCTTGCATCCAGAACCACTCAGTCCACCACTGAAATTGAATCGATGATCAGTAATCTGCAATCCAGCTCTCAGTCAGCAAATCAAGTAATACAAAGCTGTATGAGCGATATGGAGATGTCTGTTGAGCAAGCATCAAAAGCGAACAGCTCAATGGAAGAGATTCAAGCGCTAATCATCGAAATCAGCCAAATGAGTACGCATATTTCACAAGCGGCAGCAGAGCAAAGTGAAACCTCAGCAGACATTGCACGCAGTATTGAAGATATCAATAGTATCGCCGATGAAAGCTTCCAAGCTATGTCGAGCATCGCACAGACCAGTGAATCCCTGACTCACTTGGCTCATCAACAGAATGAATTGGTTCACCGCTTTAAGTTATAAATCATTTATAAATTTGAGCATTAATCAGTGCAATCAACTGTATAAGGGCGACTTTTTGTTAAGTCGCCCTTGTTTTTTATCAGCCATGTCTACATATGATTAATATGGCCAGCTCATCCCCTTGCACATCTATTTTCGAGCGGCCTCATAAAAAGGAAAATCTATGGCTGTTCATGTTGGTATTATCGACCAAGACCCAGTGAGATTGGTCACTCCTCTATTAGATAATCGTACGCTAAGCACACATATCGTCTTCATCGGAGACAAGAGCCAGTTAGATATATTTGACCGACTGAGTGCCGTTTTAGAGCAACGAGACATTACTTCCGAATTTTTTGAAATCCCATCCGCCGTCAATACTTCGCTGATCAAACAAGCGATTCAAAAACTGGCAAAAGATCTCCATGAACGCGGCGAAGATGTGAAATTGAACGCCAGTTGCGGTCTTCGTCATCGCTTATTGTCTGTGTACGAGGTTTTCCGTACCTATCGCTGGCCAATTTTTGTGGTTGAGCCAAGTAGCGATAAGCTTTGCTGGTTATACCCAGATGGCAAAGAAGATACTCAAGTCGAAGACCACATTACGATTGCTGACTACCTCACTATCTTCGGCGCACGCGGCGAGTTCCACCACGTTGATTTACCTCCTCTTCTTGATAAAAAACTGTATGAACTTGGTGAACGCTGGGCCTCAAATGCGCTTGAGCTTGGTCCAGGCTTAGCGACTCTTAACTACCTTGCAACCACATGCCGCAAAGAGCAAAAACTTGATGTGGAGCTTTCTGAAAAGCAACAAGGCTACCGTGAGCTCAACATGCTGCTTTCGGACTTAGTGGAAGCGCAAATCGCCACTTATGAGAATGGCGTTCTAACGTTTGCAGATGAAGATGCACGCCGCTTTTCAAACGGTGAATGGTTAGAGACTCTGGTACACAGCACGGTCAAGCAAATTCAAGATACGATGCCGACGATTCAAGATCGCTCTTTGAATGTTCAGGTTTATCGCAAACTTGGTGAAAGTGAAGTACGCAATGAGTTGGATGTTGCAACAGTGGTAAACAACAAGCTCCACATCATTGAGTGTAAAACCAAAGGCATGCGAGATGACGGCGATGACACCTTGTACAAGCTAGAATCCCTCAGAGATCTGCTAGGTGGTTTACAAGCACGTGCAATGCTAGTGAGCTTCCGACCGCTTCGTCACAATGACATTACTCGTGCAGAAGATTTGGGGCTAGCTCTGATTGGCCCTGATGAGCTTAAAGACTTAAGAACGCACCTAACGGCTTGGTTTAAAGACGCAGGTGGCTCGGACGAGATCTAACATCAGCGATAAAAGCTAGAATTCAAAATGATCAAAAGCAGCGTTACAGGCTGCTTTTTTATACCTAATTTTTAAGTGTGGGTTTAGATAGGTAGAAAAAAACCAGAGGCATGCCTCTGGTTTTTCCGTTTGTTTAAAATGCCAATTATCGCGGCTTACAGCATTTTACGCGCTGCTTCTACTACCACCTTAATTGAACGAGCTTCCGTCTCTTTCAGAGTTGAATGATCTGGAATCTCTTTTTGTGTACGGTTGATGATTACACCCGCCACACAACCTGCTTTTAGACCAGAGCTCGCACACATTGTTAGCAATGTTGCAGACTCCATCTCAAAGTTAAGTACGCCCATGTCTTGCCATTCTTGCATAGAACCTTGGAAACGCTTAACAACGCGACCAGAGAACGTGTCGTAGCGCTCTTGACCTGGGTAGAACGTATCACTTGAAGCCGTCACACCCATGTGAACCGCAGCGCCAGACTCTTCTACTGCCGCTTTCATTGCAGTTGCTACTTCAAAGTCAGCAACTGCTGGGAATTCCATTGGCGCAAAGTGCAGGCTCGCACCGTCAAGACGAACTGACCCCGTCGTTACGATCATGTCACCTACATTTACATGCGGTTGAATTGCGCCAGTTGTACCAACACGTAGGAAAGTACGGACACCAAGCTGCGCGAGTTCCTCAACTGCGATAGAGGTAGAAGGGCCACCAATACCTGTAGAACAAACCACAACAGGTTTACCGTCTAATTCGGCACGGTATAGCGTGTATTCACGGTGACTTGCTAGAAATACTGGGTTTTCCATTTGTTCTGCGATTTTTTGAACGCGCGCTGGATCACCAGGAATGATGGCTAGAGTCGCACCATTAAGATCAGCTTCAGTAACACCTAAATGAAATACAGCTTGAGACATAAGTCGCTCCTTATTGTGGCTTATTTTATGAACAATAAGCTCATTAATCAGTTATTGGGTACAAATGCACTGTAGCGAACCTTTCACCAACATAGAGTGATCACAATCACAATGAGAAAATGTAATGAAACTATAATTTCACCCAAAACAAGCAATGATCACACTTTTGGGGAGTTTGGCTCATTTTGTTGCATAGCGATGCGTGATTTCAAAAACAAACTAAAACATATTATTAGATTTCGTCGATACGGTTAAAAAAGCCCGAGACACGAATGCCTCGGGCTTTTTATTAACTAGTTAGGTAGGTCACTTGGCCTGCTTGGACTCAAAACGGAGCAATCTCAACGCATTTAACGTAACCAGTGCAGTTGCGCCGCTGTCGGCTAATACTGCCACCCATAGACCCGTAATGCCCAGTAAACTTGTCACCAAGAAAACGCCTTTCAAACCAAGCGCTAACGCAACATTCTGACGAATATTACTTAACGTCGCACGCGATAGTTCTATCATGGCAGGTAACTCAATCAGACGATTGTGCGTTATTGCCGCGTCGGCCGTTTCCAGCGCAACATCCGTACCGCCTCCCATCGCAATGCCGATACTCGAAGCTTTCATCGCTGGCGCATCATTAATACCATCTCCCACCATTGCAACGGTGTGTTGCTGTGATAGTTTCTCGACGTAATGCACTTTATCTGCTGGTAATAAGCTTGCTTTATAATCCAAGCCTATTCTGGTCGCCATTGCTTCAGCACTTCTCGGGTTGTCACCGGTTAGCATCACCGACGTTATCCCAAGCTCCTTCAACGTAGCGATAGCTTCTTGGGCATCTGGGCGCAATGTATCTTGCCATGCGATCACGCCAATGACCTCGTAATCGTAACGCACAATAACAACCGTTTTACCTTGTTGTTCCAACGTCACCACTCGCTCTTCGGTTTCTTGAGAAAGTGGGAAATCGGCCTTAGAAGGCGTGACTACTTGGACTATTTTCCCATCGACGTAACCTGTGACACCAGAGCCCACTTGCGCGGTTTTATCTAGCGCTTCAGGAATAGGAAGCCCCTGCTGTTGCACTTTATTAACTAAAGAAACCGCGAGAGGATGGCTTGAGCCAACTTCGATTGAGGCTGTCAGGCTAAGTAACTTGTCTTCATCTACATCAAAAGCAAAGACGTCGGTCACCTGCGGCTTACCTTGCGTCAATGTACCGGTTTTATCAAATGCGACGGACTCAACCTTACCAAGCAACTCAAGCGCCGCACCACCTTTGATTAATGCACCCCGCTTCGCCGCAGCCGCCAAGCCAGAAGTAATCGCTGCAGGCGTTGAAATAACCAACGCACAAGGACAGGCGATCAGTAACAGGGCAAGTCCTCGATAAATCCACGTTTCCCATGGTTGAGCAAACAACAGTGGTGGCGTGACGATAACCATCAAGGACACCAACATCATCAGCGGCGTATACCAACGGCTGAATTTATCCAGAAAACGTTCTAATGGTGCCTTACGAGATTCTGCTTCTTCAATCAAATGGAGAATTCGGTCAATCGCATTCTCGCCTTGACGAGAAGTCACCTGTAAACGAACGACTTTATCGACAACCACAGCCCCGGCCATCACTTTGCCACCCGTTTGGTGCTCAACGGGAACGGATTCTCCCGTTAACGCGCTTTCGTCAAAACTTGCAAGCGCATCTTGCAACACACCATCCGCTGGCAAACGACCACCGGGTGCAACTTCTATAATATCCCCCGGCTTAAGCTGAGCTGCAGGCACCTCTTTACGCTCACCATCAACAATTAAAATTGAATTTTCTGGGACTAAGTCCATTAGCGCTTGGACACCACTTCGAGCGCGGGATGATGCATATGCTTCTAACTTTTCACCAATAAGGAAAAGCAATAACACCATTGCCGCTTCAGCGGTTTCACCTAAATATAAAGCGCCGAGCGCTGCCACACTCATTAACGTTTCAATCGCAAAAGGCGTACCGCTACGCGCCAACTTGAACGCTTTGAGCGCAATTGGGTATAAACCCAGTAAACAGGTCAACGTGAATAACCAAGTGCTTATTTGAGGGTCGATCTTAGAAATTATTGCCGCGACAACCATCGCACTAGCAATAGAGAGAATTTGAATGTTGTCTTTTACTACCCCACGCCAGCCCTTCGTTGCGGTATTTGGTTTTGGAGCATCGAGTGAAGAAAGTGGAAAACCTGTTTGTTGGGCTGTATGCTCTATCGTAGAGGTCAGCTCGCGATCGTCAAAATCGACAACCAGTTTTTCTGTTGCAAACAAGACTTTTGCTTGGCTAACACCTTCCAAAGACGTAATAGCCTTCTCAAGCTTTTGTGCACATGAAGGGCAATCCATACCTGACACAAGCCACGAGTTTCGAATTGAGGAATCATTCTCCCTTGAGGGCTCTTCTTCCTCACCTGGGTCGGCGCTACAACTCCCTCCGCTGCAACATGAACTTTCAGACACTTCTACGCCAGCTTGAGAAATGTTGAGTGAAGATTTTACTGGTGCGCAGCACGACTCGCTCGCGCCAAGCGGCACCGCAGTTTTGATTTTGCTAGATTGGCAACCTTGATGTTTCGTACACATAATTTATTTTCCTTATTGGTGTAGGCTCTTTGCCTATGGCTAAGGATAAACCTTAGAGCTAGCTCCAAGGTCAAGGTGATTTTTTAAAAACTCGTCGATTGAAAATAAAAAAGACGCCGAAGCGTCTTTCCAAATGACTTATTTAAAATCAAGCACCTATGATATTTGATCAAAAAGGTTAAACTGGATGCTTAAAACACTCATTTAAAGTCATCCCGATGGCGCGCAGCACATCTCGCCTAGTGATAACGCCAACCAATTTACCTTTACCGTCAACCACTGGATACATTTTTGGCTTACCAATCTTCATCATGTCAGCCAACTCAATCACTGACATGTCTGGAGAAACAGATAAAACATCGTCATGCATACACTCTTGAACGGTATGCGTGTCTTGGCAGTGATAACTCGCTTTCACCAATTTATCTAACAAGTCTTGTTCTGATAAGAATCCAACTACCTTTTCATTCTCATCAATGACGGGGCCACCTAATGTGACGCTTTGCATGACTTTATTCAAAGCAGCCGAAAGTGACATATCTTTAGTGAAGGTCACCGCTTGCAACGTCATGTAATCTTTTACTTTTAATGAATGCATTCTTATCTCCTTAAGGGCATTTTATTGCGGCCTTTAGATAAGTGTCGCCTAATTTCCTGAATTTACTAAATGGAAATGAGTAATTTTATTTATAGGTGCAGCCTATTGATCTGAATCAAAATTAAGTCATCATCGGCATTCACTGTTGTTTAATTGAGTACAACTTGCAAATGGGCTCATTTTTAACAGGTGGTAAATACAACAAAGCCAGTCAAATTGACTGGCTTCATTATTGGCGCATAGTTACATTAACAATGATGTCGACGCATATTGTCTAAAATAATACCGGTTGCCATTGCGACATTCAGCGACTCAGCACCACCAAATGCCGGAATCGTGATCTTATTTGTCACGAGCTTCGCAGCTTCTTCACGTACGCCGTGGGACTCGCTGCCCATCAACAAAATACCTTCAGCAGCGAATTCCGTTTTATGAACGCTCTCCCCTTCCAGAAACGCGCCATAAACTGGCAAATTGGCTTCTTCTAAGTAACTTGGCAAATCAACCAGACTCACTTGTACGCGGCCAAAACTGCCCATGGTCGCGCTGATCGTCTTAGGGTTATACGGATCAGCACAATCTGTACTCGCAATAATGTGCTTGATGCCATACCAGTCTGCGACACGAATAATCGTTCCTAGATTACCTGGGTCAGATACACCATCTAGCGCAATCATCAAGCCTTTTGCTTGAGGCACTTTTACACTCGGGATTTCAACCACTGCAATGGCCGCGTTATTGCTCACGAGAGTGCTCGCTTTGGTCAGGTCGTCAAGCGATGCTTCAATGCAATCAAAACCACTTAGCGCACTAGCGTTTTGTTCGAGAAATGCTTCGGTTGCGAAGACGTGCTTCACCTTTAATGAACTACTTGCCAGCTCTAAAACGTTCTTTTCACCCTGAACTAGGAATAAGCCATGCGCTTTACGCTGTTTCTTTTGACCTAAAGCACGAAGCAGTTTTAATTGGTTTTTTGAAATCATTAAAGTATCCCAGGTGAAAATGGTTATTCGGCGAATGTACTCGAAACAATCTTCACGACAGTTCGGTATCAAGCGCGTGAGATTATAAATTATACCTAAATAACCTCAAGAAACTTGATTCATCAGAAGACTTTGAAGAGCAAACGCAGTAAAAGAGGGTTCAAAAACGAAAAAAGCCCTGCGATATACGCAGGGCTTTTAAAGGGTGGGACCCCAGCCACATCCCGGCACACAAGTCACCCGCTGCGGCTGCTTCCTTCCGGACCTGACCGAGTTCACGAGCTATTGTTGCGAGAGGACCAGAGCCCCATAATTCTTTTCGAGAGGACTTGCCTCAATCGATGGGGCGATTATTCAGTATCAGCCCTCATAATGCAAGAGCAAAAGCCTTGAATTTCGTCATTTCATTACCGTTTGGACAAAACTCGATCAATTCATTCCTCTATGATTGAGCCACGTAACGATGAGAAGAAGAATAGCGGCGTGTTGACTGCTTACTTGAATACATATCTTCATCAGCTAAATGCATGGCTTGCTCTAAGCTCATGTGCTGTTCTCTTTTTGCAGAGACACCAATAGAGATACCCACAGACTCTAACTCACTACACAGTTTGCCTTTTACATCAATTCTGCTGAGCTCTTTCATTGCCCTATTTAATTCTGCTTGAGTCGGGTAGCCCAACAAGATGAACTCATCTCCCCCTATCCGGTAACTTTTCCCTGACCATACATAATGAATTTTTAGCGCCAATAATTGCAACACCTCATCACCAGCACGGTGACCGTACGTATCATTGATTCGTTTGAAGTGGTTAATATCCAAGTAAAGTATGGATAGATCTTTGTTTACGCCTTTTCGATGTTTTACTTGCAACGCGCGGCGATTTCTTAACCCCGTTAAATTGTCGGTATTCGATTGACGGTAAAGATAAAGCGAAACGCAAATCGCAAACAACAATACAAAGACAAACACAGCCTGCGTTTGCGTCGCAAGCCGAACCTCATATTCAAGCGCGGTACGCCAATCTGGGCGCAGGTCGTACTGGGCAATGATCTTATCAACTTCCAACATCGCTATCGCTCGACTGAAAAAAGGAGCAAGCATGGCACCTTTCTTGTTCGCCACCAATCCAACAGAAAGTTGTGACTGGTAAAACTCGCCAATCGCCGTGTCCTGCTCTATCGGAATCAACTCGCTCAGACGTAAAAAGTGGTTGAGCATCGCGGTATCCATCGGAATGTAATCGACCTCTTCATTCAATAAACCCTGAATGAGTTCTTGTTGGGTACGATAACGTTTCAGCTCTTTTAACGGTAAAAGTTGCGTCATCATTTGATCGAAAAAGTCGTCCTCAACCACACCAATCCGCTCAGAGATCAACTGTGACACATGAGAGTAAGTGTTCGGCTTGTAACCTAAACGCTTGACCATAACGGATGCTGGTGAGTAATGGGGCTTGGGAAAGTAACTAAATTCATGCCGCTCGCGACTGACCGTTAACGGCGCTAAAATTTCGAAATTCCCCTGCATAAACTCATGATACATGGAACCCCAACTTTCATTTGGCTCACTAATGATCACGCAGTTTAATGCCAAGATCTCACAGCTTCTCAGGACGACATCTGCCGTCATCCCTTCGATACTGCCGTCTTCGTTGTAAACAACATATGGAAAGATAGATTCGAGCTTGATCCGTATTGGCTCACTAAAATCGAGAGGTAATAAGCGAATAGATTCTCGCAATGCCGCTCGCCTTAATTCAAATTGATACTGGGAGATCTCTTCACGAAGTTGCTTTTGCACTCCTTCCCCATGAATAAACGTAGCGAACGTATCCAACTCTTCGAGATGATGATCTTTTTTACTGATGATCGATACTGGCTTTATCGAAATCTGATCATTTAACATCTTAGCGTCAAAGCCCTCCAGCAGCATCGGCTTAAGCTGATTGATGGCATCGACTACGCCTTCAACAACGCCTGATCTCAGTAACGTTACCGCTTGCTCATGACCTTGATAAGAGACCTGTTTTAGCTCCGGGTAGTATTGTTTAAGTAATTCAGCGTAAACCGTATCTTTAGGGACGCCAACTCGTGAAATGTCACTCAACGTCGAGTCTTTTAATCCAAAAAGGTAGGTATATTCGATATTAGTTGGACGGGAGTAACTAAAGCGTTGAGCACGCTCTTCTGTGTAAGTGATATTCGCAGCAAAGTCCGCTTCCCCATTCGCGACGGAATTTAGAATGGCATCAAAGCTGGAATAGTTCACATATTGAACGGTAAAGCCGAACTCTTTCGATGCAGCATTAAAAAGAACACGGGTGACGACATCATCCGCTTCTGTCGCAACTTTATAATGAGCAATTAAAGGTGATTCAGCTTTTACATTCAAACTCAGTAGGCAACAAGTAAAAAGCAACAGTGTTCGAGCAAAGGTAGTCATGACAAACTTATCTTAAATCAACCACTTATAATGTGGTTATTATTATTGGAAGTTTAGTAAATATGAAATGAAGAACATATACTAATCTTCATTTTGTTCCACAACCAATTCGATAGTCTGCCGCACGTGTCACTTTTTACCTGACGAAATACTCATAATTCTGCCTGTTCATCGCTGCTACGTAAGATATAGTCCGTCATCCAAGCCGTTCCTAACAAACAGATCCAAACAACAAAAACAGGGTTTGGTACATCTGTAGTTGGACTCACCACTAAGGCAGCAAAGCCAACGGTCGGTAACGTCCAGCACAATAGTTTACTCCAACGAATGGAGTGTTTAAGCTTCGCGAGGGTTTCCATTGAAGCCAGCATTCCTGTCACGCTCAATGCCACAAGAACGGCATATGGCAAGCCAGCAATCCATAATGGGAACAACAACAGCATCGGCCACCAGCTGTGCTTATTGGATGGGGTCCAATGTACAGTAGACCACCACATCGCCATGACCGCGACAGTTTGAACCACTGTAACCCAAGCGGATCCATCCAGCTTCCCACCTTGTTGCGTGACCATAATACCTACTTGTAGAGTAAGTACGATTAGGCCTGCGGTGAGCAGGACGCCCAACGAACTTCTACGAGAGAACACTACCATTAAAAGTGGGAAAAGGATCAAAATACCAATCGATAGCGCGATTGGCTGCATTGAGAGCGTAGCGCCAAAAGCCATCATTGCGCCCAGCAACACCAAGCCTGCAAACCCGCCTTGTGGCAAGATCCACAACGCCGGGATCATGAGTGCAAGAACGGGAATATCTCCCTCGCTCAAACTCATCGCTCGAACGCACACCACTGCGAGTAAAGTCGTAATGAAAAATTGAAGTGTCGATAAAATCATAGCGCCTCCTGGCTTCCCCACCTACTTGGTAACTCAACGGCAAAAACTGGGATTAAAAGTCGTTGAGAGGGTCTAGATTCAAGCTTAGCTTGTGTTTGTTTTATGCTTTTTAACGCTCATTAACATACGGCACGGCTGAAGAGAAAATGTGATCAACAAAAGTCAATCGCGGGCAATATAAACGTTAAGAACCGTTAGCAATATACAAGTCCGATGGTTTACCATTCCTTAGTAATCCACAATAGACACTTTTGAGTATGGACCAATTTTTAGCGCAAATCTTTGCTGTAATTCACCAAATTCCAAAAGGAAAAGTCTCCACCTACGGGGAAATCGCAAAAATGGCAGGTTACCCGGGCTACGCAAGACATGTTGGTAAGGCGCTTGGTAATTTGCCAGAGGACAGTAAACTCCCGTGGTTTAGAGTGATAAATAGTCAAGGAAAAATATCCTTAAAAGGCAGTAATTTAGAACGACAAACAAAGAAATTAGAAGCCGAAGGAATTGAAGTATCTGAGATTGGAAAAATTTCGCTAAGAAAATACAAATGGCAGCCTTAGGCTGCCATTTTTTGTTCGCTGAGTTTGATATTAACGCGTACCAACTAGACGAATATCCAACTGGTGAGTTTGTGCTTCATCTGTGATTACACCGTTATGCGTATCGCTGATAAAACGCAATTTACCATCCACTTCAATACGCGCACGGACGCTGTAACGATGGTTTGGTTTGATTTCATTGTTATCGTAGTTCAGCTCAAAAGAAAGAGGAACTTGTTTGCCTTCCGTTTCGAATGTCTGTTTTGCTAGTACTTTTGCTGGCGCGTCAGCCAAAGACACATCTTCTAACGCAACGGTAACCACTGCGTTTGGCGGCAGAGCAATACGCTCGCGGTAAGCCACTGTACCTGTAATCGTCTTCATTGACGCCTCTGCAGATTCCATTTCTGTATTTTGAGAAGTTTGGCAACCCACTAACGCAGCCCCAAAGAGTAAAGAAGTAACAAGCAGTAGTGTTTTTTTCATATCTTCCTCGAAAAGAGTATTAAACCGGAGCAATTATAGGTGTGGAATATAAAACTGTCTGCTTCCTGTCAGTTTATTTGACAATAGTTTGACTGAGTTAGAATTTATCAAACAATTGATTTTGTCTCATAATCGGAACAATACTATTTCTAAGTTACTCAATAGCTCTTAACTATGGCACTTCACAAGAGTGAGACTGTTGAGGTAAGTTGGAGTGAAAGACAACGGTGAGGAGACACAATGAGTAAACCATTACGAGAATTGCTCAGCCTACTACAACTCGAAAAATTAGAAGAAGGCTTGTTTCGTGGCCAAAGTGAAAACCTAGGTTTGCCTCAAGTGTATGGCGGCCAAGTGATTGGGCAAGCGCTTTCTGCTGCGCGCTACACCGTTGAAGAAACACGCGCGGTGCACTCCTTCCATAGCTATTTTTTGTACCCTGGCGATCCAGAAAAGCCCATCATTTATGATGTAGAAAACCTAAGGGATGGCCGTAGCTTCAGCACCAGGCGCGTTAAGGCGATTCAAAATGGACGCCCTATTTTCTACCTAACGGCGTCTTACCATGGCGATCAACCTGGGTTTGATCATCAAAAGGAGATGCCAGACATTCCTGGCCCAGAAAACTTCGCCTCTGAGAGTGAGCTTGCTAGCCATATAGCCGAATTCCTGCCAGAGCGACTACGCAAAACATTTTGTGGTGAAAAGCCAATTGAAACCCGTCCTGTTACGGTCATCAACCCCCTAAAACCCAAAAAAGCAGAGCCTAAACAGTATCTTTGGATTCGTGCCAATGGTGAAATGCCAGAGAACCTGCTTATACATCAGTACCTGTTGGCCTACGCATCAGATTGGGGATTCCTCGTGACAGCAATGCACCCACATGAAGTGTCATTAATGACGCCAAACTTCCAAGTTGCCACCATTGACCATTCAATCTGGTTCCACCGTCCGTTCAAAATGGATGAATGGTTGTTGTACGCGATAGAAAGCCCAACAGCGAGTAATACTCGTGGGTTAGTGCGTGGCGAAATCTATAACCAGCAAGGTCATTTAGTGGCAACCGCAGTGCAAGAAGGTGTAATGCGCTATACCAAGTAACCGCTAAACCCTAAACGACAAAAGGAGTGCTCAGCACTCCTTTTTGTGGGTATCAAACGATAATTAATTTGGTTGATACTTCATAGTAATGACCGACCATTCGTAAAGTGATTTCGGGTAACCGTATTCGCCTTTCCCGTAAACGACATTTGGATCAGCATAGAATCCACCTTTATCCGTTGCTAAAAATTCACGCACCCCACGACGGTAAGTAATGATTGGTGCAGCCAACTCATACTCTATGTCTTCCAAATTAGAATCATCAATCACTAAGAACCGAGTCATACGGATAGTGCTACCGCTGGTGCAATACCCTGGATCATCATAACCAATTGCATTAAAAGGCTTAAGGTCATCAGCAAATAGCTCTGATGTACATCCATCGAATCGAGCAACATGCACCCATGCTGCCTTTTCTTGTCTTCGGTCATCGCTACCAACTGGCTTAAACATAAATAGCACAACCTTACCTTTACCGTGTTTTTGCAGCTCGTCATCCGTCGGTTCACGTACCGAACGCGAACCCAAGATACCAAATTCACTCTCTTCTAAATTGGCAAACTGTGGGGCACTAAGCGTGCTCACAATGACGGTTTGTTCGCTATTAAGTTGTGTGTATTTATCTGCAACACCCGACTCTGCCAAATCGACACTAACCGTGACTTTTGTTCTTGGTAACGCTTTGTAATCTCGCGATTCACTCTCAGAGATGTCTAGCGCAATAGAATGGTATTGAGAATAATTGGTTAGCGTCAACTCAGCATTCGCATTGTCTAACGTAGCAAGATCTTTGCTCACAGTATCGCCAAATGAGTAAGTGCGAGTACCGACCGTTCTACCGAAACCTAAGTCAATTGCCTTGAAAGGCGTAAACTCAACGGTTTGAAGTTTCGTGGTAAGACCAGGATGATCCGCTTTATTAATGGTGCCGTTAACCAATACGGTTTTAGTTGTGTAGTTACGTGCAGTTAGCGTCACTTCTAATTGGTACTCGCCTGCGTGCAAAATCTTCAAACGCCCCGTCTCAGAAGAGACTAACTCAACCACAGGATCTTTTTGGTTAATAAGACGATAGCTGGCTTTCGCCTCTCCTCCACTCATCACTGGTGAGATAATAGTACCCGCTGAAAAGTCTACCGTTGGATAAGCAATCGATACAGGGTTTGTGCCTTGTTTAATCGTGACCGAGAAACTACTTTCACCCGGATCCACTTTGTCGTCCCCCGCATCCGAAACAATAATTTTTGTGCTACCCGCGTTGAGAATTTGCATGGCACCCGTTTGGCTGTTTAAGGAAACCACATCCGTTGCTGCGTTGTCTTCAAATCGGTAAGTAACTTCCCCAACCGTACCAGAGATTTTCGGCGCAACAAATGTTTGACCAACCTTCCAAACCTCTTCCACATCGGATTGAACTTCAATTCGACTCGGAGCACTCAGAATTGTAACGTCGACTTTTTGATCAGGACCAACGGTGTAATTCGCGCTCTCCTGTCTACGCACCGTTAACGTCGCTTTACCCGCTTTATACACATGGAGAAGCCCTTCACTGAAACCACCGACAACATCTGGTGCGGTGTTATCTACAATCTCAATTTGCTCGTTAGCGCTCAAACCAAAATCACGGTGAAGATTAAAACTGTATTTATTGCTGTATACAACGTCATAATCGTGCGTTGCCATCGGTTGACCTTCAGCCTTTGCAACTTTGATGACAACATTAAATTGAATAGGTTGGTAGAACTCCCCACCGTCGTCTTCAAACTTAAGGTGGTATTCACCCGCCGTCTCTACCTCCAAATTGTCATCAGTCATTCGTAAGCCATTAGGTAAGCTGCTAACTAGAGTTACGTTACCTTTTTGCCCTTTAAACGCCAAAGGGATTGAAAGATTTGGTTGATAGGTAAGCGACATTTCAATGTCGTTCATCACTGGATGAGGCGCGCGATTGACTTCAACATTAAAGCGAGCTTTGCTTGCAGGATAATTACGCATTTCATGCTCGTAGATTTCAACTTCAGCGGTACCTACACCTTTGATCAGCAATGCTTCACTGCTCACAGATTTAGCAACAACGTCTTCACCACTAATAATTTTCAACTCATAGTCGCCGCTAGCATTCGTCACCTTAGGGAAAATTCGGCCACCTTCCTCATAAGTTTTCACAACGTCCGCTACGCTGATAGCTTCGCGTTGACCTTGTTTTACATCCACAACAAATTGCGCCGTTTGCTGCTTATCTAAAAAGGCATCGCTGTAAGTTGCTGTCGCTTCAACGGTTAGCTGCCCGACATTATGAACAAGGAGCACACCTGACTCCGGGTTGAGTAACTCGGCAACTTTGTTGTCTGGCTCGCTGCGAATGATTTTGTATGTGATGCTTTGCGTTTGAGCTTTATCTAAACGTGCGGGTTCTAACGTCAGCCCTTCTCTATATTCTTCTTCAAGCAAAGCGAATTGAAGTTGCCCGGATGCTACTCCATGAAGCTTCACCGTCGCGCGAACTTGCTTCGGCAGATAAAGCTCGTTACCTGAGTCAGTAATCAGTACCGACGCCTGACCAATTGAGCCTAATGAATATACCGAACCGTTCTCATCAACCCGAATCAAGTTATGACCACTTTCTACTTCATAACTCAGTTCACCTTTTTGGCCACGAACGGTCAGCGCTTTCCCTTCAGATTCGATTGCATTGAAGTTTAGATCACTAACCGAAAGGTCTGTGTTAATACCTCGTTCCACAGTGATAGAAAATCGTGCTTCAGAGGATTCATAAGCAGAACTGTTATCCGTTGCCAGAATTGTTGCCGTTCCTGGACGCAAAATTTGTAGCATTCCAGAGTCATTAATTTTCACAACATTTAGCGGATTAGAGTCAATAACTTGATAAGACACCGAACCATGTACATTGCTCAATTTTGCCTCTGTAACGGTTCCCACGCCCTCAAACTTCAATACCGTGTCTTCAGCTTTTAACTGTGGACGGCTCTGCTTAGTTATCGTGGTTGGTGTGTTTGTATTGTTCGTTTTAGAGTCACCTCCACCACCACAACCAGCGAGTAAAGCCGCGAGAAAAAGCAAATAATATTTTCTGTTCATTTTTAGAAACACTTTGTCACAAATAAGTGCTAGCGATAATAATACGATGTTTTATTAATCACTATATCC
Organism: Vibrio sp. ArtGut-C1; assembly: GCF_002105475.1. Lineage (NCBI taxonomy): Bacteria > Pseudomonadati > Pseudomonadota > Gammaproteobacteria > Vibrionales > Vibrionaceae > Vibrio > Vibrio sp. ArtGut-C1. The sequence goes on along the minus strand of NZ_NCTH01000009.1, from coordinate 152,288 downwards.
ATTTTTGAGTACTTTATTACTTAAGTATTTGCTACTGTATTACGCATAAAAATAAATGTTCAGAAGTGGTGACTAAAATACACAAAACAACACAAAGCAAACGTTCAAATTAAACCAATTAATTAATTTAGTAAGAATGAATATTCAACAAAAATAAAACACGAAAAATAAAGAGAAAAAATTGCGTTATTTTTTCATGCGTTTTGCTGTATTGGCGCTTGATGGAGGATAAAAAACAAACAGTTAATGTGGAAATAGAAGAGAGAATAAATATCGTTTATATTTATTCCAACCCAGTAAAAAGTTACGTAGTTAGAATAAACCTGCTACCTGTTAACACTTAAAATGCTAACAGGTAGAGTAACCATTAAATAAAATTCGTATAAAGCTATTTAGTTGAGAAGTGGTAACTCAGTCGTATATTTAATGGATTCCATAGCAAATGTTGAAGTCACATTAGACAATCCCTTTACACTATTAACTAAGCGCTTATAAAACTCGTCAAAACACTTCATATCTTTCACCAGCACTTTCATCATGTAGTCATACTCGCCGGCCATACGATAAAACTCCATTACCTCGGGGAAATCACTCACTGTTGTGACAAAATGGTGATACCAATCTTCGGAGTGATCGATGGTTTTTAGCTGAACAAAAGCGATAAAAGACAGGTCGAGTTTTTCTGCACTCAGTAACGCCACGCGCTTTTCGATGTAGCCTTCTTCTTCCAACCTTTTCAAACGCTTCCAACATGGCGTCGTTGTCAGATTTACCTGCTCTGCTAACTCATTTAATGACAAGGTGCTGTCGGTTTGTAACAACGCAAGCAGCTGTTTATCGACCCGATCCAAACTCATCCTATAAAACCCACGAAGTGTAGAAAAATTTTCTATCAAAATAGTCATTACCGGCAACTATAGCAAAGTTTTTCTCTCGTATTATAGGTAAATTATTCCCATCTAATGCTTATCTATCGATTTCCAAGGAGAGACGCCATGTGTACTGACCACAACTGGATCAACAATGCAGTGCGTAAAATTGAAGCAGACTTTCAACGTTCTGCTGATACTCATTTATTTAAACTTGAACTGCCTTCTCTTGATGGTATCGATATCTACCTAAAAGATGAGAGCACGCATCCAACAGGCTCTCTGAAACACCGATTGGCACGCTCGTTGTTTCTTTATGCGATTTGTAACGGATGGATTGGTCCTGAAACCACAGTGATTGAAGCGTCCTCAGGCAGCACTGCCATTTCAGAAGCGTATTTTGCTCGCTTGCTTGGCTTACCGTTCATTGCTGTTATGCCGAAAACCACCGCACGTAAAAAGATTGAACAAATTGAGTTTTACGGTGGTAAAGCGCATCTTGTAGAGCGCTCAGATCAGATTTATGACGAGTCTCGACGCTTGGCTCAAGAGTTAAATGGTCACTACATGGATCAGTTTACTTATGCTGAACGTGCGACTGACTGGCGCGGCAACAACAACATTGCGAACTCTATCTTTAGCCAAATGGAACTAGAAGATCACCCAATTCCTAATTGGGTAGTAATGAGCCCAGGAACTGGTGGTACATCCGCAACCATTGGGCGTTTTATTCGTTACCAAAAATACGACACCAAACTTTGTGTCGTAGACCCTGAAAACTCGGTGTTTTACGACGCTTTCCAGTCAGGTAATCACTCATTAAAAGGTGAGACCGGCAGCAAAATTGAAGGCATTGGTCGACCACGTGTCGAGCCAAGCTTTATTGCAGGTGTCATTGATGAAATGCGCAAAATTCCAGACGCTGCCAGTGTGGCAACCGCCCATTGGGTATCTCAGCTGATTGGGCGTAAAGTCGGCGCATCGACAGGCACGAACCTTTACGGTGTGCTTCAACTGGCCTGCGAAATGAAACAACGCGGTGAAACAGGCTCTATCGTGACACTTTTATGTGACTCTGGTGAGCGTTACTTAGATACGTATTACGACTTAGCATGGGTAAAAGAGAACATCGGTGATATTCAACCTTACCTCGCGCAACTTGAAGTCATTCAAGCGAAAGGCTGTGTCGAACCTGCATGTTGCGGTCCAATTACCGCTTAATATGTAAATTCGAATGTAAAAAACAGCCCGCTGATGTGCGGGCTGTTTTTTTGGAAATGAGTATTACTTTTTCTGACGCGCTTCAAACGCCGCCAATTGTTCTGGCGTTGCCGCTGGCTGATGATTTTGTTTCCATTCATCGTAAGTCATGCCGTAAACACGTTCGCGAGCGTCATCAATATCTAAATCCACACCGAGATTTTCCGCTTCAGCGTTGTACCATTTGCTAAAGCAGTTGCGACAGAAGCCCGCAAGAATCATGAGGTCGATGTTCTGCACGTCTTTATTCGCGTATAAATGCGCCAATAAACGACGAAATGTCGCCGCGTCTAACTTATCTTGTTCTTCTTGAGTCAGATTTTTATATTTGAATTCAGCCACTTTCCTTTCCTTCTCTCTTATTTGATTGACGTTAGTCACCATACCGAATAGTAAGTTCTCCAGCCTAGGAAGTCTGCTTTAGCGCAACAATTCCCAGTCTAAATGACTACCTTTGCGCAAAAGCTGATATGATAAACGCCATCTATCTTATTGATTAAATTAATATTAACACAACTCATTACAACGGTCTTTTACAAAGGTTATCGTCAAGTTATGAAAAACGCCATTCTATTATTGTCTGCCTTGACCATCAGTGTGCCGACTTTTGCTGCTCAAGAACAAACTCATCAATCTTATTTTTATCTGGGTACTGGTAACGTCGGTTTTGATACGCCCTATTTTGGCTCAGACAGAGACAATGAGTGGTCCACACCACATATCACTGTTGGTTGGGGCTATCATGTTAATCAATACCTTGCGTTTGAAGGTGTGCTTCGCTATTCCCAAAACGAACTGAAGAACGACAAACTGAAAACAGATTTGGATTTGCACTATTACCAAGCGGGTATGTCAGCAGTATTGACCAGTGATAACCTTGGCGATACGCCACTTTCTTTGTTCGGCCGCGTGACCGCGTTAGGGACTCAGGCAGAAATGTACGTTCCAAACCAACAAAAAGTCACCGATGATTCAGGAGCACTATTCAATATCGGTGCTGGTGTCCATTGGGATATGAGCAAAGACATCTGGTTGCGCGCAGAGTACATCTATAATGTCGCAGATATGGGCTTTGAAGATTTTTACGACAGCTACGAAGGTGTGCAAATTAGCTTAGGGAAACGCTTCTAACATTAGGTAGCACCAAGTTACCAGAATTGAAATACAAACAAGCCGAGGTTTTTACCTCGGCTTGTTTTACAATCTACGGTGTGTCATCAGTTACTGAGCGGAAAACTTTTCTGTTGTCTCTTGATTCACATGGCTACTTGGTTGACCGGCATCGAGAGAGTGTAAAATGCCATCTTGACGATCTTTTAGTGCATTCGTTAACGTCGGAAGTGCAGTGGTCGCTAACAACGCCATAACACCCGCAACTAAAACCATTTCTACCATGTAACTACCACGTACTTTTTTCAAGAGAACACCTCAAATAATAATAGGTATATGCTGCTTTCCCGGCATGACACCTAACAAGACCCGACATTCAGTCAATACGATGAGCGAGTCCTGTGCCCCTCGAAGAAGTGGCGAAATAATAAACAAAAATAATCATTAGATCTATAAGTAATCACTCTCAATATAAAAAAACACCGAACAACAGTTGTTCGGTGTTTTCAATCAAAGCTTTACGTACAGCGGCTAAGGATGAGCAATACGGCCTTTTGTATCGTGGCTGAGTGCTTTGTTCAATTCAGCTTCTACATGACCTGGCGCCTGTGTTTTCGCCGAAATCAATCGGTACATAGCCGGGATGACAAATAAGGTCACCAATGTTGCAAATCCCATCCCGAAAAAGATCACGGTACCCACAGCAATACGACTCTCATAACCTGCCCCTGTCGAAACGATCAGCGGGATGGCTCCAGCAAGCGTGGTAAATGCTGTCATCAAGATCGGGCGTAGACGTCGCGCAGCTGCATCAATAACCGCTTTTTCGAATTCAACACCACGGTCTCGCAACTGGTTGGCAAACTCAACAATCAAAATGCCGTTTTTCGTCACCATGCCGATCAACATGATCATGCCGATCTGGCTGTAAATGTTCATGCCTTGCCCCATCACAACCAAGCCAAGGAAGCCACCAAATACGCCCATCGGCACCGTAAACATCACCACTAACGGGTTCACGAAGCTTTCAAACTGAGCCGCCAACACGAGATACGCCACAAGCAATGCCAACGCAAATACGACAGCAACACTCGCTTGGTTCTCTTTAAAGTCTTTTGACTCGCCAGAATAACTCACCGAGATGTCACCTGGTAAGTTGTCTATCGCTTGTTGATCAAGGTAATTCAGCGCGTCTCCTAATGTGTAGCCTTCTGACAGATTAGCCGTAATAGTGATGGATTTCTGTTTGTTGTAGTGAGATAGACGAATAGAAGCTGCCACTTCTTCAATTTTAGTGACCGCGTCTAACGTCACTAACTGCCCACTATTAGTTCGCAGATAAATCTGGCTTAAATCCGCTGCATTATTAAAGCTGTTTTCATCACCACGAAGATACACATCATACTCTTCGCCACGCTCAACATAAGTCGTTTCACTTTTACCACCAAGCATGATTTCTAGCGTATCAGAAATGTCTTTGACACTGACCCCTAGTTCTGCGGCACGCTGTCTGTCGACCGTAACCAATAGCTCTGGCGTTTTCTCTGAGTAATCGATCTCAGCACCTTCCATCATTGGCGATTCTTCTGCTTTGTTTTTCAACATTTCAGCCCAGACGAGAAGTTCATCGTAATCAGAGCCACCTAACACAAACTGAACAGGCTCACTCGAACCACCTTGGAAACCAGGCATGAATGGGAACACTCGAACATCAGGTATGCCAGCCAGTGCGCCACGCACTTTGTTAAGCGCTTCCTGAGCTGTTACATCTCGCTCGTTCCAGTCTTCTAGAATCATGATAACAAAGCCGGTTTGATCGCCTGCCTGTCCACCAAATGCAGGCGTTTGAATACTAAACGACTTCAGATACCCTTGCCCAAGTAATGGCATCAATCGGTCTTCAACAATGTCCATATTGGCTGACATACGATTGTATGACGTAGCATCAGCCCCGCGTACAAACGCAAACATCACGCCACGATCTTCTTGAGGGGTCAACTGGGCTGGCACTTGGTTCATCAAGAAGTAACTGCCGCCCAAGCACGCCAGAATCACCAGCGGTGCAGCCCAACGCATTTTCAATGCGCCTTTCAATAATGAGCGGTAACCACTCTCCAGTTTACTAAATAGGCGATCGACCACTTGATTAAATCGATTTGGTTTTACATTCGCCTTCAAAATCTGACTACCCAACACAGGAGTTAATGTTAGGGCGATCAAAGACGAGAAAATAACAGACATCGCCAACAAGACAGAAAACTCAGTAAATAGCAGACCTACCATGCCATCCATAAAAGAAATCGGCAGGAATACCATCACCAGCACTAACGTTGTCGCGATAACGGCAAAGCCTACTTCCCGCGTACCTTTATAGGCCGCAAGCAAAGGCGATTCACCACGTTCGATATGGTGGAAGATGTTTTCAACAACCACAATCGCGTCATCCACTACCAAGCCGATAGACAGGATCAGCGCCATCAAGGTGATTAAGTTGATAGAAAAGCCAAAGTAATAAGCGGCAATGAACGAAGAAATCAGCGATACCGGAACCGTAACAGCTGGGATCAAGGTTGCACGAGCTTGACCAATGAAGATGTACAACACCAAAATAACCAAACCACCCGTAATAAATAGCGTGCTATATACCTCTTCTATCGAGCGCTCGATAAACACCGTCGCATCGTAGTCGATAGCAAGCCGCGTCCCTTCCGGCAAGAACTTCTGGATGTTATCAACTTCAGCTCGAACTAATTTTGCTACTTCTAACGGGTTCGCATCAGACTGAGGAACTACCCCCAAACTAACATTGACGACGCCATCGCTTTTAAAGGTCGAGTTTTCGTTTTCTGCACCGATAAAAACATCAGCGACATCTTTCAAATAGATAGGCGTGTTGTCGCTTGCCCTTTTAATCACGAGGTACTGAAAATCTTCCGGCGTGTTATAGCTGCGCGCTGTCCGTACCGACATGACTGTCGAGTCATTACGAACTTCACCACCCGGACTTTCTAAGTTTTCACTTCGCAGTGCCGATGTAATGTCCGAAGCCGTGACTAAGCGCCCCGCCATCAGCTCTGGCTTAAGCTTCACGTACATCACCTTGTACAAACCACCAGAGAGATCAATGGAGCTCACCCCAGAGATCAAGCTAAAGCGATCCATCAGTACACGTTCTGCATAATCCGTCAATTGAGTGCGGTCCATCTCTGCAGAGCTGAGGTTAATATAGAGGGAGGCCTGACCTGAACCGTTATTCTTGTAGACAATTGGATCGTCCGCTTCATCAGGTAGCGAACGTTGAGCGCGAGCCACCGCGTCGCGAACATCACTAACACCCGTATTGAGATCGTAACCGAGCTCAAAAGTGATCGTGATACGCGAACTGCTGTTTCGCGTCGTCGAACTGATCTCATCGATTCCGCTGATACCTGAAAGCTGATCTTCTAATACAGAAGTAATTTGACTCTCGATGATCGTCGCGGAAGCGCCCTCGTAACGCGTACTAATAGAAACGACCGGACTTTCAATGTCCGGCATTTCTCGCACCGCTAGTTTCGTAAAGGATACAAAACCAAATACACACAGCAGCATACTCAATACCAACGCTGCGACTGGGCGTTTTACAGAAACGTCAGAAAGTAACATTAGTTTGCTTCCTTAGCCGCTTCGTCTTGCGTGCTTTGAACACCTTGATTACCAGTTGCGTTAACTGTTTCTGACTTTCCTGGTGCGACAATTTCCTTAACTTCAACACCATCTCGCATATTAACGATGCCCTGTACAACAATTTTGTCGCCAACTTCAACGCCTGATTCAATAACGACTTCGTTATCGACACGAGCACCGAGAATGACTTCTTGTCGAGTCGCTTTATTGTTGTCATCGATGACGTATACGTAACGCTTGGTGCCAGAGTATTCTAGTGCTTGAACCGGGATAATTGGCGCTTCAATCGCTGGGAAGGCCAATGATGCATTCATTAACATGCCCGGTTTTAAGCGGTTTTCAGGGTTCTCAAACTCAATACGCACACGCAGGTTCAGCGTTTCTGAGCTAATCCGCGTATCAATGCCTGTGACTTGACCAGTAAACGTCTGTTCACCCCATGCACTGGTTTTGGCAATGACTTCCATACCAATAGAAAGCATCGATAAATAGCGCTCCGGTACCTGTAAATCAAGCTCCATGACGGAAAGGTCATCCAAGGTCAACAGCTCTGTACCCGCGCTAACCATTTTACCGCGACTAAAATCGATGAAACCAACAGTGCCAGAGAATGGAGCCGTAATATGAAGATCGGCCAAATTTGCTTGAGCGGCGTCCAGCCTTGCTTGTGCAATTTCAACGCTTGCTTTTTGTGCGTCGATCTCAGTTTGGGTGATAGCATTTCGCTTAACCAAACGTTGAAACTCTTTTAGCTTACGTTGTTCATCTTTAAGGTACGCCTTTGCCTCAATCAAAGCGGCTTGAGCCTTATCATCATCCAACTTGATTAACAGCTGACCTTGTTGGACATTTTGATTCGCTTTAACAGCGATTTGATTCACTTTGCCGGCGACTTCCGATGCAACAACCACAGACTCCGCCGCTTCTAATTTACCGATAAGCGATAAGGATTGATTGATCTCGTGCGTTTCTACTTGCTCAGTTACGACGGTAACTGCTGAGCCTCGCATAGCTGCGAAAGCTGATGGAGAACTCATTAATATAGAAAGCGTTAAAACAGATAACGATAACGTGGCTTTCATGCTCATGATATTGACTTCTAAACGAATAAACTTATGTCATTAAACTGCTTACATTTTATCAGTAGATACGTGGTTTAACGTCAAGTAGTGTAAATTCAAGTAAAAAGAGCGTTTCTCTTCTGTTCAAAGGACACACAAAACGCTGACTTTCTACCATCTTTGCCCAAAAAGACAGCATTCAACGTAAAAACGCAAGAAAAACGCTTTACAGCCTGAGCGAGTTTGCTATGATTCGCTCCGCACTTGGGAGATGAGTTGGGAAAACATCTTACTAAGTATAAAAATCCCCTGGAGGGGTTCCCGAGTGGCCAAAGGGAGCAGACTGTAAATCTGCCGGCACTGCCTTCGATGGTTCGAATCCGTCCCCCTCCACCATATTCTTTCTTGTGTTTTTCCTTTGAACATAAGAACAACTTGGAAGCTAGGTTGGGAAACTATCTTTTAAGTATAAAACACCCTGGAGGGGTTCCCGAGTGGCCAAAGGGAGCAGACTGTAAATCTGCCGGCACTGCCTTCGATGGTTCGAATCCGTCCCCCTCCACCATATTCTTTCTTGTGTTTTTCCTTTAAACATAAGAACAACTTGGAAGCTAGGTTGGGAAACTAACATTCAAGTATAAAACACCCTGGAGGGGTTCCCGAGTGGCCAAAGGGAGCAGACTGTAAATCTGCCGGCACTGCCTTCGATGGTTCGAATCCGTCCCCCTCCACCATATTTTTCTTGTGTTTTTCCTTTAAACATAAGAACAACTTGGAAGCTAGGTTGGGAAACTAACATTCAAGTATAAAACACCCTGGAGGGGTTCCCGAGTGGCCAAAGGGAGCAGACTGTAAATCTGCCGGCACTGCCTTCGATGGTTCGAATCCGTCCCCCTCCACCAAATTTTTTCTTGTGTTTTTCCTTTGAACATAAGAACAACTTGGAAGTTAGGTTGGGAAACTATCTTTTAAGTATAAAACACCCTGGAGGGGTTCCCGAGTGGCCAAAGGGAGCAGACTGTAAATCTGCCGGCACTGCCTTCGATGGTTCGAATCCGTCCCCCTCCACCATATTTTTCTTGTGTTTTTCCTTTAAACATAAGAACAACTTGGAAGCTAGGTTGGGAAACTAACATTCAAGTATAAAACACCCTGGAGGGGTTCCCGAGTGGCCAAAGGGAGCAGACTGTAAATCTGCCGGCACTGCCTTCGATGGTTCGAATCCGTCCCCCTCCACCATATTGAAAAAGCCAGCTCGTTGAGCTGGCTTTTTCGTTTCGGACTCTTGATAAAGTAAAGTAACAAGCCCTTCCTTATTTAACCCAACTTCTTCGCTATTCTACCTCTGTTTGGATCCTACTTTAACAACTGGGCCAAAGCGAATCTCCTATGGCCAAAGTTCGGATCTGGTCGTTGTAATACAAACAATGTACTAGCACTTTGTCCTTGTTTTATCGCAATGACCATAATGTGAATGCTAAAAACATTCAGTAAAGCACTTGAGGAGTAGCTAGCAAAAAAGATATTCGGCAGAGTTAAGCGCGAGCTATGATGAAGACTCCACCTGGCAGGTTTTATAAAAATATCTTTCGTAGATACAAACGACAGATACAAAAAATCCCGCAGGGGGCGCGGGATTTTTATTAGTGACTAAATTGGTTTAAAGGTGACTAGCCTTGAATACCAACAATTAACCATGGTGCATTAGGCACAGTCAGGTCACGCTCTAGGTGCCAGATATCTTCGATTTCTTCTTCAACACCTTCTACTGTGTCACGGTAACGACCGCTAAACTGCAGGCTAAGCTGTGCTTTATTTGCATCGTAATCGGCACGGACGATCTCTGCATCAACGTACATTACATCAGTATGCTGATCACCGTCGAGCTTCGCGCGCTCTGCTTTCAGATCTTCAAACAAGCTTGGAGAAACATATTCTTCAATGGTTTCCAGTTGATTGTGATTCCACGCACCTTGCAGGATTCGGTAGTGTTCACGAGAGCCGTTAATAAACGCTGCTTGGTCAAAGCCCGGTGGGTAGTTATGTGGTACGTCCGTTTGAGCGCCGAAACCACCAAAGCCACCATTATTTGTGTTTGGCTGTTGCTCAAAGTTTTGCATGTTTGGTTGCTCAAACTTAGATGCGTTACCACCAAATGCAGGTTGCTGACGATGCTGGTTCATACTGCCCTGCTTCGCACCTAGCATACCGCGCATTAATTTAAAGATGACAAAGGCAATCAAACCAATAATTAGGATATCCATAAATTGGATACCTTCAAAAGCACCGCCAAAGAATGCAGCAAGTAGACCACCAGCAAGAAGTCCGCCTAGCAGACCACCCATTAAGCCTTTTTTACTTGAAGACTTCGCCGTCTGATCTTTGCCTACCGTATTGGTGTTTTGTTGCTGTTGTTTTGGTGCTGGCGCTGTTTTGTAGCTCTTACCGAAAGACTTACTGCCACCAAACTTCTTCGCTTCCGCGATAGGTGTTACAGCAACGGTAAACATCAACAGAGCAACAATAGAAAATAAACGTTTCATCGTTATCCTTAAAGTTAGCTATCTAAGATTGTGCTCTATCAGACGAAACAACGATTGTTTCAAACAGTAGCACGCCAAAGATGATTGTTACGTCATCATACTCTGTATGCCTGTTGATGAAAACAGCTTACAGAAGCTGACATGTATCAGAATATTGCCAAAGATACAGACTGCTCTCGGTTAATTTCGAGATACTTGGTTCGTTTAGAAATGCTTGGAATGAACTCGCTGCTACTTGGGGATGTTTTAATTGAATTAGAATCAGTGACACAGCTCAGAATCCTGCACCTTGACGTCACTTGAGTATATTGCCTTGTTGACGGTTAATAGGTAGCTGACTATCATATTGAACGATGTTCAATAAAGCAGTTTGAGAGTATGGCGCGCAGAAACGATCACACCAGAGAAGAGTTAGTGAATTTAACGTTAACAACAGTCAAAAACTTTTTAGATGAGAATTCTTACCACGAACTCAGTCTTCGTAAAATCGCTAACATGATTGGTTACGTGCCAAGCACATTAGTCAACATTTTTGGCAACTATAACCTGTTACTTTTACACGTAGTCGCGCAAACTTTAGACGAACTCTCCCAAGAAGCACTGAAGGCGACCAATAGCAGTAAAGACGCTCATCAAGCTCTATTTGAACTGGCTTATTGCTACCACGATTTCGCTCAAAAGCACCCTTACCGTTGGCAGTTAGTGTTCGAGCACAACATGAATGGTGCAGAACTTCCAGAATGGCATGCCAAACGTATCGACGGGATGACAGGAATGCTGGAGTCACTATTGGCTCAAATCGCACCACATCGTACCGAGTCCGAAGTGATTCAAGCAAGTCGAGTGCTTTGGTCTGGCGTACACGGTATTACTTTACTCAGTGTTGATGATAAATTTTTCTCTAGTGAACCCATTGATGGTAAAGAATTAATCAGTAACCTGCTTTCTAACTACCTCACAAACTGGTAACAAAGGATTATCCATGTCGTCCGACAGACAGCCGTCCTTACTTACACAAAGAAAGTTCCTACCCTATTTCATTACTCAGTTTTTTGGCGCTTTCAACGACAATATTTTTAAAAACGTTTTGCTGCTGTTTGTCGCCTTCGCGGGATCCAGCGCACTACCTATTTCGAGCAACTTGTTCATCAATTTAGCGGCTGGCTTGTTCATTCTACCGTTCTTTCTATTCTCCGCTTCAGCTGGCGTATTAGCCGATAAATATGAAAAATCATGGTTTATTCGCAAGGTAAAGCTGTTTGAAATCGCCATCATGCTTTTGGCCGCCATTGGTTTTATAACCGAAAGTTATGGTGTGCTTTTGCTGCTACTGTTCTTAATGGGCACACAGTCAGCATTCTTTGGACCGGTTAAATATGCCCTTTTGCCCCAAAAATTAAACGCAAAAGAGTTAGTGCCAGGCAACGCCCTTGTTGAAGCTGGTACCTTTATCGCCATCCTTATTGGTACCCTAGGTGCTGGAATTATCGCCTCAGCAGACAACGCAAAATACCTTGCCGCATTTTGTGTCGTACTCTTTGCATTGTTGGGATATTTGTCGAGCCGATCAATACCCTTTGCAGCCGCCAGCGCACCTAATCTTTCTTTTCGTTGGCAACCGTACAAACAAACTAAACACACGCTATCCATCGCAAAATCAGATCGTGTTGTTTTTCAATGTATTATGGCGATAAGCTGGTTTTGGTTTTTAGGCGCCGCCTATCTAACCCAGTTCCCGAATTTCACCAAGATTTACCTAAATGGCACCGAGAGTGCGGTGTCTTTCTTACTTGCTCTGTTTTCTATTGGTATCGCGCTAGGGTCGCTACTTTGCAATTGGATCTCGAATCATCGTATCGAAGTCGGTATTGTACCTATTGGCGCACTTGGCATTACGGTATTTGGGTACTTGATGGCAACCTCCATTCCGAGTGACCTACCTATCTTTCATAACTTTGTAGACTTCTTTAGATATGAGCCTTTTTGGCCATTATTTTTCTACCTATTGATGATTGGTGCCTCTGGCGGACTATTTATCGTACCGCTTTACGCATTAATGCAACATAGAGCAAAGGAAACCGAGCGCGCGCAAGTCATCGCAGGGCTCAACATCTTTAACTCTCTGTTTATGGTCGGCAGTGCTGTCTTAGGTATTATGTGCCTGAGTGTAATCAAGATGACAATTCCTCAGCTGTTTGCATTGTTAGCCATTTTGAATTTCTTGGTCGCCGCTTACATTTTTTTGCAAATACCGATATTCGTTGTCCGTTTTGTGGTTTGGATGCTAACTCACACTATTTATCGAGTGAAACATAAAAACCTACATAACTTGCCAGAACAAGGCGGTGCATTAATCGTATGTAATCACGTGAGCTATATGGACGCCTTGCTACTTAGTGCAGTATGCCCAAGGTTGATTCGTTTTGTGATGGAGGAAGATTACGCCAACCTACCTCCACTAAGACGCTTTTTACGCAGAACTGGGGTAATTCCGATTTCAGCGAGTAACAGAAACTCCATCAGACGTGCATTTAATGATGTAGAAACCGCATTAAGCGAAGGACATATCGTCTGTATTTTCCCAGAGGGGAAATTAACCTCAGACGGTGAAATGAATGAATTCATGCGTGGCATTGATATTATTCTGCGTCGCAGCCCGGTGCCTGTCATACCCGTGGCACTCAAAGGCTTATGGGGAAGCTATTTCAGCCGCGCGAAAGGCCGCGCATGTTGTGGCTTACCGACTCGATTTTGGTCAAAGCTAGAAATTGAAGCCGGACAGCCGGTTCCACCAAATGAAGCAACGGCAAAAACGATGTTCGATAGAGTGCATCAACTTAGAGGCGACTGGCGATAAAAATACATTTGAACACATGTTTAGAATAACTGAACATGTGTTCAAATCATTAAGACAAACTGACCACACTCAGTGCGATATACTCTCGCTTTCATTCACAACAGCGAATAAAAACCTTGAATAGAAACTACCTCTTGTTTGGATTGGCGTTACTCTTTTGCTTAACCCCTTTTGTCTCCTCTCCTATTGCCCTAGTTATTGGTTTTCTACTCGCAAGTTTTGGTTTTGTGCCTTCAGAACTGCCCATTGCTTCTTTTACTAAAAAGCTGCTGTCCTACTCGATTATTGGTTTAGGCTTTGGCATCAACTTTGAGCAAGCACTCTCTGTCACGTCGGATGGTATCGGTCTGATTATCGCTACGATTGCGGGCACACTGATCATAGGCCCTATCATTGCCAGAATAATTAAGTTGGAGCGAGTAACCGCATACTTAATCTCGTCAGGTACAGCAATTTGTGGTGGTAGTGCAATTGCCGCGGTGGCACCAGCGATTAAAGCAAAAGACGAACAGATTGGATTAGCACTGGCAACGGTATTTGTCCTAAACTCCATTGCACTATTCGTGTTTCCTGTGGTTGGGCATGCTTTAGGGCTAGATCAACACACATTTGGTACTTGGGCCGCGATTGCTATTCATGACACTTCTTCTGTTGTTGGGGCTGCCTCAGCCTACGGTGAAGAAGCACTAACTACAGCAACAACGTTAAAACTCGCACGAGCTTTGTGGATCATCCCTGTCGCACTGATCAGTGCCGTGATCTTTTCGAGAGACCAGAAAGAGAATGGAACGAAAAAGTTAGTTATTCCTTATTTCATTTTTTGGTACTGCGCAGCCATCGCGTTTAGCGACTTCTTCCCTCAATTTGAAATGGTCTATCACGGTATTTTCGTTGGAGCGAAACAAGCTTTGGTGGTGTGTCTGTTCCTGATTGGTTGCAGCATTTCAATTTCGAAGCTGAGGTCTGCTGGAGCTAAGCCACTGTTATTTGGTGTAACTCTGTGGGTGTTAATTTCAACCACTTCTCTAAGTTGGTTATTGTTTAGATATTAGTGGTCTTCTCATCGTGTTGAGATGACGACGGCTCAAGTTTGCTGTTTTTGTATGTAACAACCAATGCGATAGCGATCAAAAAGGCCGTCAGCTCTGCAAGAGAGCGGGCGAGCCCTTCACTGCTTATTGCAATACCAATTTGTAGTGCTACCGCCGCAATTAATACTAGCTTTACCATTCTGAACCTTATGCCTTTTCTCTCTTCGAAGAAGCATAATTATGATTCAGAGTTATAAGGATACGAAATTCCCTTTCTGACTAATACATAGCAAAATTGACTAATGCTGAATTGATGGCAATAGCCACTCCTTCACTGCCTTCCGAGAAACTTTGATCCCACTTTCTAGTAGCACTTGTGGCATTAGATGGTATTCCACTGGCCATTTAAACTTCTCTAATCTGGGTTGCAAATGCAGGTCATATTCCGCTTTGCTGCGCAAATCATTGGTCTGAATCACAGCAACAGGGCGATGACCAAATTCCGCATCTTCGACTGGAACCACTATGCTCTGCACCACGCCATCAATTTGGTTCAATGCTGCCTCAATCTCTTCACAATGAATGTTCTCACCACCAGAGATAAATTGATTGTCGGCACGGCCGATGATCTTTAACTCGTCACCTTGCCACTCACCAAGATCCTTGCTGTCAAACCAGCCTTTCTCATCCAGAAACGGAGTAACATGACCTTGATGAAAATACCCTGCCGCTAATGTTTTACCACCGACAAAAATGCGTTGGTCAACCAACTTTATCTTACGGTGATTCAATACGTGTCCAGCATTACTGGTACTGTCAATTCTCTTTGCGGTAACGGTAGAGGCTGCTTCCGTCATCCCATAACCTAACCACGCCTCAATCCCTCGTCCTGTTGCTCGCAACGCCAACTCGTGAGCAACGTGGCTGCCGCCCAATAGCACATGCGTCAATGACAAGTGAGCATCATCATCCAATAGCCGTTTGAGCTGCGTGGCAACCAAAGAGGCGTGTGACACGCCCTGAATATCTTCGACAAGTTTTCCTGTACCGATTTTCAATGTCGCTCCGACATATAGCCAACGATATACAATCGCCAATCCAGAGACGTGATAAAGCGGAAGCGACAATAGCCAAGAATCTTGCTGAGTGAAAATGAACTCTTGCAACAAGCCTTCTGCTGAAGCAAGGTGTTGTCGATGTGTATGAACCACAGCTTTAGGCTCCCCCGTCGAGCCAGAGGTAAATACCACTGAAGCGAGCCTGTCATGGTGATAGGCATCTTCAATCACCGCATCACGCTCTTGTTGTGAAACTAAGGGCGGTGAAAGCAATGTTGCCTTGAGTTTTTGTATATCATGTTCAGAAAAGGTCGAAGCGCACTCCTGAGCAAACCAGATAAACCGAGTTTGTTCAGGTTTATAAAGGGTCGCAAGTTTACTCTGTAGCGTATCGAGTGGTTGTACCATGGTCAGCGCGGCAAGTGCGCCTAACTGCTTGGAAGCAAGATAAAACAGCAGTGTTTCTACTTGGTTTTTACCTACCAAAGTCAGCACATCTCCCCGCGTTACGCCCAAGCCATTCAAATAGTGAGCGTATTGGTCAATACGTACTGAGAGTTGTTGCCAGTTTAATGTTTCTGTTGGTGTCTTGAGTGCAATAGAAAAAGGGCTCGTTTGAGCCCAATATTTCCACGGTGCCTTCGCAACATTGTCTATGCAGAATGCCACACAATCTCCTGATCTTTCAGAGGAAGAACGGGAAGTTCACACTTAGGCCAGCCTTGCTCTAACTGAGCTTTGAATAGGCCAATCGTATCCAAACCTGGAACTTCATCAGGCAGCTGCCATTGGGCAAAGCGCGCTAATTGCGTTAAACCGAGACTGGATTCAATGCTCGAGCTAATAACCACTTTCATCCCCAGTGACTTCGCCTTCTCTATCAGTGTAATACAAAAATCCACCGAACCAATGAGTGTGGGTTTGATGATGATCGTTTTCACACCAGTTAGATCTTCAAGACGGAAATCCTCTCGACGAACCGCATCTTGCAACGTTTCATCCCAAGCAATCGCAATACCAGTATTGATAGCAAAAGAGAGACTATCGCCAGGAGAGCAGCACGGCTCTTCCAAAAAGGTAATGCGCTGACGCAGAGACGGAGTAATGTATTTAGCAAACTGCTGCGCTTTTTCTGGGGTCCAAGCGCGGTTTGCATCAAGTCGAAGCGTTAATTGAGGGATAGATTCAAGGAAAAGGTTCACAAGCATGCCATCGCGAATTGGCTCATAAAGCCCGACTTTTACTTTCGCGACTTTCTCGCCTTCCATTTCGTTCAGCTTTGGAATAAGCTCGTCTGGGTCACCAGTACATAGCGGCGCTGTTTGATACTTACCTTGTTGGGGCAGGCCACCAGCTAACTCTAACTGTGCCATTGATAAACCAAACGCGACCGATGGATACATGTTGGTGTAATCCACATCCAATCCTGCTACCCAACGCTCCGCTTGTTCTTGTAGCTGAATACCAGCATCTTCGGTGCTCTCTAAACTAAAACCAGGAAGAGGAGCGACTTCTCCAAGCCCTATTTGGTCACCTTCAGAAAGCGCAACAACATAACCAACACGTTCAGTTAGCTTATTGTCTCGCAGGATGACACCACTATCCATGGGCAAGCTATAACGATAAATTTTCGCTTCACGCATAATTCGAGTCCTATGTAATGCCGTATATTTGAGCGTTCTGGCGAGCAATCCCACCAGCCTCCCAGAGGGCGAGGCGCTCAGGAAAAATGGAACAGAGGAGCTAAAACACTCCTCTTTTTATACGGATTATGGGTTACGAGGGAATTTGTCGAAGTCTGGGCGACGTTTCTCGTTGAATGCGTTACGACCTTCTTGTCCTTCATCGGTCATGTAGAACATCATCGTTGCGTTACCCGCAAGCTCTTGAAGACCTGCTTGACCATCACAGTCCGCATTCAATGCAGCTTTCAGACAGCGTAGCGCCATTGGACTATGCTGAAGAACTTCACGACACCAACGAACGGTTTCTTTCTCTAGCTCTTCTAGCGGCACAACCGTGTTGACCAAGCCCATGTCTAACGCTTCTTGCGCGTTATAGAAACGACATAGGAACCAGATTTCGCGAGCTTTCTTCTGGCCTACGATACGAGCCATGTAAGACGCGCCCCAACCACCATCAAATGAACCCACTTTAGGGCCCGTTTGACCAAACTGCGCGTTTTCTGCTGCAATTGTTAGATCACACATCATGTGCAGTACATGACCGCCGCCAACAGCCCAGCCGGCAACTGATGCGATCACAGGTTTTGGACAAGTTCGAATATCGCGTTGGAAGTCCAATACGTTTAGGTGGTGTGTACCTTGCTCGTCTTTATAGCCGCCGTAGTCGCCACGGATCTTCTGGTCGCCGCCAGAACAGAATGCGTCTTCACCTAGACCTGTCAGAATGATCACGCCAACACCAGAGTCGTAACGCGCATCTGCTAACGCATCAATCATCTCTTTTACTGTTTGAGGGCGGAATGCATTACGCACTTGTGGGCGTGCAATGGTAATTTTCGCGATACCATCTTCAGATTTATGGTAGTGAATATCCTCGTATTTCTCGCCGCAATCTTTCCATTGAACCGGAGCGTAAAGTTCTTCTTCAGAAATGCCTACTGTTTTAGCCATGGTGATTCCCATTGTTCTCGTTACTCTCACCAAAGTGAGATTGAATTATGTGCTTAATATGCATCGCAAATTGTTCGGGCTGCTCTTGATGAACGTTATGTCCTGCGCCTTCAACTTGTCGATACGCCAACCCGCTACGTTGTGCCAGTTGGCTAAATTTTTGGTCTTTCGCACCACACAAGTAATACATCGGTATATTCTGCTTTTTCAGTGTGGGCAACAAATACGCCTGCTTGGCTAACGATGTTGCCATCAGCATGCTCGAGACCGCCGAGCCAAGATTATCACTTCGCTTCGCAATTAATGTTTGTCTTTGCTCATGGTTTAGTGAAGAAAACACCGCTTGCTGATACCAATCGTTCAAAACACGTTCAAGTGGTTCAGTTTTGAAACGCTTTGCCCAGCGAGCATCATTCTCCAATCTCACCTGTTTCTCTGACTCAGTTTGAAGCCCGAAGTTTCCCCCTTCAACAATTGCGCCCACAATATTGAGATCTGAGAAGCATTGATTGGCAATACCATGCATCGCAATACGGCCGCCCATCGAGTAACCAATCAAAATAAGTGGTTGTTGTGAGGGAAATAATAAAGATAGTGTGGAATTAAGAAGTTTGCAGCAATCATCGAAATCGTTGCACTTTGTAAACTGACTGCGACCATGACCAGGAAGGTCTATAACGACTCGTTCAAACTGAGTCAGCTCACCCAAACAAGCTTGCCAATCAGCACCACTTCCTAAAAAGCCATGCAAAAACACCAGAGTGGGAAGGTCGCCACTTTGGTGTTTTTCAGTTGAAGAGAGACGCTCAGAGTGAAGCATGCAGGCTCTTATTAAATGCCTTTATCAACTCTGCGGCTTGGCTTGGTGGGGTTTTAACTTCCACCAGCAGTGTGCCTTGGCCGCTCGACAGGTGCTCGGCAACCATTGCTTGATACATTTCTAACGTAGTTGGCTTCTCATACTTTAAACCAAACTGTTTGGCTGCATGTTCAAACTGATAACCGTGGGGCATTTGGTAGTACGCAGTGCGATGCTCATGAGGCACCGGTAACATATCGAAAATTGCGCCACCATCATTGTTTGTGACCACAAGCACCGTCGGCAGTTTATTGTGAGAAAACAGCGCTAGTGAATTGAGATCATACAGTGCTGATGTGTCACCAATATACATCAGTAACGGATTACCTCTTGCTCGCTGCACACCTGATGCGGTAGCAAACAAACCGTCAATTCCTGACGCGCCTCGGTTAGTGAACACTTCTACATCATCAAGTTTGCCGTACATATCGACAAGTCGAACAAACAAACTGTTACCCAAAAAGACATCAGCGTTTTTAGTGCGCTCGTTAATGTCTGCTGCCAACGCAATTTCGTCAATGGCAGAAGCTGAATCAGATAGGAAAGCTTCTTCGATACGTTGATGAACTCGCTTAACTCCATTCGCTAACCTATCAGCCCACCCAGCAAATATTGGCTTCTCAAAGCTAATGCGAGAAACCCAAGTTTGAGGAAGCTCAACCCAGTGCATTTGCGCCAGATGATTTTGGTTATTACGGTCCATACGCGGCGAGATATACCAGTATTGAACGTCTTTATTTTGTTGATTTTTCGAAACTTGTTTATCAATCCACTGGTTCAAACGTTTGGAGATGATTCGGCTACCAAATTGGATAATAAGTTCACAAGACTCAAGCTCGTTTACGAACTCGGGAAGTTGAAGCCATACATCGTAATGCGCCCAATCCGAACTGAGACCACTTTGCGGGTCTGCAAGTACCGGCCATCCCATCTTTTGTGCAAATGCCTGCGCCGACCGCGCTTGTTCAAGCGGTAAGCTGCCAATCACAACCAAGCCTTTTTTATCCGCACAAGACGGGATTTGCGCCTGTGATAAGTGGCTAAAACGCTGGGTATAACTACCACTTCCTTTTCGCCATCCGGCTACCGAGTCTAAGTAGGTTTGATAATCCGCTTTTGCGCCGTTGGAATACAAAGGCTCTGGAAATGCACAGTTAATATGAACAGCACTGCCTTGCAGCTGCTGAGTAAACATCACTTCGTCAACAGAGGTCAGCAACCAATTAAGCGATGTTGTTAAAGTTGGGCTTGGTAAATTCAAGCTAGCCGAGACATGATGTGAAAAAATACCCAACTGGTTAATCGCTTGGTTTGCGCCACAGCCAACGAGCTCCATCGGACGATCCGCAGTGAGCAGCACCAGCTTTTCACCAGTAAGCCTAGCCTCCGCAACGGCTGGTAATAAGTTCGCCACTGCCGTACCAGAGGTAACGATGATTGCCACTGGCTCCTGGGTAGCTTTCGCTAAACCAAGAGCCATAAAGCCGAGACCACGCTCATCAAAGTGAGTATGAATAGAAAAATTGGACTGTTCTGCCGCCTCCAAAGTTAAAGGAGTAGAACGAGAGCCAGGAGCGATACAAAAATGCTTAACGCCAAATCGCTGAAGCTCAATCAATATGGTTTCTGACCAAATTCGATTGAGCACCGCTTGGTCATGATTCATGATGCGACTCCCAACGGGGGGTGATCAGAAATCAGCGTAAGTAACGTCGACATTTTCTTATCAAGTTCCGCCCACTCATGCTCTGCCACAGAGCCTGGCACAATACCTGCGCCCGCAAACAGTTGTACTTGGTCACCGAGCACAAGCGCGCTTCTGATCGCGACACAAAACTCTGCTCGTTCATGGCTTATGTACCCCATTGACCCCGCGTACCAGCCGCGTGCAAAGGGCTCATTATCAAGAATAAACTGCATGGATTCTTGTCGAGGTAAGCCAGCAACCGCCGCCGTTGGCTGAAGCGCCGATAACAACTGAACACCGTTTATGCCCGTCTTTAGGCTCGCGTGAATATTTCGCTTGAGGTGTTGCACTTTTCGTAGCCTAACCAAACTAGCCTCGGCCTCCACTTCAACCGCTTCGGAATGCGGTGATAGGCGATCAATAATGTCATCAACTACATATTGGTTTTCATTGAGGTTCTTTTCATCTTGGGATAACCAATTCGCCAACTCCATATCGTGAGTGGCGTTGTCCCCTCGACCAATCGTGCCTGCTAACGCTTCGGTATGAAGTTCGTGCCCTACGCGAGAATACAAACGTTCTGGCGTAGAGCCCATAAAGCTGTGTTTGCTGTCTAAGCTCAGCATGAAATGGAAACTATGATGGTTATTTAAGTAACTCGCTTTCAGCAACTGTGCAGCGCTTAATGTGTTATCAAGCTGCACGGTAGAGCGACGCGCCAATACCACTTTCTTAAAATCATCATTCTTTATACCAGTCAGAACTTTATGAACTAACTCATTCCATTGAGGCTGACTTGGCGTGTGAACAATAGAGCGGATGTGAGAAGAAATCGGAGCTAAGGTCGCGACCTCACAAACCAGTTTATGCAGTCCTGCTAGGGTTCGCGCTCTGTCTTCTGAAATATTAACTGCGAGAGACCATTGTTGATCAAAACGAATTAACTCAATTTGAGGCAAAAAGAAGAAAGAAGGCATACAGCGACGATTCTTCTCATGCTGGCCGTCAAAAGAGCGTCCGCCCCAGACTCGTTGCCCTTCACCTAGAATGGTATAAGCAGGGCCTGGCTCAACAAAAGCGTGTAATTGCCCTAGTGCAACGACCTCTTCACGAGTATCGCGGGACTGCCAGTAGAATTTAGGGAAAAGTGGTTGTGCATCAAGCCAATCAATAAATGAGAAATTAGGTTTCTCGCTCAGGGGCTCGACCAGACGTGTTTGATTGCCTTCCGCTTGCTGAACTCGCTCGATAATTCTCTTTACGGCTTGATGGAACTGTGACAAATCAACCTCGTAGTATGTGAGGATAAATGATAACTGACGGCTACTCTAAGTTTAGACCCAAAGCAAATCAAGGTCGTATGCGATCTTTTGCAAAATCCTGTGATAGCAAACGAGCAAAACTTAACCAGCAAACAGATAATTTACAGATATATATTCTAATAAAAAACAAATTATTGTATTTTAATAAAGAAATTAACGAATTTTTAGGAATTATACAATGCAAAATATCGGGATGTCGTCAAAACTCGATAATGTCTGCTACGACATTAGGGGTCCTGTACTCAAACATGCTAAGCGCATGGAGGAAGAAGGGCATAAAATCCTAAAGCTAAACATTGGTAACCCTGCCCCATTTGGTTTTGACGCCCCTGATGAGATTTTAGTCGACGTGATTCGTAATCTGCCGACTTCTCAAGGCTATTGTGATTCCAAAGGCATTTACTCTGCTCGTAAAGCCGTGGTCCAACACTATCAACGTAAAGGTATCCGCTCGCTAGATGTCGAAGATGTGTATGTGGGTAACGGCGTGTCTGAGCTGATCGTGATGGCCATGCAAGCGCTGTTAGATAATGGCGACGAAATGCTGATCCCAGCACCTGATTATCCGTTGTGGACAGCTTCAGTTGCACTATCAGGCGGTAAGCCAGTTCATTACCTATGTGATGAAGGTGCAGACTGGTACCCAGACCTTGAAGACATCAAAAAGAAAATCACACCAAAGACACGTGGCATTGTTCTGATCAACCCGAACAACCCGACAGGTGCGGTATACAGCCGTGACTTCCTACTTGAAGTGATTGAGATCGCGCGCCAGCACAAACTGATCATTTTCGCAGATGAGATCTACGACAAAGTGTTGTACGACGGTGCAACACATACCTCAGTCGCCACACTCACTGAAGATGTGCTAGTCATGACATTCAATGGCCTTTCAAAAGCCTACCGTGTTTGTGGTTTCCGTGGTGGCTGGATGTTCCTAACGGGGCCTAAACATCTGGCTCAAGGGTACGTGAATGGATTGGAGTTGCTTTCATCGATGCGTTTATGTGCAAACGTACCAATGCAACATGCGATTCAAACTGCGCTAGGTGGATACCAGAGTATCAATGAACTGATTTTACCTGGCGGACGCTTATTAGAGCAGCGCAATAGAGCGTATGAACTGATCAATCAGATTCCTGGTGTTTCTTGTGTCAAACCTAAGGGTGCTATGTACCTCTTCCCGAAAATCGACACAAAAATGTACAACATCAAGAACGATCAGCAGATGGTTTTAGATTTCTTAAAACAAGAGAAAGTCTTACTGGTGCAAGGTTCCGGTTTTAACTGGCCAAAACCAGACCACTTCCGCATCGTGACACTGCCGCACGTTGAAGATCTAGAAATCGCCATTGGACGTTTTGAGCGATTCCTATCAACCTACAGCCAGTAATGAATCACTGGTAGTAATTAGTGCTGATCTCTCATATGCTTAGAGGAACTCCTAGTGAGTTCCTTTTTTACACCAGAAACGGAGAAAGCCATGAAAGAAAGCCATTTTTTCGCCCACCTGGCTCGAATGAAGCTGATCCAACGCTGGCCTTTAA
The DNA here is from genome assembly GCF_002105475.1 of Vibrio sp. ArtGut-C1. Taxonomy (NCBI): domain Bacteria; kingdom Pseudomonadati; phylum Pseudomonadota; class Gammaproteobacteria; order Vibrionales; family Vibrionaceae; genus Vibrio; species Vibrio sp. ArtGut-C1. The sequence continues at coordinate 128,782 of NZ_NCTH01000009.1, read as the reverse complement.
TGCGGTCCGTCTCACCAGAAAACGTTTCAGAGCATAGCTTACAAGTTGCTTTTGTCGCTCATGCCCTTGCTCTAATTAAAAACAAAAAGTTCGGCGGCAACCTTAATCCAGAACGCATCGCGATTCTTGCCATGTACCATGACTCTAGCGAAGTATTAACGGGTGACCTTCCAACCCCAGTGAAGTATTACAACCCTGAAATTGCCAAAGAATATAAGAAGATAGAATCGGCAGCGGAACAAAAATTACTCTCAATGTTACCGGAAGAGTTCCAAGATGAATTTGCCCCCTACCTTCTTTCTCACTCTGCACACGAAGAGGACGCAAAAATCGTCAAGCAAGCCGACTCCATCTGTGCATATTTAAAATGTCTCGAAGAACTAAGCGCAGGCAATCATGAGTTCGCTCTGGCAAAAAAACGCTTAGACATCACTTTGCAAGAACGTAGAACGCCTGAAATGGATTACTTCCTCAATACCTTTGCCCCAAGTTTCGAATTATCGTTAGATGAAATCAGTTAGCTTACGGAGATAATCGTGTCGTTTGAATTACACCCACAATGGCAAGAGCGCCATGATGATGAGCATAAAATACGTCGTGACGACCATCGAAGCCCGTACCAAAGAGACCGAGCGCGCATTCTTCACTCGCTGCATTTCGACGCTTACAAGCAAAAACCCAAGTACACGGCAATAGCTTGGAAGACTTTCACCGCAGCCGGTTAACACACTCCTTAGAAGCGTCGCAACTCGGGACCGGTATCGTCGCCCAGTTAAAGAAAAAACAACCAGAGTTCCGTGATCTATTACCATCAGACAGCTTAATTGATTCATTATGTTTGGCGCACGACATCGGGCATCCTCCATACGGTCATGGGGGAGAAGTCGCTCTAAACTACGTAATGCGCGAACATGGCGGTTTCGAGGGGAACGCCCAAACCTTTCGTATCGTCACTAAGTTAGAGCCTTATACTGAGCATTTCGGAATGAATTTATCACGCCGCACACTGCTTGGTTTGATTAAGTACCCTGCCCTCATTAGTCAAACACGCTCCGTCAAGTTGCCTCAACCAGCTGAGCATCAACGTAAACTAAAAGCCAAAGATTGGAGCCCAGCTAAGGGCATTTATGATTGTGATAAAGACTTATTTGATTGGGTAATTGCACCGCTTTCTGACAACGACAAGGCATTGCTTAGCCTAATGCGCTCAAAACCAGAATCGGAGTTTGAGCACAGTAAAACGCGCTTTAAATCACTCGATTGCTCAATCATGGAGCTAGCGGACGATATCGCCTACGGCGTTCATGATTTAGAAGATGCGATCGTACTTGGTATGGTGACACGTCAGCAATGGCAAGAAGGCGCAGCAAGTCAATTAGCGGACTGTGGCGACCCGTGGTTTGAAGCACATATCGATTCCATCGGACAGATGCTATTTAGTGGTAAGCATCATGAGCGGAAAGATGCCATCGGTGGTATGGTTAACGCCCTGCTGACCAGCATTTCAATTAAGGCGGTGGATGAGCCTTTCAATAATCCATTACTGTCTTGGAATGCGTGTTTAGAGCCACAAATGGCACGAGCACTTGACGTACTCAAACACTTTGTCAGTACTTTTGTTATCCAAGTCCCGCAGGTCCAGATCGTTGAATATAAAGGTCAGCAAATTATTATGGACATTTTTGAAGCGTTAACAGCGGACCCAGAGCGCTTGCTGCCTGTTCATACAAAAGAACTGTGGTGCCAAGCGAAAAGCGAGAGCAATAAGATGAGGGTCATCGCCGATTACATTTCTGCTATGACCGATGGTCACGCGCAAAAGCTGCACCGTCAGCTATTCTCTTCCATCGTTCTTTAGTAACACTCAACCTTTCAAGTAATTCTTTTCAAATACGCCCGGCGGCATCTGGGCGATTTGGAATTCGATCATCTTTTCAAAGGCATGCATAAGCGGTGTAAAGTCTCTCTCGGGTTCAAGCAAACGAAGCGAATGATAACCTGCCTCGACTGTCGATAAGCTATTCTCAGAGGGCGCCTTACGAATAGTGTAATGCCCTTGCAATTGCTTCGGTAATTGCACGGTTGGGAGTGGATGTAAATTGCTAGAAAGCTGCCACATTTTGTACGCTTTTTTCCACGTCCCATCGAGCAAAATCAAACGTATTTTCTTAGATACACTACGTCTCGCTTGATTGATTTCAGAGATGCATCGTGACTGTTCCGATGGGTAAAGAACAAAATGTTGATATGATTCATCCGCCAACAAGTGATTTAAGACATCATCACCAGAAAAGTCCTCTCCTATCAGACAAATACAGTTATCTAAACTCAAATTGAGAATCCGTGCCGTACCAAGCGGACGATGTTCTTCACTCGTGTGCTGAAGAATGATAAGTTCTACCTCGCTTGCCAACGGTACAATCCATTGGCAAATACACGCTTTTTGCGATTTTCCACAACGAGAACAATAACGAGACATAGAGTGAACCTTTATACCTTGCTGAGTATTATCAGCGTGATCTGTTTGATACTTCAATTCGAGCCAATGGCAAGCCTAACCGAGTGGCACAGCTACAATATACGCCATGGCGAATGGTGGCGAATCGTAACAGGAAATCTCACACATACCAACTTTGCGCACTTAGGGATGAACCTGGCAGGATTGTGGATCATTACTTTTATTTTTCGTCCAAGCACTCGCAACTTCCTTATCGTTTTCTCACTCTTGTGTGCATTTGTTGGCGCAATGAATTTGTTTACCAACATGTCCGTGTACGTGGGATTATCTGGCGTACTACACGGACTATTTGGATTCTGGGCACTCAGAGAGGTCTTTGAAAGCAGAAGAAGCAGCTTGTTGTTGGTCGGCGGGCTTATTGCCAAAGTAGCATGGGAGCAGATCTATGGTCCATCAAGCAGCACTGCTGCGCTTATCGGCGCAAACGTTGCTATTGATGCTCATTTATTTGGCACACTCGGTGGGTTAACAATGGCTCTAATGGAAAAAGGCTTTCGCCGTCGTTTATTCGGTTAAAAAATCCCGAACCACGAAAGAGGGGTTGGTTCGGGAAAGCAGTAATAGGGAAACAGATATTGTTCTGAATTCAGACTCAATATCTGCAATACATCAAGCTACAGTAAAATGCGGTCTTCGTTTTTCTTAACTGTCGCTTCACCAATGCCTTTTACGCTCTTCAAATCTGCTGCCGCTTTAAAAGGGCCATGCTCCTCGCGGTAGTCCACGATACTCTGCGCTTTCTTCTCACCTATACCTTTCAACATGGTCGCTATTTCTTCAGCAGAGGCCGTGTTGATATTTACGGTAATTTCAATTCCTTCATATTTGTCAGTGGCTGAATCCGCAGCCATGCTAAAAGGCGCAAAAACAAATAAGCACAATGTCAAAATCCATTTCATATTGAACATACAATCTCCAAAATAGTAGGCTAAAACCAGTCACCAGTAGCAAGTCACTATCAGTTAACAAACCTAGATGACCCGATATTCGCAATGACTGGTATCACTTAAACGCGCACTAATTTAAGTAATGCTTATTGATGATTGAAGTTAATAAAGACAAAAATAAAACGGACCGCTTATGCGGTCCGTTTTAGTTAACATGCAAATTACACTAATTGTGCTTAGTTGCTCACAATAAAGTACTCAATGTCAGTGTTTGCGCGCAGTACAGCTAGCACAGATGATAGGTCTTGCTGAGAAGATGCTCGCTGCATTTGCATCGCAACTTGCTCTTCTAACTCACTATCTAGCTCAGCATTTACAGCATCAAGCTCGATGATAACAATGTTACCTTCAAGATCTTTAGACTGACCATATACTGGCTTACCATCGACTGGTTTTGCCATCGCGAATACCGTTGTTGCCAACGGAGAACGGCGATCTACTGTCTCTTGTTCACCAAATGCAAGGTTGTTTTCAGTAAGCACATCTGTCTTACCTTCTTTCAATGCAGCAACAACCTGTGTACCAAGTTCCATCGCATCTTGCTCACCCTTAACGCGAGATAGCTCTGCAATAACCTGATCTTTCACTTCTTCTAGTGGAAGAACCGTCTCATCACGTGCGTCTTCAACACGAACAACAATAATATGTTCAGGTGCAACTTCGATAGCTTCAGAGTTTAAGCCATCTTCTTTTACTTCTGGGCTAAGGATAGCTTGCATTACCGCAGGGTTACGAAGCACTTCAGGTGCGTCAACTTGAGAAATAAAGTCCGTTGTCTTCACTTCTTGGTTAACCGCTTGAGAAGCGTCATACAATGAGTCTGGGTATTCAAACGCTACGCGCTCAAGCTCGCTTTGTAGCTCGTAGAATTGATCAACTGCTTGTTGGTCAACCATTTCTTGTTTGATTTCAGCGGCAACTTCTTCAAATGGCTTCGCCACAGAGTCTTTTAGCTCTTCAAGCTTGATAATATGGTAACCAAAGTCCGACTTTACTAGACCCGACGTATCGCCTGGATTCTTCAACGCGAATGCCGCATCTTCAAAAGCAGGGTCCATCACATCACGCTCTATCCAACCTAAGTCACCACCGTTTTCAGCGCTGCCAAAATCGTCAGATTTCTCTTGAGCAAGCGTCGCAAAATCTGCACCCGCATTTAGCTCATCTAGGATAGCCTGCGCTTTTGCTTCATCGTCCCCTTCTACAAGAATATGAGCGACACGGCGCTGCTCTTCTGAAGAGTATTTGTTTAAGTGCTCTTCGTAGTACTTTTTCACCTCAGCATCAGAAACATTAACTTGTTCCTTTAGCGCTTCAGCAGACAGTTCGATATACGCGACTTTAACCTGCTCTGGGCGAGTAAAGTTGTCAGGGTTTGCTTTGTAGTACTGTTGAATTTCTTCGTCAGTCAATTCAATGTTTTTCGCAAACTCTGCTAAGTCGATTTTAATCGTGCGAATATCACGAGTTTGAGTGAACAGCTTACCTTCTGCCTGTACTTCACCTGGCAGAATAAATTCACTGTTTTGTAGTGCATTCAGCAGTTGTTCACGAACCAATTCACGACGCATGTACTCAGCAAAAGAGTCTGGCGAAAAGCCTGCACGACGCAGAGAAGCTTGATAGATCTCTTGATCGAACTGACCATTAGATTGGAATTGAGGCATGTCTAGAATCATGCTGCGAACTTGGGTGTCGCTGATTCGCAGACCTAAAGCTTCTGCTTGTTGGTCAAGCAACACGTCATTGATCATTCGATCTAAAACGGATTTGCGGAAAGATTCAACATATGCAGGGTCAGCCAGCATTTGAGAGAAGTAATCACCCAACTGAGCTTGCATACGGTTACGCTCATTTTGGTATGCCATCTCGAACTCACCACGAGGAATCTCAGTGTTACCGACTTTCGCTGCAGAGTTGTTGTTACCACTAACGATGTAGCTACCCACACCTGCAAATACGAAAGACAGGATGATAAGCCCAAGGATAATTTTGACCGCGATGCTATTCACGCCTTCGCGTAGTCGATCCATCATAATTTAACTGCTCTCCACAATTGAAGCCTACTGCTTCTATCTAATAGAAATAATGGCGCAATAATATCAGAAAAAGAAATGCGCATCAGTATGATGCGCATAATTTAAGAAAGTTCGGCTCGAAGTTTGTAAATTTTTGTTCGAAACTTATTGTTTGAGCAAAAGTTAAGCAAATGGCCGGTTACAGAATTAACGCTGTGATTAGTTACAAGCGTCTTTCAGTGCTTTACCAGCTTTAAAAGCTGGTACTTTTGCTTCTGCGATTTGGATTTCTTCACCAGTTTTTGGGTTACGACCAGTACGTGCAGCACGAGTACGAACGCTGAATGTACCAAAGCCAACTAGAGCAACTTGATCACCAGACTGAAGAGTTCCGCTTACTGCTTCGATGAATGCATCTAGAGCACGACCCGCTGACGCTTTAGAAATGTCTGCATTTTCGGCGATTTGTTCTACTAACTGAGTTTTATTCACTGTAATTTCCCCTTTGTGTCATCTGTGATTATTTTTGTGATGACTTTCGTTCCATTGTTAAGAAAATATGCTCCATCCCTTATTCGTCAAGGGCTGGCAGCTATCGAAACTAACTTAGCGCCCAAAAAAAACGCTGACAAGCCTTTTTAGACTTATCAGCGTAAACTTTTACTTATTTTTGCTACACATCACTATTTTTGAGACTCAAACTCAACGCCCGTCGGGTCTCGCTCTAGTGCGACTTTCAGTACTTCATCAATCCACTGTACAGGGATGACTTCCAGATCAGCGATAACATTATCAGGAATCTCTTCCAAATCACGCTCGTTGTCTTTTGGAATTAGCACAGTCTTAATGCCGCCACGGTGTGCCGCAAGTAACTTCTCTTTTAGGCCACCGATAGGTAGGACTTCACCACGCAGTGTGATTTCACCCGTCATCGCTACCTCTGCTTTCACAGGGTTACCTGTCAGAGCAGAAACCAAGGCAGTACACATTGCAGTACCCGCACTTGGGCCATCTTTTGGCGTCGCGCCTTCCGGTACGTGCACGTGAATATCTTTCTTCTCGTAGAAGTCAGTATTGATACCCAGTTTTTCTGCACGAGAGCGAACTACTGTCATTGCGGCTTGGATAGACTCTTGCATCACGTCACCAAGAGAGCCCGTTTGCGTCAGCTTACCTTTACCTGGCATAGATTGAGTTTCAATCGTTAGCAGATCACCACCCACTTCTGTCCAAGCTAGACCTGTCACTTGACCAATTCGGTTACTTTCATCCGCTTTACCGTAATCGAAACGTTGAACACCCAAGTACTCTTTTAGGTTGTCCATCGTTACCGTTACTGACTTGATGTCTTTATCCAGCAAGATGTTCTTCACGGCTTTACGGCAGATCTTAGAGATCTCACGTTCTAAGTTACGGACACCCGCTTCACGAGTGTAATAACGGATGATGCCAATAATCGCAGAGTCTTCAATGATGATCTCATCCGGTTTTAGACCATTGCGCTTCACTTGCTTATCAACAAGGTGACGTTTTGCAATGTTCAGCTTCTCGTCTTCGGTGTAACCAGATAAACGAATAACTTCCATACGGTCTAACAATGGACCTGGAATGTTCATTGAGTTCGAGGTTGCAACGAACATAACGTCAGAAAGGTCGTAATCCACTTCTAAGTAGTGATCGTTGAACGAGTTATTCTGTTCAGGATCAAGTACCTCTAGTAGCGCTGATGCCGGATCGCCGCGCATATCTGAAGACATTTTGTCGATTTCGTCCAATAAGAACAATGGGTTCTTCACGCCAACTTTCGACATCTTCTGGATTAATTTACCTGGCAATGAGCCAATGTAAGTACGGCGGTGACCGCGAATTTCTGCTTCATCACGTACACCACCCAGCGCCATACGAACGTACTTACGACCTGTAGCAGAAGCAATTGAACGACCAAGAGACGTTTTACCCACACCTGGAGGACCAACAAGACAAAGGATTGGACCTTTTAACTTATTGATTCGGTTTTGAACCGCCAAGTATTCAAGAATACGCTCTTTTACGCGCTCTAGACCGTAGTGGTCTTCATTAAGAATCTCTTCTGCTTTCGCTAAATTTTTCTTAACTTTTGAGCGTTTAGCCCAAGGCACGCTGACCATCCAATCGATGTAGCTACGAACCACTGTTGCTTCGGCAGACATTGGAGACATCATCTTAAGCTTTTGCAGCTCTTGCTCAGTCTTTTCACGTGCCTCTTGAGGCATTTTTGATTCGTCAATCTTCTTCTGCAGCGTTTCGAACTCGTCTGGTGCGTCTTCCATCTCACCAAGTTCTTTCTGAATCGCTTTCATTTGCTCATTCAGATAGTACTCACGCTGAGATTTTTCCATTTGCTTTTTAACGCGACCACGAATGCGTTTTTCAACTTGCAGCAAATCGATCTCTGATTCCATCTGGCCCATTAGGAATTCCAGACGCTCAGTGACATCAACAATTTCAAGTACTTGCTGCTTATCCACCAGCTTCAACGGCATATGAGCTGCAATAGTATCCGCTAAGCGAGCCGCTTCGTCGATACCGTTGAGTGAGGTGAGAACTTCTGGTGGAATCTTCTTGTTTAGCTTAATAAAGCCTTCAAACTGATTGATCGCACTGCGAACAATCACTTCTTGCTCACGCTCATCCAATTCTGGCGTAACCACAAATTCCGCTTCCGCTAGGAAGAAGTCACTCTCTTTAAAGTGATTGATTTTCGCACGTTGCTGGCCTTCAACCAGTACTTTTACTGTGCCATCCGGAAGCTTCAGTAGCTGGAGAATGGTGGCTACCGTACCTACTTCAAATAGGTCGTCAACCGTAGGCTCATCAGTATCAGCTTGCTTTTGTGCCACAAGAAGAACTTGTTTGTTGGTTTCCATCGCCGTTTCTAAACAGCTAATCGATTTCTCACGACCAACAAACAATGGAATAACCATGTGCGGGTAGACCACTACGTCACGTAGAGGTAGTACCGGGATCTCGATACGCTCGGAACGTTCCAAGTTCATATAATTCTCTCTTCCGCTTTCACGTTTACGTATTACTTATCGATTTATATGGGGGCTAATTGTTTGGATTCAATAAGAGAAATAAAAAAAGGAGGTAATTACTTACCTCCTTTTTCATTACGGCTGAATTTATTCTGCTCCAGCGGCCTGATTGTCTGAGTTGCTATAAATAAGCAATGGCTCTGACTCACCATTGATGACGGACTCATCAATCACGACCTTACTTACGTCTGTCGCAGATGGCAGTTCGTACATGGTTTCCAGTAATACGCCTTCAAGGATCGAGCGTAAACCACGAGCACCTGTTTTACGCTCCATTGCTTTCTTAGCGATAGCGCGCAGCGCATCTTCTCGGAACTCAAGTTCAGCGTTTTCAAGCTCAAACAATGCTGCGTATTGCTTGGTTAATGCGTTCTTCGGTTCACATAGGATCTGAATCAACGCTTCTTCATCAAGCTCAGTCAGTGTTGTTGTCACAGGAAGACGACCAATGAATTCTGGAATGAGTCCGTACTTCACTAAATCCTCAGGCTCAACCTGAGTAAATAGCTCACCCACGGTCTTCGATTCGTTTTTAGAACGAACTTCAGCACCGAAGCCAATACCTGTACCTGTTGCAACACGCTGCTCAATCACCTTATCTAGGCCAGCAAATGCACCACCACAGATGAACAGGATCTTCGACGTGTCCACTTGTAGGAATTCTTGCTGAGGGTGCTTACGACCACCTTGAGGTGGAACCGATGCAACCGTGCCTTCGATAAGTTTTAGTAGCGCCTGCTGAACACCTTCACCAGATACGTCACGCGTAATAGATGGGTTTTCAGCTTTGCGTGAAATTTTATCAATTTCATCAATGTAAACGATGCCACGTTCAGCTTTAGCTACATCGTAATCACATTTTTGCAGAAGCTTTTGGATGATGTTTTCAACGTCTTCACCCACATAACCAGCCTCGGTTAGTGTGGTTGCGTCTGCCATTGTAAATGGCACATCCAAGAATCGAGCTAATGTCTCAGCAAGTAGTGTTTTACCGCTACCTGTTGGGCCAATTAGAAGGATGTTACTTTTACCAAGCTCTACACCTTCACTCGTTGTATCACCATTGCGTAAACGCTTGTAGTGGTTATATACCGCAACTGCGAGCACTTTTTTCGCGTAATCTTGCCCGATCACATAGTCATCAAGGTGTTCACGGATCTGTTTTGGCGTTGGTAACGCTTCAGATTCTTTCTTAGGGAGAACATCCTTGATTTCTTCGCGAATAATATCGTTACATAAGTCGACACACTCGTCGCAAATGTACACTGACGGACCTGCGATTAGCTTGCGAACTTCGTGCTGACTTTTGCCGCAGAAAGAACAGTACAGCAATTTACCGCTGCCACTTTCTTTGCTTTTATCTGTCATTCGCTAACCTCTTAGCCTTTACTCTTCATGAATGAGTGTATATCAATTTTTGCCAAAATGCGCTGGCTAATTACTCGCCGCGGTGGCTTAACACTGCATCCACGATACCGTATTCCACAGCCTGCTCTGATGACATGAAGTTATCACGATCAGTATCGCGCTCAATGACTTCAAGAGGTTGGCCAGTATGTTCTGCTAACAACTTGTTTAGCTTCTGCTTAATGGTCAGGATTTCCTGAGCATGGATTTGGATATCAGAAGCTTGACCCTGGAAACCACCCAATGGTTGGTGGATCATTACACGAGAGTTAGGCAGTACGTAGCGCTTACCTGGCGCACCACCTGCTAACAGGAAGGCACCCATTGAACATGCTTGACCCATACATACAGTGCTAACATTTGGCTTAATAAACTGCATGGTATCGTAGATAGACATACCAGCTGTTACGCTGCCGCCTGGCGAGTTGATGTATAGGAAAATATCTTTATCTGGATTTTCAGATTCTAGGAAAAGTAGCTGAGCCACGACAAGGTTTGCCATGTGGTCTTCCACTTGACCCGTTAAAAAAATCACGCGCTCTTTCAGCAGACGTGAGTAGATGTCGTAAGAGCGTTCGCCGCGGGAAGTTTGTTCAACCACCATTGGTACTAGCGCGTCCATAATTGGCGACATTGCATTTTTTTCTTGGTAGCTCATATTCTTATGTCCCTAAAATAAATGGCCCGGATGATGACTATCATACGGACCATTGTTAGCAGAATAGTTAACGTTAAGTCAACCTTCTACGCAAGATATTGCTTATTAAGCAGCAGGTTGTTGTTGGTTAAGTAGCTCGTTGAAGCCTACTTCTTTCTCAGAAACCTGTGCTTTAGCGATGATCGCGTCGATTGCTTGCTCTTCTAGAGCTACATTGCGCATGTTGTTCATCATTTCTTCGTTTTGCTCGTAGTAAGCAATAACTTCTGATGGATCTTCGTATGCAGTAGCCATTTCTTCAATTAGAGCTTTAACTTTCTCGTCGTCCGCTTTTAGCTCTTCAGACTTGATTACTTCACCTAGTAGAAGACCAACTACTACGCGACGTTTAGCTTGCTCTTCGAACAGCTCACGTGGAAGCTGAGCAGCAGCTTCTGGGTTACCACCGAAGCGTTGTGCAGCTTGTTGACGTAGAACTTGGATTTCTTGCTCGATAAGCGCTGATGGTACGTTGATGTCGTTTTGCTCAACTAGACCGTCAATCGCTTGCTCTTTGATGCGGTTCTTAACAGCTTGCTTAAGCTCGCGTTCCATGTTTTTACGAACTTCAGCTTTAAGTGCTTCAACACCGCCTTCAACAACACCGAACTTAGCAACGAACTCGTCGTTTAGTTCTGGTAGTTCACGAGCTTCAACTTTGTTCACTTTGATTGCGAACTTAGCTGCTTTACCTTTTAGGTTTTCAGCGTGGTAATCTTCTGGGAAAGTCACGTCGATGTCGAATTCCATACCTGCAGTTTTACCTGCGATACCGTCTTCGAAACCAGGAATCATGCGACCAGCGCCCATTTCTAGTGGGAAGTTCTCAGCTTTACCGCCCTCGAATTCTTCACCGTCGATAGAACCAACGAAGTCAATGCTTACGCGTTTGCCATCTTCTGCTGCTTCTTCAACTTCAACCCAAGTAGCTTGTTGCTTACGTAGAGTATCGATCATCTCTTCTACGTCTGCGTCTTTAACTTCAGTTAGCGGTTTTTCAACAGTGATGTTTTCTAGGCCTTTAAGCTCAACTTCTGGGTAAACTTCAAAAGTTGCAGTGAAAACTAGGTCTGAACCTTCTTTGTTTTCTACAGGAGCGAAAGTTGGAGCGCCAGCTGGGTTGATTTTCTCTTTAACGATAGCTTCGATGAAGTGGCGTTGCATAACTTCACCAAGAACGTCTTGACGTACTGCTTTGCCGTACATCTTAGCAACCATTTTTAGAGGCACTTTACCCTTACGGAAACCATCGAAACGACGGTTTTTAGCGATGTTGCGTAGTTCAGCTGTTACAGCGTCTTCGATGTTTGCAGCTGGAACAGTAATGTTTAGACGGCGCTCTAGGCCCTCTAGCGTTTCAACAGTAACTTGCATTATATATAAACCTCTAAAGTGGCTCGGTTTTCCGAGCGTATGAGCGAAACTCAGCGGAGCTTACGCTTCATCCTTGTGTAGTGTTCTGTCCGAACACCTAATTTAAATCGAGTATCGATACTGTTTGTCAGTACCGGACTAATCAGTGATATCTTCGATAAAAATTACCAAAGGTATCTCCTATTAGCCTCAGGACAGAATTTTTAGACGCGACATTCTAGCGATCTGTCGCAACCCTGTCGAGCCAATAGCCACTATGTGGACATTGTCTGCGCTAAATTCTCGAATGCTGACCCATTTTTTCTTCAAAAATGCGATTCAAACACCGTCTAAGTATCGTCAGCATATCTAGAATGGGGACAATAGCGACTTTTTCAAGAGAATCGACCGGTTTTTTTATCGAAAAGCCTAAAAAGAGATCTTGCTCTTGTTTTACTCCACAGAGTTGAAAACTAAATCCCTAATCCTCCCTACAAACTATTAACATTTTCTTACGTGACCAAAGGAAAGGTTTAAGGAGTGTAAGGATGTCGCAAAAAAACCGGATTCTGCTGACTTTTTTTGCCCTCTATTTCCTTTGCGCAACCATAGGTGGTCATTGGGTTTGGCAGACTAGTTATCAATCATTGCTTGATAAACACCAGTCCCAACTTGAGCAATTTTCTAGTCATATTAAAAACAAACTCGATAAATACGCCCATATCCCTAACCTTCTGGCTAAAGATGACCCTCTCCATCAAGCGTTACTGCATCCAAATAACAGTGCCCAACTGGAACTCACCAATCGGTATTTAGAATCCGTTAATGACGTGATTGAAGCGGCAGATACCTATTTAATCGATCAATGGGGTACAACGATCGCGGCCAGCAACTGGCGTAAAGAGCGATCTTTTATTGGACGAAATTTTGCGTTCCGCCCTTATTTCAAACAAGCAATCGTTGGGGAACGAAGCCAATACTACGCGCTTGGTTCGACTTCGGGTAAGCGTGGCTACTACTATTCTTATCCGATCATATACGCGGGCGGCGTCCTTGGTGTGGTCGTGGTTAAGATGGACTTGAGTAAGATAGAAGACAACTGGCAGCAGCCAAATAGTGTGTTCGTCGCGAGCGATCCGCACGGGATTGTTTTCATGAGCAGCCGAAGTGATTGGCTACTCAAAAGCTTACAACCACTGACTGAGAATGAAAGAAAACAAGTTTGGGCAAGCCGACAATACCTTGATGAGCCAATTGAAACTCTAGGATTGGTGGGCAATGTGGAGGAAACGCATTCTGAGCTAAAACAAGGTTACCCATATAACAAAGGGACCTTGGTGGTCTCTTCGTTGCCCCTACCAGAGCTCAAGCTGACCATCCGTGTACTATCTCCTAAGCAGTCTATCGTCTGGCTCACAATGGGTTACATTTTTGTACTTACTCTTGCATTCACCGTGTTGTTTTTAATTGGCCAGCTCATCTATCACCGTCAACAACGCCACTTACAACTTGAGAGAATTCAACAAGAGGCCAATCAAAAACTTGAATATCAAGTCATGGCTCGCACCGCAGAATTGCAAGCAGAAATCGCCCAGAGAATAGAAACCGAACAAACACTTCGCCTAACCCAAGACGAACTCGTTCAATCTGCGAAACTAGCAGTATTAGGGCAAATGTCAGCCAGTATCAGTCATGAACTGAATAATCCACTTGCGGCCATTCGCAGCTTTGCTGAAAACGGCAAGCTGTTCCTCCAAAAAGAAAAATATGAGCGAGTGGAAGATAATCTAACTCGCATCTCAGCCCTCACTGATCGTATGGCAAACATCAGTCAGCAGCTTCGTTCTTTCGCTAAAAAAACCAGTGGAAACGAGCTAGCTCAATCTCGTTTGTTTCCAGTAATTGCCTCAGTCAAAGAGCTGATGAAACCCGCACTTAAATCTGCACGTGTCACGCTAGAAACGCAGGTACCAGAGCACGATGTTGAAGTTCAGATCAATATCATTCAACTTGAACAAGTGTTGGTTAATTTGCTGACCAATGCGATAGAGGCTCTCAAAGAGCAACAAGACAAACAAGTACAGTTATCCGTAGAGCAAGACGAACATGCCGGTTTGGTTTGGATTCATGTAGATGACAATGGTCCAGGGCTTGGACATTTCTCACTTTCGGACTTATGTGAGCCTTTCCTAACTACCAAACAAAATGGGTTAGGTTTAGGGCTCTCTATCTCGCAACAAATCTTAGCCAGTATGAACGGAAGATTATGTGCCCAAAATCGAGAACAAGGCGGAGCTCGATTTTCATTGTGTTTACCTATCGCTCCTAACAACACAGAACAATCAAAAGGATGAGATCATGTGTCAGGTGTTTTTTATTGATGATGAAGCCGATCTTAGACTGGCAATAGAACAAACGTTTGAATTGGCAGATATCGATGCCACATTCTTTCCAGACGCTGAATCTGCCTTACTCGCCATTAAGCAGGGAGTCGAGCCAGGTGTGGTGATTACCGATATTTGCTTACCCGGTATTTCAGGGATGGATTTACTGAATACCCTTGTACGAAAAGACACCCATCTTCCCGTGATTATGATTACTGGTCATGGCGATATCTCAATGGCAGTTAATGCGTTACACCAAGGAGCGTATGATTTTATTGAAAAGCCATTCCCACCTGAGCACCTAGTTGAAACCGTCAAGCGCGCCATTGAGAAGCGCCAATTAACGGTTGAAAACGAGAAGTTACGCCTGTCTCTCAAGGCAAGTAAAACGCTCGGACCTCGTGTTATCGGAGAAACGTCTAGCATTCAAATGTTACGCCAAACCATTGCTCACATCGCCGATACTGATGCAGATATCTTATTGTTTGGCGAGACTGGTACAGGTAAAGAGTTAATCGCCCGCTCTTTGCATGAGCAAAGCTCTCGACGGAACCAAAACTTTGTCGCAGTAAATTGTGGTGCAGTACCAGAGAATTTGATTGAGAGCGAACTCTACGGGCATGAAAAAGGCGCATTTACTGGCGCAGAAAGCCGCCGTATCGGTAAATTTGAATTTGCTCAAGGCGGTACACTTTTCTTGGATGAAATCGAGTCAATGCCAATCCAAGCCCAAATCCGTTTACTGAGAGTACTGCAAGAGCGTGTGATTGAGCGTGTCGGCTCGAATGAACTCTTGCCCTTAGATATTCGAGTAATTGCCGCAACCAAAGTCGATTTGAAACGCGCTGCTGAAGAGGGAACCTTTCGCCAAGATCTTTACTATCGACTGAATGTGGTTACCTTAGATCTCCCGCCACTGCGTGAACGGAAAGAAGACATCCCTGCCCTCTTCCATCATTTCCTATTGGTAGCGGCTTCACGTTACGGTAAAAGCTCTCCTAGCTTGTCATCCCACGACCTCGCCCAACTGATGAGCCATGACTGGCCAGGCAATGTTCGCGAGCTAAGAAATGCAGCAGAGCGTTTCGTGCTATTGGGTAAATTAATTCAGTTAGGAGAATCGACTCCGGTTGCCAAGCCTTCTTCAAGTCTTGCAGAACAAGTTGCAGAGTTCGAGAGAGCAGCCATTGAAGGTGCATTACTGGAAAATAACGGCAGCATTAAACAGACAATGGCGCAATTGAATGTGCCTCGAAAAACTCTGTATGACAAAATGCAACGCTATCAAATAGATAAAGAGCTCTATAAATAAAACGATTCTCAAGGATTGGTATTATATCCAACTTGAATCATAATTTTTAATAATTGATTCATCATGGTTGTTACGGATATGAACGAGAAAGTGAGAATACCGATCATTACAGATACCGTGATGGTAGACGGGCAATATCAAGAAGAGAGACGTTCAGGCGAGGAGCGGCGCAAGAATAAAAAGAAGTGGCGAAGCTACGAGCGGCGAGTCCACCCAGACCCTCGTAGGCCTAGCTACAAACCCATAGACGAAGAGGTGTGAATCATCACACCTCTTTTGTTTTTCTTCAAATATCTGGTGCCATTATTTAGTGATGATTTCTGGCCCCATCAAGGTGGTTGGTAACCAAGTCGATACCCATGGCACGTACGTTACAATAATGAGGAATAGGAACATCACCGCCACCCATGGCAGTGCGGCTTTTACTACATTCATCATCGACATTTTGGCGACACCTGCAGTAACAAATAAGTTAAGCCCAACAGGTGGTGTTATCATACCTATCTCCATATTCACCACCATCATAATACCTAAGTGAATTGGGTCGATCCCCAGTGCTATCGCAATCGGGAACACCAGTGGTGCAACAATGATCAATAAGCCTGATGGTTCCATAAACTGACCACCAATCAACAGCAATACGTTCACCACAATCAAGAAGGTGATTGGTCCTAGACCAGCTGACATCATCGACTCTGTGATCATTTGCGGGATGCGTTCTTCCGTGAGAACGTGCTTCAAAATTAACGCATTGGCAATAATGAAAAGCAGCATGATGGTGAGTTTACCCGCTTCATAAAGCGTGTGTTTGGTATCTTTATGAACGAAGGTGTGAAAAATTTTGACTAACGCAGGCTTAGTATTTTGCTTATCAGCAAATGGCCCCATGTCTTTGTATACAAAGTTGGCAATAAAGAACGAGTACACAGCAGCAACCGCAGCGGCTTCTGTTGGGGTGAAAATACCGCCATAAATACCACCGAGAATAATCACCACCAGCAACAAGCCCCAGCTTGCATCCTTAGCTGCATCAAACGTCTCTTTCCAACCGACAAATGGTTGTTTTGGCAGGTTCTTAATACGGGCAGCAATATAGATCGCTATCATCAACATGACACCCGCTAGCAAACCGGGAATCACACCACCGAGGAACATACGTCCAACTGATACATCGGTCGCGGCAGCGTAAACCACCATAACGATAGACGGCGGAATCAAAATCCCTAGCGTACCTGCGTTACAAATTACGCCGGCCGCAAACTCTTTTGAGTAGCCGTTTTTGATCATACCTGCGATAACGATGCTACCTATGGCAACAACCGTTGCTGGAGATGAACCTGACAGCGCGGCAAACATCATACACGCGACAACCGAAGCCATCGCTAAACCACCACGGAACCAGCCTACAATCGCAATCGCGAAACGAATGATCCGTTTCGCTACACCACCTGTCGACATAAAGCTTGAAGCTAAAATGAAGAATGGAATTGCTAATAGAGTGTAGTGTCCAGCAAATGCATTAAACAACGTTTGAGCAACAGACGCCAAAGACGCATCCGAATGAATCAAAAGGAAAAGAATACTGGAAAGACCCAGAGAAACTGCGATTGGCACGCCGACGAGCATGAAACCAATCACCATCAAAAATAGAAATAAGATATCCATGGCTTATTGCTCCTTGCTCTTAGAATTGTCTGAGGCCTTTGGAGCCATAAGATCACCGGCATCACTCATCTCTTCTTGAAGCGCCTCTAGCTCTTCTTCCGCTTCATGCCCTGCAATCAGTCGGTCGAGCTTTCCGGTAGCAATTTGCCATGTTGCCTGAGCAAATCTCAGCGTTAGCAACGCCATACCAAGCGGCAAAGCGAAATAAGGAATAAAACGTGGCAGCTTTTCGTAACGCTCTCCCTCGTTTAACCAATCCGCCATAAACTGAAGCATTTCCGGCATTGGAATATCATCCGTTTCATACCACGCTCGGTCTGTGGCAAACGGATACCAGTAGTTCCAAGAGCCAATTAAAAGCAAAATAGAGAAGGCTAAACAGCATATTGCAGCGAATAACGCCAAGGCTTTTCGTTTGCCCTCTGGCACTATGTTGATAATCACATCAACACCAATATGAAAGTGTTTTTTCACACCGTAAGAAGCGCCGACCAACACCATCCATGCGAACATAAAGACGGTGAGCTCAAGCGCCCAAAGAATATTGTCGTTAAAGACATAACGAAAGATGACATTGGCAAAGGTTAACAAGGTCATGGCACCTAAGAAGAAAGCAATCAAAGTCTCTTCAATGGCATCGGTGATTCGTCCAGCCTTGGCAAAAAAAGTCTGTTCCATAATTACATCACGTCGTCTGTAGGGGAAAAGAGCCCCCTCTAATCGAGAGGGCTAAGCGTGCTAGGCGTTATTATTTTTGGTTAGAAGCCAAAGCGGCTTCAATTAGGTCAGAACCAATGTCTTTTTCAAACTTCTTCCATACTGGCTGAAGTGCAGTGACCCATTCTTGGCGCTGTTCTGGCGTTAACGTGCGAACCACACCACCAGCTTCGATGATGTTGTTTTTGTTCGCAAGGTTCACTTTGGTCGACTCAGCATTACGCTGCGCTGTCACCTCTTGGATGATTGTGTTTAGCTGCTCGCGCTGATCGTCTGGTAAGTTTTCCCAGAAGTCGTTTGACGTCACCACTAGGTAATCCAGAATCCCGTGGTTCGTTTCCGTAATGCCATCTTGAACTTCGAAGAACTTTTTGCCGTAGATGTTTGACCAAGTATTTTCTTGACCATCAATAACCTTAGTTTGCAGGCCACCGTACACTTCTTTGAATGACATTTTTTGCGGGTTTGCACCTAGCTGTTCAAACTGAGCAACGAGAACGTCAGAAGCTTGAACACGGAACTTAAGCCCTTCAGCATCGGCTGGAGAAATGAGCGGCTTGTTGGCTGACATTTGCTTCATGCCATTATGCCAAAACGCAATACCTTGTAGGCCACGTCGTTTCATTGAGTTTTTCAGCTTTTCACCGGCTTCAGAGTTTTGGAAGCGGTCAACAGCGTCGACATCGTCGAATAAGAAAGGCAGATCGAAAAGGCGGTACTTTTTGGTGAATTTCTCAAACTTAGAAAGAGAAGGTGCAGCGAGTTGAACATCACCATTTAGTAGTGCTTCCAACACCTTATCATCATCGTAAAGCGTTGAGTTCGGAAACACCTGCATACAGACTTTACCGTTCATTTCTTCGTTGACACGTTTTTCAAGCAACGAAGCCGCAATACCTTTTGGGTGTTTGTCCGCGTTCGTTACATGGCTGAACTTGATGACCGTTTCACCTGGGTCACAATTCGCGGCAGCGTTAAAGCTCGTTACAGCAAGCGCAGAGACAGATAGTAGAGTTAGAGGCTTAAACATTATTATTCTCCTTGTTGAATCACATCCCATCCCGTCCATGAATAACTAAGTGTTAGGCGATGGGTACGGATGTTCAACAAAGAGCAATTAATGGACCATGTTAAAATTCATATGTATTTCAATAAATTAACAAAGCCCATTAACATGAATACAGAGTATAACGAGTGAATTCCACCCAAGAAAAAGATTCAAATGGGTGGGAAATGACCCATTTATGAAGAACAGCTTATCTCCATTTTCTTCCCCCATTCTGGTGGCAATTTCGCGTAATCATCAAACTCGGGCTGCTCATCAAATGGGCGCTTTAACAGTTCGGCCAATCGATGTAATTCGCTAAAGTCCCCTTCTTCCGCTTTATCAATCGCCAACTGAGCCAAGTAGTTACGCAAGATGTATTTGGGATTGGCTTGACGCATCTGTTCGCAACGTTGTTCGGCTGAAATCAGATCCCCTAGTTCATCAACCTCTAGCTCACATCGAGCTAAGTACAGATCAAGCCAAGCTCGCGCAGCTTCTCGGTCTAGAAACAAGTCGATTACGGCTTGAGAAGAATCAGTATCAAGATTTGAAAGCGTTCTAAAGAAGCGAGTGTAATCCGTTTTATTTTGGTGAAGGAGCTCAAACATTGCTTCAAATAAACGTCCATCTTCCGCGATCTTGTTTTTTAAACCCAACTTCTCACGCATTAGGCGGCTGAACTGCTGACTCAACCGGACTTCAAATTGACTCAACGACGCTTCTAAATCTTCTCGCTCAACGAGTGGCGATAGCGCATGCGCGAGTGCTGATAGGTTCCAAAGCGCAATTCTTGGCTGTTGGTCAAATGCATAACGGCCTTGGTAGTCGGAATGATTACAAATATATCCCGGCTCATAATCATCAAGAAAACCAAACGGGCCGTAATCAAACGTTTGACCAAGGATCGACATATTGTCGGTGTTCATTACCCCATGAGCAAACCCATACGCTTGCCAATAAGCAATCATGTCCGCTGTTTTCTGAACAATTTCACCAAACATTGCAGCGTATGGCTTCTCTGCCGATGCACAATCAGCAAAGTGCCACTCGATCACTTTGTCCGCCAGCAACTTCTGCTCTGCCAATTGATTGGTATAGAAAAAATGCTCGAAATGGCCAAAACGCACGTGGGTCTCCGCCATACGAATCAACATTGCGCCGAATTCTGTTTTCTCGCGATAAACCGGCGTGTCACTGACCATCATGCCAAGAGCACGAGTCGTCGGGATCCCAAGCCCCGCCATGGCTTCACTACATAGATACTCACGAATGGTTGAGCGCAACACCGCCCTGCCGTCCCCCATTCGCGAGTAGGGGGTTAGCCCCGCGCCTTTAAGGTGAATATCAAACCAAGTGCCATCTTGATGCTCAATTTCCGCCAACAGCAATCCACGTCCATCGCCCAAGTCTGGGTTGTAAACGCCAAACTGATGTCCTGCGTATTTCATCGCCAAAGGACGAAACGGTTCGAATTCGCTTTGCCCAGAAAAAACCGCCAATAGCTCATCGCTTTGCTCTGCTGGTAAACCAAACTGCTGCGCAAACTCACTATTCCAAGCGACCCAACGAGTATTATCCAAGGGTTGCGGCTCGACCAAAGTATAGAAAGCTGACGGTAATTGACTAAAGCGATGGGTGAAACTGACCCGTTGCCAAATGGACATGTGGGGTTCCTTAATAAAAAGAAGTACTGCTGTCAGTATACGTGTGAACGTCACTGTCATTCAGCCATGAAATGGGCATGGGTATTTTGCGTGAATAACGCGAAGGCGATAGGAAGGTATTAACCCGCTGCATACCACCTCACAAACGGAAGTGGTATGTAAAAGCGATCAAATGATTAAGCGGAAAACTCTTCACCCGTTTTTGGTGGCTCTGATGGTGTATCAAAACGAGCGCGTTCAATATCCACGACCGTTTTATAGCTCAACGATAACAAAGCCAACTGGTACGCACCGAAAATACCATAGGCAACACCCACAAGACTCAGCATGAAGAGGTTAGTAAAGTGACTAAAGATAAGCTGACTGAGCAATCCCGCGCCCAATGGAATTAAGCCCATCAAAATGAATACTTGTTTGTTGTATGGTCTGCTTTGGTTCCACGAACGACGCAAGCTGCGCGGCTGATGATCCATTGCGGTCGCTGGCAATACAAATGACCAGCGCGCCATCACCCAATAGCCCGGAATGCTTGCAACCGTTGTGATAAACGCCATGGCGACAAAATCGGGTTCACCACTTTCTGCAATATAGAGAAACGACAACACAAAGATCGGGATACCAATGACGAGCATCATCATCAGTCCAAATAATATCCACCAGCCAATGAAACGGAATTCTCTGGCTGACAAGCGAAATACATCCAACGCTGAGTGCATGTAATCGCCAATCAAATAAATTCGGTGTACACGCACAGCCGCCATCGCGGCAACAAGTGGGTATAAAATGATTGTGACGAAATAAAATCCCGCGATGTTTCCTTCTTGAGCGTTCGCTTGATCTTGCCCCGTCATTTCAGGATACATAAACACAAAAATTGAGTGCACGATGATCAATGGAATACAAGCAATGACAATTGCGAGTAGGTTCCTTCTGACCATCACTGCTGCTTCTCGGCATATTGCCGAAACAGAAAAATCGCTTTAAAAATAATGAGAAACACATCTCATAAGATAATGAGAGGTACTAGGAAGTAAAACGGGCACAAAATTAAGCCACTCAATCTGAGTGGCTTATACCGTAATTCGATATCGTTTTAGACGCGGCGTCGCCAGCCCAATGCAACAAGTAACATCAGAGCCCAATAAGAAACACTGCCGCTACCTTCAGAGTTCTTGAATGTCGTTGTTTTCAAGGAAGCGACAACCGTCACGGTCACTTCACCTATTGCGGTAGCACCGTTGCCATCTGAAACCGTATATTGCAGCTTGATGTTATCAACCGCACTATCCGGAGCTTGAAAACGAATTTTGCCATTTTCTACACTCGCACTTCCCACGCCCGTCAGGTTCTGTACGCTTTCTACAACCAGTTTATCGCCATTCACATCCGAATCATTGCCAGCAGCATCAATCACAATGCTTTCACCAACGGCAACGGTCGCCGTATCTGCTAGCGTGACTGGCGCTGCGTTTTGCATGGTTAAATTGACGGTAGCACTGGAGGTTTCATTACTTGGATCAGTAACGGTTAGACGGAATGTCAGAACCTCACCCGCTTTTATACCTTGAGGCACTGTAAAGCTTGCCGTAGCACTGGTCGAATTTCCGATAGAAACTGAAGTACCAGCCAATTGCTCCCATCGGTAGTTCAACACATCGCCATCCGCATCTGTGCTGTTTGCCGCCGACAATGTTACTTTCTGTCCAGCAGTAATCTTTTGGCTATCCACATCGATGAGCGCTTTTGGTGCTTCATTACTACCAAGTACTTCGACCTGCACGCTCACAACCGAAGACGAATATACGCCATCCGTAGACAGCAAACGATATTGGAAGCTATCCAAACCAACAAAGTTAGCTTCAGGTTGGTATTGGTTGCCAGAAATGGTGCCATGCTCAGGCTTCTGCACAATGTCCACATTGAACTGATACCCTATGGCCATGGAATCATTGTCCATCAGGTTCAGATCGACTGGCGTATTCTTATCGGTTTGCAGTGAATCAGCTTTCGCTTCAACAATGTTGTTCGCCTCCACATTCAAGAGTGCTGCGAACGGAACATAAGAGAACCCGGCTTGCTCTAAACCAAACGTACCTATCTCGTTGTAATTACCAGTCCACATTACAGGCAGGGATGATTTTTCAGTTTTTAGTAAGCGGCCAAAGTCAAAGTTCGATTCAAATTCACCGCCTTCTAATTCCACTACTAACAGGTGCTGACCCGCACTTAATTGGCTCGGTTGAGGGAATAAAATTCGGGATGGCTTTTGGAAGCTACCTTGCTGTAAAAGTTCAGCATTGTTCTGATCCAATATTAATCGGTAGCCCACGTTACCTGAGAATGGGAATCGCCATACTCGATAAGTAATGTCACTTTGAGCGCTATTGCTTTGCGCGTAAAGTTGAAGACCATCAAGCTTTGACTCAGCATTCAAATCCAATGATATCGCCAGGGTGTTACTGCCACTTGCGTACACATAACCTTGGTGAAGAGAGTTCAACCATGCCGATTTATTTGGCTCGTTTATATGCTCAAGAGAAAAACTGCCGCCGCTGGTATTGCTGGCAATGTTGGAAATACGAACCCCAGTATCAAACCCGGCGATCGCTCTCAGACCCGGGGTCGATGTATCTGAAATGACATTGCCACCATTAGGATACAAATCGCCGGCATCACTGCTTCCATCATGTTCTAACTCATTCAGACCATCGGCCTGCATGATTTGAACCTGCATTGCGCCAACATCGTTAAAGCGATTTTGGACATTAACCGACGTCGCTAGTATGCCTTCTGCCGCCAATGCTCGGTCGTAACCGCTAAAGGTACGGCTTTCCAAATAAACGCGTGGGCCAAACTCTTTCAAGTATGGGTCGAGATACACCAGTTTGACATCGTCGTTATTCACGGAAATAGGCATCGGGCTTTCATGAGTGATCGTTGGTACAACGAAACCAGCGGCGTGTTTACTCCACGCGCTCATGTTCACTGGCGTGTCTCCTGCGTATGAGTCTCCCGGTTTCTGTGCCCATGAACCACCACCCATCACGCCCCAAGAACCGATCGAGGCATCACTGTTCCTTGCGTACAAATCCGGCAAGCCAAGCATTAAATGGCCAAGCTCATGTACGATCACGCCTAACGTCGCTTGATGATCAACTTGGTAGTCAGCAAACACACAATAATCGGCAATTTTTTTGCCATCTAGTGTCACATCGTCGTGAGAGAATTTATGAGGCCAAATAGAAGGACGATCAAGGAATCCGGTTGAACGGTCGCCACCCGCAAAAATAAACATAACTGAGAGTTCTGACGGTTCTACGGTACCATTTTGATTGCTGTCGTAAGCCGAAAGATTAAAGTACGGATCCAGTTTTTGATACGCTTCGGTGAAGACCGCATTCAACTTGGCAGTGCAAGTCTTGTCTGTTGAGCTAGAGTGGCAATTTGGGTGGCTTTGCGCCACGGTCACATTGATCACACCATCATTCGCGGTACCATAACTCTCAATCGCAGGGACAACTTTGAATTTCCCTTGAGAGTTTTTATCAAAATAATCGACAACGCTTTGGCCATCGGTATTAAACACACGTTGTTCGAAGTCATGCACCATCGCTTGATCATCAAAGGAGACTTGCACAACCAACAGTGGTTGCTGCTTCACCGATGAGCTACTCATCGCCTGATAACCTTGCGCCGAACGCAATAGATTTTGGCGCGCCATCGGTTCAATGGTTTTTAGAGAAGATAACTGCGGCTTAACTTGTAGATCCGGGCGAAACTTCGCCGATTCAGGCGCATCACTTGATTGAGTTTTAGCAACACCCGTCGAGCGTAACGTTGGGATGTCTGACTCGCGCTGAATCTGTGCAAAAAACCAAATGCCATCTTCATGAACCAAGGCATTACCTTGTTTATCTTCAAACCAGTGGAAATCGGCAGTGCCGCGTAAAATTGCCTCACTAGAGGTACCATCGCTCAACGCAATAGTATGCCAAACTGGTGATGGCGGAGTAGTTGCCATGCTCTTACCTGCAAGAAGCGCAGTTAGCATAGTCAAGGCGAGTGTGTTGAATTTCAAAGTACGGCTCCATCTTTTCGATTCGTTTAATACCAAGCACAGCCAGTACACAGTAACCCATAAACATAGAATGAGGTTGAGTGGCTAACGACTAAGGCTGGTATCAATTCGCTCAGATAACACAATATTATTTAGCATCACGTTACAAAAGCGTCGGATGCCCAAATACTTTTGTAAGTGTGGCTTCCGAGGGTATAAATTGAGTGAATGAATAGTATCGAAACAAAAAAAAGAAGAAATAAACTTCTGCGACTTTGTAGATAAAATTGGGCAACGTCCCACATATTTTATAAATGTACGAGCACTGCTATTAATCAGTGCTCGTTATGGTCGGTGGGGTGCAGATAAACGCTACTTTAACCTGTAAGAACGGCGTCTTCTGGGTATTTGATTAAGGTAGGCTCAGGGCGGGCCAACATGTAGGCAAGCGTGAGAGGCCCGATACGACCAATGATCATCACCACGATCATAATGTACTTGCCAGGTTCAGAAAGCTCTGCCGTCAAACTAGCGGTAAGTCCTACCGTCGCAAATGCGGAAATGGTTTCAAACATGACCTGATCAAAGCTTGCCTTCTCTGTGAGCATCAATAAAAACATCGCGCTTGTCAGAATGGCGCCGCTCACAACGATAATGGCAAGTGACTTAGTCACGGTTTGCCAGTTTACGGTTCGTTTAAACATAACCACGTGTTTCTTTTGGCGCAAAAAGGTCCACGTAGCCATGAACGCAACGGCAAATGTGGAAACCTTAATACCGCCCCCCGTTGAGGTGGAGCCAGCACCAATCAACATCAAAACAATCATGATCAATAACGATGGCTGGGTAAACTGCGCCAAGTCGACACTGTTGAATCCGGCCGTTCGAGCACTAGCGGATTGGAAGAATGCCGCCAACCATTGACCAGCCAAAGGTAACGATTCCATTGTATTTGGATTACTCCGCTCGAGTAACCAAAACATCACCGTCCCAACAAAGAGCAATATCGGTGTCGCGATAAGCATGATTTTGGTATGAAGATGCAAAAAGTGAAAACCTTTACGCCAGTTCAGCCAGATGTCTCCGACAACAGTAAAACCAAGCCCACCAAAAATGAATAACCCGGCCAGGGTAAAGATGACCAGCGGGTCATTCACAAAGCTCATCATACTGTCTGAAAACAGAGCAAACCCTGCGTTGTTAAACGCAGAAATCGCATGAAATAACGCGTAAAACATGCCAGTTTGCCAGCCCATTTCAGGAACCCAACGAACGGAAAGGAAAATAAACCCAATAGATTCTGCGACAAGCGCAAAAATCACAATCCGCTTCACCAGTCGGTTTAAGTTGACCTGTCGAGCTTGCCCTAGCGCTTCTTTCGCTAACGCTTGCTGGCGTAAGCTTAAACGCACACCAAACATATAGAGTAAAACCGCCGACAACGTCATCTGTCCCAACCCACCGATTTGCATTAAAAACATCAGCAAGATTTTCCCGGCTAACGTAAAGTGCTGCCCGGTATCGACAACACCAAGCCCTGTCACACTGATGGCGGATGTTGCGGTAAACAAAGCGTCCGTTATCGAAAGGCCCGTAACAGAAAAAACCGGCAAAGTTAACAGCACGGCAGAAGGCAGCAACACACCGAGAAAACTCAGCAATATAATCCGCGGCTCGTTACCCTTGGCTTTTTCTCGTTTACCATCTGGCGCGTAAAAAACGCCTTTTTGATGAAACTGCGTCATAGTGATTTTAATTTATTTGCCAGCGCATCTTGCGGGCCAACCACAATAATGAGATCGCCAATTTCTAGCTTGGTATTAAGGTCTGGCGCCTTGGTAATTTCTGGCCCCCGTTTAAACCCGAGTACTTGCACACCGTCGACTTTGCACAGTGCGAGGTCACTTAATGTCTTACCCATCCAACGAGATCCAATCACAAACTCCGTCATGGCTAAGCCACTACCTAAAGGGTGGAACTCAAGAACCCGTTTATCGAGCATTTTACGCGCGACACGTATCCCCATGTCACGTTCAGGCATGATAATGTGGTCCGCACCAATCTTTTGAAGAACACGCGCTTGAAATCGATCGTTGGCTTTAACCCATACTGACTTCACTCCCGCTTCTTTGGCGATCAGTGTGGCGAGAATACTGGCGTTAACGTCCGCTCCGATAGCAATCATCACCATGTCGTAATCATCAAGCTTAAGCTCAGCAACCGTCTCTTCGTGAGTACAATTAGCCACAATTGCCTGACTAACAAAACTGGCAGCTTCTTTAACTCTGTCTTCGTTGATATCAACCGCTAAAACTTGAGCTCCTGAATCTTGTAGCTCTTTACACACTGCCAAACCAAACCGGCCAAGACCAATAACGGCGAATTGCTTATCACCTGTTTTCATTTATGCCTCATCTTATGCATTCACTAGCAAGAAAAAAAGTCTGCGCCCATTCCTAACCTTGTGCAAACCTGAGGACAGAGAATTGACAAAAGCTTTACGAAAGCTGACTCACTTTGAGTGTTAAGCGTATGACATAAATTAACTTTTTTCCTCATTACGGCATAAAAGCCAACACTGTCAACCCATGAGTGAATCTCCCTAAAACGCAAAAAGCCGCAACAATGCGGCTTTTGGATCGTAGAGATAAAACAGGCTATTTTGATTCGCGCTTATCGTGCGGTTTACGCTTGTTCTTAGGTACGTAATTTAAAATAGAAATCGGCACTGGCTTTCTTGGTGCAAAGCCGTCAATTTCCACTCGCTCTAGCAAGTGCCCTAAACGGCTCTCGATCATACAAAGGTTTTTAAAGTCATCTTTTGAGACTAATGAGATCGCTTCACCTTGTGCGCCAGCACGACCAGTACGACCAATACGGTGTACATATTCATCTGCTGGATACGGTAAGTCGTAGTTAATAACAACGGGCAAGTTATCGATATCAATACCGCGCGCTGCAACACCAGTTGCGACTAGGTACTGGATTTCACCGGCTTTGAACTTTTCTATTAATTCTTGGCGAACACGCTGATTACGGCCACTGTGAAACGCTTCAGCCACAATGCCGCGCTTTTCAAGTTGGCTAACAAGCTTGGCAGCACCGTGTTTGGTTTCAATAAATACCAGTACTTGCGACCAGTCGTTTTCTTTGAGCATGTGACTTAACAGTGACGACTTCATGTCCTTATCGACGGTGGTGATCCACTGCTTGATGTTCGACTTAGATGCACTGTGTTTTGCAATCGTGATCTCTTCAGGATCAATAATCGCGTTTTTCGCCAAATCACGAACAGGGTTAGATAGCGTTGCCGAGAACAGTAGGCTTTGAACATGTTCTGGCATACAATCGACGATCTTATCGATCGCATCGATGAATCCCATGTCCAACATTTTGTCCGCTTCATCAAGCACTAGTATTTCCACTTCATCAAAGTGAATAGCGCGTTGACCGTACAGGTCAATCAAACGTCCCGGCGTACTTACCACAATATCGACACCCTCGATCAAGGCTTGTTTTTGTGGCGCATAATCCACACCACCAAACATCGCCATTGAGCGCAGCGGTAAGTTTTTACCATAAGCTTCAATGCTTTGATGAACCTGAAGCGCAAGTTCGCGTGTGGGCGTAAGAATAATAGCGCGAGCGCGTTTTTTACGTTGCGTTTCGCCTTGACTAAGCTTTTCTAAGATTGGTAGAACAAAACTGGCCGTTTTACCTGTCCCCGTTTGTGCTGCAGCAATTAAGTTGCTACCACGCAGTACGATTGGAATGGCTTTTTGTTGGATAGAGGTCGGTTTTTCATAACCTAGCGCTTTTACTGCTTCAGTAATCGATGCGCTTAAACCAAGCTTAGAAAATGGCATAGAAACGTCTCAACAGAAGAAATGGGCGCGTAGTGTATCAGAATCCCAGTGAAGTAACAGAAGGATTCATGCGCGTAGAGCCCGATAATAGAGCGCTGCATGATTTACTCGCAACATCACATTTCTTGCGCGTGAATCTAGTTATGCTGCTAACGTGTACATTACTGGGAAACGTTATGGACGTATTACTGCTGGTTGGATTAATCGCACTCAATGGCGCGTTTGCTATGTCAGAGATCGCTCTAGTCGCAGCCAAAAGCGGAAGGCTAAAATTAATTGCAGAACACAACGCCTCTGCCGCTTTAGCGCTCGAACTAAAAAACAATCCGACTCAGTTTCTTTCCACGATCCAAATAGGCATTACCGTCATCGGGCTATTAAGTGGTATTTTTGGTGAAGCAACGCTTTCAGTACCATTCGAAAATTGGTTAGTAACCCAAGGGCTAGAAAGAGAGATAGCAACGGTACTTTCAACGACGAGCGTCGTGCTCATGATCACCTACTTCGCGATTGTGGTGGGAGAACTCGTTCCCAAGCGCTTTGCACAAAACAACGCAGAAACCATCGCTATTATCGTAGCTTATCCGATCCACTGGCTCGCCAAGCTCACCACTCCTTTTGTCTTCTTATTGACGTTTTCAACCGATACTTTTCTCCGATTATTGCGCCAAAACGACAGCAACGGTGAGATTGTTACCGAGGAGGATATTTTTGCTATTGTTAGTGAAGGCTCTGAGTCCGGTGCGATTGAGCCACAAGAACAATTGATGATTCGCAACTTACTCCACCTTAACGATCGTTTAGCATTATCGTTAATGACACCACGGTGCGATATCCATTACCTGGATGCCAACCAACCTATTGATGTCATCCTTACTGACCTTCGCCAAACCCAACACTCCGTATGGCCAGTCTGTAAAGGTAGCTTGGACAATATTATTGGTACCATTTCATCCAAAGTCCTGCTCGATGAATATGACGAATTGTCTATCAGTAAACTGGCTAAACAGCTCAAGCGTCCGCGTTTTGTACCCGAGTCCATGAAAGGGTTACCTCTCCTTAACTACATGCAACAAACCAGTGCGGAAATGGTCTTTATTGTCGATGAGTATGGTGATGTACAAGGCCTAGTAACCCTTTACGACTTGTTAAAGTCAATTGCTGGAGAACTGGGCATGGCACCACAGCAAGTGTGGGCCAAGCAACAAAAAGATGGCAGCTGGTTGATGGACGCGTTGATCCCGCTCAATGAGCTCAAGAATAAACTCGAACTGAGCAGCATAGAAGGCGAAGAGCGAGAAGGCTTTCAAACATTAAATGGGCTTTTGACATGGCTTTATGGTCGAGTCCCAAATGTTGGGGAGCACATTCACTACCAAGGTTGGCGATTTGACATACTCCTCGTTAAAAAACATCGCATTATGCAAGTCAGAGCCACCAAAGACACCGATACACCAACCAACAATAGCGAAGTGGAATAAAGCGCGGCCCTATCCCATCAAATTGGGCTGTAAACCTTTCTCTAGTTTTTTCCGTACTTTATAGGAAACATCATTAAGCGTGATTTTTCCTGTATTGTGACGATCGATACCCGCATTTTGTCGGTATGCAATCGAGCCTTGCTTGAACAAAACGAAAGAAGACGGTTTGCCAATCGCAGCAGGATAGAGAATTGCCATATACGCATCTTCCAGACTATTGATTTTATGGCGATATGGCCAGTAATAGGCTTTTACATAGTCAAGTTGCTCGACCGCGCTCATCCTCGCAAGAGTTTTCGTACTCACTCCTAATGACTCAGCGGTAGAGGGCATAAATTGAATTAACCCTGTCGCCCCACTTCCTGAACCATTTTTGATGCTTGGACTGAAGGTTTCAGCGGTTTCAAATGCCATGCAGGCCATCAGATGATTAGGGTTGATCTCCAGCTCTTCACTAATACGAATGACTTTGCATTTGAACTCTGGAGAAACTTTGCCTCCCCACGCCACCGCGTTCTCGGGTTCAACAACCGAAGAGACCGTTGGCGCGTCGTGTTCTTTGACAATTCGAGAAAGTAAAGGAAGTGTTTGGCGAAGTCGATGGTTCGAACTCACCAAGCGAATTGATTTGGCAAGAAACTTATCTTTTTTTTGGTGCAGTTTTTGGAACTTTACTAATTTATACAGTTGCTTATAAACCGTTTTCACAACGAAGCCGGATTTAGGGAACACTCCCAAAATGTAATCCATTTCCTACACGTTTAATATAAATATCAGCAATAATGAGTATGTATGTGATCATAATCACTATAAATTTTCTCAAATTCGATACACCTCGAAACAAGTGGTCAAGATGTCTCCAGTAAGTTCGAAGTACAAATAAAAAGGTATTGTCGAGAATAAAAAAGGTCTTACCAATTGCTCGGTAAGACCTAGGTTTACGCATCCTCAGCTAAGAGAATTTATACTCTTACAGTTCCGCTTCTCGAACCAGCTCAGCGAGCGTCGACAAACGTTGTTCGCTTTGTTTTACGTAAGGGTTGTTTGTATCCCAAGCGTACCCAGCCAAAATCGCGCTAATCATCTGCTTAATACGTGGATTCGGGTTTTGGTAGAAAATCACATCTTGCAATGTGCCGTTGTACCACCCCTCCACATAAGTACGGAATGTGTTCACCCCCACCATCAAGCGTTCCGAATACTCTTCTTGCCAGTCAACCACTTCACCATTTAATTGACGAGCTACGCAATCGGCCGCAAATTCCGCCGACTTCATGGCAATGGTGACACCAGATGAAAACACAGGATCAAGAAACTCGCCGGCATTACCAAGCAGTGCGTAGTTTTCTGTCGCTAAGCGTTTGACGTTCGCTGAATAGCCACCCAACTCGCCTGCTGGATTTGGGTACTTCGCGTTTCGCAACACAGAAGCCAACCCCGGCTCTTCATTCGCCAACTGCTGCAAAGCTGCAAGCTTATCCTCTGGGTATCGCTCAAAAAACTCAGGCTCACCCACCACACCAAACGAACACGTACCATTCGAGAATGGAATCAGCCAGTACCACACATCGTGATTTTCAGGATGTACGGAAATCAGAATTTTATTGCGATCGTACTCTAGCTCTTGTGGAGAGATACGATCTTCAATATGAGTAAATATCGCTTTTCTTGGAGGAAGACAAGAAGGCTCTTCAAGATCCAACAAGCGTGGCAAAACACGGCCAAAACCACTCGCATCCAAAACAAAATCAGCTTCGATTTGATAGGTCTGTTTATCTGGCCCAACAACTTCTAAGCGCGATTTTTTGCCTTCAAACGCCAAGCTAACTAGCTCATGTTGATAACGAATATCGACGCCCTGCTCTGCGGCACTGTCGGCGAGCACTTTATCAAAACTGGCACGTTGCACCTGAAACGTCGTACCCGGCCCTGGGGTATATTTGTCCGTAAAATCGAACTGGGTGTAAACACCGTTGCGACGAAATGCAGCGCCATCTTTATATTGGAAGCCAAACTGCTTTACCGCATTGGTCATTCCGGCTTGCTCGACAACTTCCATACATGCAGGAAGCAGGCTTTCTCCGATAGAGAAACGTGGAAAGGTGGCTTTTTCTATGACAACGACATCTATGCCACGCGATTTTAATAACGCAGAAACGGTGGAGCCAGATGGGCCCGCTCCTACGACGACAACTTGCTTGAGCTCTGTTTTCATTCTGAATTTAGTTTGCTTGTAGTTTTAATAAGGTGTGACCAAGGCCAATGTTGTCGGTTCTTTCGACGACAGATAAACCTGCCGCTTCGACAATTTCTAAGAAATCATCACTGCGATAAAAACGACTATTGCCGTTGGCTAAACAGGTAAAGTAGAGAGAGGTTGCATTAAGACTATAGGAAGCACCCGCGTATTTTTGGGCATCCCAAAATAGCTCCAATACGTAAATAGTATCTCCCTTCGTTAACTGGGCTTTGACTTTTTTAAGGATATTTAGGATCTCAATTGGTGAAAAGCAATCCAAGAACTGGCTCATCCACCATACGTCAGCATGCTCAGGCAATGTTTGTGCTTTATCAAGCATGTTGGCAGGGTATGGACGTACACGCTCGGCGAACTGGTTTTCAGAGACATTTGACATCGCCACTTCTAATTGCTGCGGCAAATCGACAATAGTAACTTCAACATCAGGATCATGCTTACAACACTGAATAGCCCATTTCCCGGTATTTCCACCAATATCCACTAGGTGCTTTGGCTTGCTTGCAAACACTTCTTTAAGCAGTAATGGAAACGAGCGATCCGAATAGAAGTGATCGAACTTAAACCAACTCTGTTTGGCTTGATCTGGCAGCGTCGACAGACCTTGATAAATCGTCTCCCAATTGCCCAACTCTTTCAAACCTGAAGGCTTACCTTCTTTAATCGCTTCCGTCAGATGCATCATCGCGGCGTAACAGACATCAGCCGTAAAATCCATGTTTGCGTTCGTCATACCATCGTGAAGAAGGTAAAAACCAAGGTTCGCAAGCGAATAGTTAGGTCTTTCCCATAAAACAATATGTGCGCTAATCGCCATATCCAACAATACTTTGACACCATATTCTGACACGCCCGTTTTCTCGGCAATGTCCGTGGCACTCATGCCTTGTGAACCGGCGCTGTCTAGCGCGGCTAAAATACCTAAATCTCGGAGCGTTCTGGCGGTCTGGAACACGATTGGTGCAAAAGATAACTTCTGAGCTTCTGTTTTTGCTTCAAAAGCATTAAAAGGGTCATTATTTTGATTTAACACGGAAAAACCTAACTGCAATTAATATTTTTATTGTTTAGACTGAGAGCCTAACAATGCAATAGCTCGTTGAATATCAACATTCAAGTTGTTTATCCAACGATTGTAATTGCGATGGATTTTGCCATCACTGGCTTTTAGATTTACTGAGTTGAGATAAATAATTGAGTAATATTTGTTGTTATATGGAATTTTTACTTCTGCAAAGTGTTTACGAACGTGAATTTTTGCAATAAGAACGCCTGGGCTTACTTCTTCAATCGTCCAACCTCGGTTGGTTGCCGATTGCACAATGGCCATTTTTACTTGTTTATTTTGAAGATCATAAGCAACTGGAGTATCCTCCACATTCATTACAGGTTGTACTCGTCCACAACCAACAAGAAGCAAAGTTAATAATAACGAGACATACAGCTTAAAACGCGACATGATAATTTCCTTTTTATTGTGAATTTGGGTCAACCCCAATTTGTATCGAGCTGTAAAATAAACAATTTAACCCAATATGCCAAACTCGAAGATCAACATTTCGTTCAATATTGATGCGTGGACAGCGAATTCATTCGGTTTATCCGAATCCAATGAATGGAAACAATGGGCAACAGAGATAAAATGGCCAGAAGATGGCAAAATCAATGTTGCAAATATTCCTGCGATGATGCGCAGAAGAATGAGCCCACTTAGTAAACTGGCGGTACAAACTGCAATCGAAATGCTTAATCAACATCAAGTTGATTACCTTGTATTTTCAAGCCGTCATGGTGAACTGCATCGCAGCGTCGCACTAGTTGAAGATATAATTAATGGAGAAGAAGCGTCTCCGATGGCTTTTTCTCAGTCAGTGCATAATACCGCCGCAGGGCTTGCCACTATTGCAACCAAACAGCCCATCCCCCTAACTTCGATCGCTGCGGCAGAAAACACATTCCAAAGTGCAATATTAGAAGCATGGCTGTTTTTGTCCGACAATCCTGACAAAAAAGTCCTGCTTGTTGATTTTGATGAGCCTATGCCTGACTCTTATTTAGAATATGAAAACCAACAATACCAAGGGTTTGGACTTGGCTTGATACTTTCTCATGGAGATGGCTTCACGGTGCAAAGCGGCATCAGTGCAAAATGCTCAAACCACCCTTTGCCACAAGGCTTAGCGTTTTTGCAACACTACTTGTCAGATGAAAATCAGTGGACTATTCACGCTCCGCAACAAATTTGGGAATGGCACAAGCAATGAGTCGCTTAAATCAGTATTGGCGTGTGCTAGCAACCGGCTTTTGTTTTTCAGTATTTGGGTTAGGTGGTTTAGCACTGAGCTTCATTGTTATTCCGACTATTCGTATTTTCGTTTCGGATCAAACCGAACGTGAATATAAAGTTCAAGGTGCGATTCGATATTCATTCAACACCTTTTGTAAATTGATGAAGTTAAGTGGAGCAATCGATTACGAAATTATTGGTGCCGATATTCTTCAACAAGATCGTAATTGTTTAATTGTTGCCAACCATCCTAGTTTAATCGATTACGTTCTCATTGCTTCACAATTAAATCGCTGCGACTGTTTAGTAAAATCGGCAATATGGTCGAATCCTTTTATGAAGCACATCGTAAAAGCAGCCGGATATATTCCCAATGAAGCGCCGGATGATTTATTAGCACTTTGTGATAAACGATTTAACAAAGGCAACGTGTTGCTTATATTTCCTGAAGGGACAAGAACAACACCAGGTGTAGAACCAAAATTACAACGCGGCGCTGCGCAAATTGCGGTAAGAACAGAACGAGATTTAAGGGTTGTCCATATTACGGTAACGCCAAGTTTCCTCACAAAAGAGAAAAAATGGTATCAAGTACCGGCAACAAAGCCTTTTTTCAGGGTTGAAGTTAAGGATAAAGTTGAGATTGACCCTTTTATAAAGCAAACTACGTCGCCGACAATAGCGGCGCGACGCTTACAACAGCACCTAGCTGAAAACATTTTTCCAGAAAACTTTTATTAATAAGCAGGTCCCAGTGGAACAGTTACACAACGACATTAAGCAACTTATTATTGATGCTTTAAACCTTGAAGATTTAACCGTAGATGATATTGAAACGGATGCACCACTTTTTGGTGATGGACTTGGCTTAGATTCTATCGATGCACTTGAGCTTGGACTCGCAATTAAAAAACAATACAACATCGTTATTGATGCCGACGACTCAAACACGCGCGAACACTTTGCTTCTGTAGCAAACCTAGCGAAATACGTTTCTTCTCAAACTAATGAATAAGTTGTAGGTATATTCATGACTGATGTAAATAAAGTTCAAGTATTTGAACAAGTTAAAGATGCGCTTGTTGAGCTGTTCGAAATTGACGCAGCCGACATTCAGTCAGATGCGCACTTATACCAAGATCTCGACCTTGATAGCATTGACGCCGTTGATTTGGTCGTACATCTACAGAATGTCACTGGCAAAAAAATCAAGCCAGCAGAGTTTAGTGCTGTAAGAACCGTTGACGATGTGGTTAACGCCGTCACTGAGTTATTGAAGGAAAGTTAATGCGCCAATTGCTGACTGGTCTGTCTGCAATTGTACTGTTTGCCTACCCCTTCGCCGTCTATTTCGGTATAGATAAATTTGGCTTGAACTTAGTTGGGGGCTTGTTAATTGCTGCGTTACTTTTGCGTGTTTTCGTCGCAAATAAGACCCCACTAAAAGAGTTTAAATTCTTGGCGCTCGCTACGGGCGCTGTTGGCATTGTTCTCATTACGCTTGGCATGGTGTTTAAACAACACGGGTGGCTTCAGTTTTACCCTGTCGTTGTCAATTTATGTATGCTGTGTGTATTTGGACTGAGCTTAAAACAGCCGCAATCGATCATAGAGAGGCTTGCTCGCTTGCAAGAACCCGACCTTCCGGCTAGTGGCGTGGCTTACACTCGCAAAGTGACGATGGTTTGGTGCGCCTTTTTTACGCTCAACGCTGCCGTTGCACTCTATACCTGTTTCCTACCAGTAAAAATATGGACGCTTTATAACGGCCTCATCAGCTACTTACTTGCTGGTGGCTTGTTCGCTGGAGAATGGATCGTGCGTCAATTTGTTCGAAAGGAACACTAATCGTATGAATACAACGTATTCGAGCTTTACCTCCCTAGCGACCTTGTTCGTCGCAGAGAGGTCTGAGCAATCCCCTGTCTCTTACGATCGCGACACAGTTATCACTTGGGGTGATTTCCAGCAGCACGTCGCAACACTTGCTCAGAAGTTAGAAACCCAACCAACGCAAAACATTGCGTTGTGTTTTGGCAACAGCTACCTGTTTGCCGTTGGCTTTTTTGCTTGTTGTCACGCAGGAAAATCCATTGTATTGCCTGGTAATTACCAACCAGAAGCACTCAAAGAACTCAGTGAGCACTACGATTTATTACTGCACGATGCCGATGTCTCGGTTCCAGAACAGGTGAGTTCGCTTTTAATCGAAGCTAGTTCATTGTTAGAAACCACATTGACTAACAAACAACAGGTAAACCAACCTTATGTTTGGCGTGAATTGAATCTGGCACAAATACCAGTGACGCTATTCACTTCTGGTTCAAGCGGCAAACCAAAAGCCATTGCAAAAACGCTGAAGCAGCTCGATGTCGAAGTGTCTATTCTAGACAACCTATGGGGCGACACGGTTGCCAACACACGCGTTGAAAGCACCGTCTCTCATCAACACATTTACGGCTTGCTGTTCCGCGTATTGTGGCCTTTGTGCTCTGCACGTCCATTTTCAGCACACAACCTTGAGTTCCCAGAGCAAATTGTCCATCACGCCGATGCTGACACCACGCTAGTAAGCAGCCCTGCGTTACTAAAACGACTCAGTGAAGAGCATAATCCGGTTGCGATTCGGTGCGTATTTTCTTCTGGTGGTCCCTTGCCAAACCAAGCCGCGCAGCACAGCCAGCAGTTGTTTGGGTCACTTCCTATTGAAGTTTTTGGCAGCACAGAAACCGGCGGCATCGCTTACCGTCAGCAGCACGTAGCCAGCACTCCATGGACGTTATTCCCAGGTGTTGAAGCAAAGCTTAACCATGAAAATTGTTTAAAGCTCCGCTCGCCACACATTGATGAAAACACTTGGTACCAAACTGCGGATGAATGCTATTTCCATGATAGTATTTCTTTTGAATTGCGTGGACGCACTGACCGAATCGTCAAAGTCGAAGAAAAGCGTATTTCCCTTGTCGAAGTGGAAAAACGTTTAGAGCAACTGCCGTGGGTTCAAGAAAGCGTGGTGATCCCAATGGAAGAATCAGGTCGCCTCACGTTAGTCTCGATCATCGTACTTAACGATAAAGGCAGCGATGTGCTTGATGAACTTGGTAAAGGCAAGTTTTGGCTTGAGCTTCGCAAGGCACTGCGCAATTGGCTAGAACCGATCGCTATCCCGAGAAAATTCCGAGTGGTCGACGAAATTCCATTGAACAGCCAAGGCAAACGCCAAGTTGCTGAAATTGAAAAACTATTCCAATAAAGCTAGTAACATGGATAAAAGAAAACCAACTATTCAGAATATTGAAGTGAGTGACCACACCGCAGAGCTGTCGCTGCGTGTGGATGCTGACATCTTAGATTTCCAAGGTCATTTCAGTCACTTCCCTCTTTTACCCGGCGTCACTCAAATTGATTGGGCGTTGTTCTACGCCGTTCAATATTTGAATACTCCCAAGATATTTAAAGGAATGGAAGTCATCAAATTTCAAGAGCCGATTCTGCCAAACACCGACGTTTGTCTCTCACTCTCTTGGGACAATGAGCGCGAGAAATTGACCTTTAAGTACACATCGAAAAACGGTGAAACCTTGGTGACTCACTCTTCAGGCAAAATGAAACTGGGTGAGTCACGTGAGTGATTACCGTCCCTGCTTTTTAATTCCTTGCTACAACCACGGCAGCACAATTGCAGACGTGGTTGCGTCGTTATCCTCTTTCGCTTTGCCAGTGCTAGTCGTGGACGACGGCAGCAATGAAGACACCAAACAAGCGCTTTCAGCTTTGAGTGAGCAAGGACTGATAAAACTGATTAGTTTGAGCGAAAACCAAGGTAAAGGTGGCGCGGTAATGGCTGGCCTACATCAAGCTCACCAGCTTGGTTTTACGCACACCATTCAAATCGACGCAGACGGTCAACACGACCTAGAAGCACTACCCAAATTGCTCAGCGCCAGCGAAACAAAACCAGATAACCTGATTTCTGGCCAACCGATATACGACGAGAGCGTACCTAAAGCCCGTCTGTATGGTCGCTACGCTACGCACATTTGGGTGTGGATAGAAACCTTGTCACTGTCTATCAAAGACAGCATGTGCGGCTTCCGCGCCTACCCAGTGGCGAAAACGGTCGCCGTGTTGAACAAGTACAACATCGGCAAACGCATGGATTTTGATATCGAAATTCTGGTGCGAATGTACTGGGAAGGCGTCGATATTGATTTTGTTCCAACGCGCGTGATCTACCCTGAAGGTGGCATTTCCCACTTCGACGCATTGTGGGATAACGTCAAGATAAGCTGGATGCACACTCGCCTATTTTTTGGCATGTTGCCGCGCATCCCTTCGCTACTCGCCAGAAAGCGCCGTCACACAGATGACAGCAATGCCCACTGGTCTAAACGAAAAGAACAAGGCACAATTTTAGGCATCAAAACCTTGCTCGCGGTTTACCGCTTGTTCGGCAGAAAAGCGTTCGACCTGATTTTAAAGCTAGTCATGCGCTACTACCACTTCACGGGTAAATCTGCCCGCGAAGCGTCTGAGATTTACCTGCAAAACTTGCAGTACTACGCAGCGCAGCAGAGCATCGCACTGCCAAAACAGTTGGACAGCTATCATCATCTGCTTTCTTTTGGGCGAACCATGCTCGACAAACTGGCAGCATGGCAAGGTGACTTTAACGTCGACAACCTAACCATTCACGGCCAGCATCATTTCGAAGAGATGGCGCAGAAAAAACAAGGCGTGCTCATTTTAGGCTCGCATCTTGGCAATATCGAACTCTGCCGCGCGCTTGGTCGTCGACACTCTCATGTCAAAATCAATGCCTTGGTATTTACCCAACACGCTGAACAATTTAATGCGGTAATGAAGGCGGTAAACCCAAATTCGGAACTGAATCTGATTCAAGTCAGCTCAATGGGACCAGACACCGCGATTCTGCTTCAACAAAAAATCGAGCAAGGCGAGTGGGTGGTGATCGTTGGCGATCGCACTTCCACCAGCAAAGAAAATCGTGTCGTTTGGGCAGATTTTCTTGGTAAACCCGCTCCATTCCCGCAAGGCCCATTCATGCTGGCCTCGGTATTAAAAGCGCCGGTTTATCTACTCTTCGGCCTACGCGACGATGAAGCAAACACTCCGCATTTTAATGTGTACTTTGAACACTTTAGTGACCAAATCACGCTACCGCGCAAGGAGCGTCAGCAGGCACTAGGACGCGTTGTTCAACAGTACGCACACAGATTAGAACACCACACACTGCAAGCGCCGTTACAGTGGTACAACTTTTTTAACTTCTGGACTTTAAGTAATCAGCCACATGACAAACAACAATAATCACAACATCACTTTTGGTGCCCAATCTTTAACCATCGAAGATGTCGTTGCCATTGCTCAAGGTGCAAAGGCAAACATGAACACCTCGCCAGAATTTACCGCGAAAATCGATCGTGGCGTGGCGTTTCTGGAACGATTACTGAAAGAGGAAGGCGTTATTTACGGCGTGACCACAGGTTACGGCGATTCATGTACTGTGGCGATTCCACCCGCTCTTGTGGATGAACTTCCGTTGCACCTTACGCGCTTCCATGGCTGTGGCTTAGGTCAAATCCTTTCTCATGAGCAAGCTCGCGCGGTGCTGGCAACACGTTTATGTTCATTGTCGCAAGGCGTATCTGGCGTGTCTCACGATCTGTTGAACCAAATCGTTACGCTTATCAATCACGACATTGCGCCGCGTATTCCACAAGAAGGCTCGGTGGGCGCAAGCGGCGATTTAACGCCTCTGTCTTACCTAGCGGCGACCTTAATTGGCGAGCGTGAAGTGCTTTACAAAGGTGATGTGCGACCAACACAAGAAGTGTTTGCAGAGCTGGGCATTGAGCCAATTCGCCTAAAACCAAAAGAAGGTTTGGCGTTAATGAACGGTACATCCGTGATGACGGCCCTCGCCTGTCTTGCCTACAAACGCGCAGAATACCTAGCGCAGCTTTGCACCAAGATTACCGCG
Organism: Vibrio sp. ArtGut-C1; assembly: GCF_002105475.1. NCBI lineage: Bacteria > Pseudomonadati > Pseudomonadota > Gammaproteobacteria > Vibrionales > Vibrionaceae > Vibrio > Vibrio sp. ArtGut-C1. Next base: position 88,023 of record NZ_NCTH01000009.1, on the reverse strand, counting down.
ATGGTCTCTGTGGGTATGCAAGGTAATGACTTCCACTTTGATGAAGCGTTGTTTGCGGTAAAACCTCACCCTGGTCAACAGCAAGTTGCGGCTTGGCTGCGTGATGATCTCAATGCTGAACGTCCGCCACGCAATAGCGACCGACTGCAAGATCGCTACTCGCTGCGTTGTGCACCACACGTGATTGGCATGGTGCAAGACTCACTGCCTTGGCTACGTCAATTGATTGAGAATGAACTAAATAGTGCCAACGACAATCCAATCATCGATGGCGACAACGAGCGCGTTCTGCACGGCGGTCACTTCTACGGTGGTCATATCGCAATGGCGATGGATACGTTGAAAGTGAACATTGCCAACTTATCTGATTTGCTGGACCGTCAGATGGCGCAACTGATGGATTACAAGTTCAATAACGGCTTGCCGTTTAACTTAACCGGTGCAGAAGGCGAGCGTAAACCGATCAACCACGGCTTTAAAGCGGTTCAGATTGGTATCTCAGCTTGGACGGCAGAGGCGTTGAAAAACACCATGCCAGCGAGCGTTTTTTCTCGTTCAACCGAATGTCACAACCAAGACAAAGTGAGCATGGGCACCATTGCGGCTCGTGATTGCTTACGCGTACTTGAGTTAACAGAGCAAGTTGCTGCGGCTTCACTGCTGGCAAGCGTTCAAGCGATTGAGATTCGTCGACGTCACAACGAATTGGACGAACACCACATGAGTCAGAGTTTGCGAGTAATTCGTGACGCCGTACTGAGCGAGTTTGAATTTGTGATTGAAGATCGCCCATTAGAACAAGATTTGCGTCATTTCATTGAACGCATTCAGCAACGTCATTGGCCACTCTACGCGGAGGTATAATGCAAGAGCAGGTTCTCTACCCATTAGAAGCAGAGGTGACTATGGTCACCTCATTCCAAGATGCTGACCCGATGGGCGTGATTTATCACGGCAACTTCTTTCGGTATTTTGAAGAAGCGCGTCGGGTGCTGATGGAGAAGATCCAATACAGCTATCGCGATATGCAAGACTCTGGGTACATGTGGCCGATCATCGACACGCGCGTTAAATACGTCAAGGCGATTCCGTTTAATCACACCATTCGTATTACCGTGCAACTCACTGAGTGGGAAAACCGCTTGCGTGTGGATTACGTGATTTACGACGCCGAAACGAATCAACGTATGTGCAAAGCGCATACAACGCAAGTCGCCGTATCCATTGAAAAGCAAGAGATGTGCTTTGTTTCTCCAGCAGTCTTTTTAGATAAAGTAGAGCAATGGCACAACCATGGGAGCCTGAACTAATGCAAAAGTGGTTACTCTCTTTTTTGCTGATATTTTCTGTTCCAGCACTGGCCACACCGACAGCAAATGTAACGGATTTGGCATCGCTTCAACAGCAGTTGTCTCAGCATGAAATCGTACGCGGAGATTTTACGCAGCAGCGTCATCTGGAAATGTTCAGTCAACCTCTAACCTCTAAAGGTCAGTTCACACTGAGCAAAACACATGGCTTGTTGTGGCAACAAACAGAACCTTTCGCAGTCAATTTGGTATTGACGGAAAACAAACTTCGTCAGACTTTTGCCAACCAAGATCCGAAAACGATCTCTGCTGAAGAAAACCCAATGGCGTTCTACTTTAGCCATGTGTTTTTATCCGTGTTCCACGGGGATACTTCTGCACTGCAAGAACAATTCACACTCGATTTTTCAGTTGAGAACAATCAGTGGCAGCTCGTTTTAGTGCCCAAACAGTCGCCATTAAATGCGGTGTTTAAAGCCATCACTCTTTCCGGTAAAACGCACATTGATCGCCTAACCCTGCAAGAGCTGCGCGGCGATAAGACCGAAATCACGTTTACAAACCAGACCTCTCTACCTCAGGAACTCACGGATGCCGAAGACGCTCAATTCCGTTTCTAAACTCAGTCTCTGCACTCATACCTTTGCTCTGGTTTGGCTCAATCTCGTTGTTTTAGCGGGCGCGTTGCTACTCAAACAATGGGTTTGGAGTGCAGAATCTCCGATTGAGACCAACATTTTAAAACTGTTGCCGAAGAACCAACAAAACCCGGTGGCTGAGCAAGCCTTTGAGTCGGTCTCGGCAAGTATGAGCGACAAAGTCATTTTCGTGATCACAGCGCCGGACAAAAATGCCCTTTTTGCAGCGGCCGCTGAATTTGATAAGGGGTTACGCCAAAGTAATCATTTTCGCGATGTGGTGGGAAAAATCTCACCTCAAGAGCAGCAAGCTTGGGCGAGTTACTACTTTAAGCACCGCTTCCAATTGCTGACGCCTGAACAACGAGAGCGTTTAAGCCAAAATCCAGAACAGCAAGTTCAGCATGTGATTCAGTCGCTGTACAACCCGTTTTCTGGAGTGACCGGGCAAGAGTTACAAAATGACCCTTTCTTGCTATTTCGTGATTATTTAAGCCAAGTTACCCAGCAATCTTCCTCTTTCCGATTGGATAACGGCTATCTATCCGTCGAAAAAGACGGTGCTCAATACTTGCTTATTACTGCCGAGCTAAAAGACTCGCCTTATAGCCTAACTGGGCAGTTTGCAGTCCCTGATATTCAAGCGCTAGAACACAGCGTCGCGCAGAAATATGGCGCTGAAGTCGCACATACTGGCGTTCTATTTTACGCCGACTTTGGTACGCAAAGTGCCAAATCGGAGATCAGCACCATCGGTGTATTCTCTCTGCTCGGTATCATTGCATTGTTCGTGTTGGCCTTTCGTAGTGTGATGCCACTGTCTCTCGCACTGCTTTCCATCACCATTGGTTTGCTCGTTGCGTTGTCCGTTACGACGTGGATTTTTGGAAAAGTCCATCTGTTCAGCTTAGTGTTTGGCGCAAGTTTAATCGGCGTGTCTATCGACTACGCATTCCACTACCTAACGGAACGTCTTGCGGCGGGAAATGAATGGGATAGCGAGCAAGGGTTAAAGCATATTTTCATAGCGATCACACTGGGCTTAATCACCAGTTTGATCGGCTATTTGGGCATGTTGGTGGCACCGTTTCCTGGTTTGCAGCAGCTTGCGCTGTTTTCATCCATTGGTCTGATTGCCGCTTACATCACCGTGGTGGCTTGGTATCCGATACTGGCTCGTAACCCATCGCGATCCATTTCGAACTTACCAGGACAATCATTGTTGGCGAAATGGCTAACGCTTTGGAATCAACCTCGAATTAAAGTCGGATTGCCGATGTTATGTGTGGTTGTGAGTGGCTTTTTCTTGCTGCAATTGAACTACGATGACGACATTCGTCTGCTGCAAACGATGCCGAACGATCTCAAGCAGCAAGAAACCTTGATTACGACGCTTAGTGGCATGCAAGCTTCGCAGCAAATGTTGGTCGTTACCGCCGACGATGACGAAAACCTAATGAAAAAGCTGGAGTCTTTGACGCCAACTTTAGAAGCGTGGAAAGCGGACAGCACCATCGAAAGCTACCAGAGCCTGAGCCGCTACTTAAGCTCAGTGGAACGTCAGCAACAAGACTATCAATTGATTCGCGATCTTTACGCAACACAATCCAGCCCACTTGCTTCCGGGCTGGGCTTAAGTAAAAAGCCCAAAATGGACGCCGACTTTATTCCTGTCACGGTTGAGCAGTACTTGCAAAACCCGGTATCAGCGCCTGTACGTTTTCTCCATTTGGGTAAGATAAAAGGAAAATCGGCAACGGTTGTGGTGTTAAACCAATTGCAAGACTCCACCGTTGTTAAGGGGTTTTCCAAATCACAGTCTGATGTTGTCTACCTAAACAAAGCTGAAGAAATATCCGCCCTATTTGGTGAATACCGAATCAAAATCATGGAGCTATTGGTAGCCGCCAGTGCTGTGATCTTTCTGGTGTTAATCAAGCGGTACGGTCTGCAACACAGTTGGCGAGTTTTACTGCCATCATTGATTGCTTGCGCCTGCGGTCTGGCAACGGCTGTCGCGATGGGAACAACGTTAAACCTGTTCAACTTGCTTGGCTTGGTGCTCATTCTTGGTATCGGAATCGATTACACTCTGTTCTTTGCCGAGAAAGCCCGCAGCGTGAGCACACTATTGGCGATCACCCTTTCGGCAATAACCACTGTGCTGTCATTTGGGTTGCTGTCACTAAGCCAAACTCACGCGATTCACAGTTTCGGCATTACGGTGTTAAGTGGTATTTTTGTCGCTTGGTTGCTCTCTCCGATTGCAATTAAAACAGAGGAAACGACGCCATGATTTTTAACCATGCTTTTCGCTGCGCGACGTTAATCGTACTGAGTCTGTTTTTAAGCGCATGCAGCTTGGTACCTCACCAATCGACGCCTCAAGTCGATATTGCTGAGCACACCCAAGTTAACTTACCGACTCCAGCCAGCTTGGGTTATCAGTTGACGGCCAGTCAGTTGATTACGGCTTCTTGGGCAATAGATGGCAAACCCACATCTGAGCAACTTCCGGTACAACTGCAAGTGACCAACAACGACGTGGTGCTGGCAGGCTTCTCATCCTGGGGGACAAGAGTACTCTCACTGTCTTACGATGGAGAACAAATTCAAACCGAAGTGCTCAACGGTTTACAAGGTTCGCTACCGCAGCCAGAACAGGTATTATTTAACCTGATGATCACGCTCTGGCCGAGTTCCGCTTGGGAAGGGTCGTTAAATGAGGTAAGGTGGCGAATTATTGATAAAAATAATTCTCGCGCCATCTTTGATAGCGACGGTGAAAAGATCATTGAGATTCAATACAGCTCTTCTAACAAGTTAGAGGGTGAGATTGATTTTCATCACCTCAAACATCAGTTTTCAATTTCTATTCAAACACTGCAACATCAGATTAATTAAGAACAATTTAGAATAACAATATGCCTATTCGCTCTTCTCAACCTTTGTATATTCAGGCCTGTGGCTTTCACTCTGCCATGGGACAAGATGACGCGCTCATCCACCAATGTTTATCGGGAGCGAAGCCATCCAACATGGTGGTTGACCAAGATATTTTAAATTCAGGCCTCCAAACCGTAATCGGTCGAATTGCACAGACGTTACCGCAATTACCGACCGCACTCAGCCAGTTTGATACGAGAAACAACCGCCTCGCACTTTCGGCTTTGCAGCAAATCGAAAGCGACGTGCGTGAAGCCATTGCTAAATATGGTCGTGACCGTATCGCAGTCGTGATCGGCACCAGCACGTCTGGCATTTCAGATGGCGAAATCGCATTTGGCGAAAAGCTGGCAAATGGTGAGTTTCCCGCCGACTACCATTACACCAAACAAGAACTTGGCAACTGCAGCGATTTTATTGCCGCCTACTTTGATTTGAGCGGCCCACATTACTCAGTTTCCACCGCTTGCTCTTCTAGTGGTCGCGTCTTTTTAACCGCGCAACGCCTGATTCGCTCTGGCATTGTTGATGCGGTCATTGTAGGTGGTGTGGATACCATTTGTCGCCTAACGCTAAACGGCTTTAACGGTTTAGAAGCTCTATCCGATACCCTTTGTAAGCCGTTTGACCAACATCGCAACGGCATCAATATCGGCGAAGCCGCAGCATTAATGTTGCTAAGCAAAACACCTGCGCCCGTTGCTCTTCTCGGAGCTGGCGACAGCTCAGACGCGCACCACATTTCCGCACCACACCCAGAAGGGTTAGGCGCAGAAGAAGCGATGAAAAAAGCGTTGGCCAATGCAGGACTTACAGCGCAAGACATTGGTTACATCAACGCGCATGGCACAGCAACGCCGTTAAACGATGTGATGGAAAGCAAAGCCATTCACCGCTGCTTTGGTAACTCCGTCCCTGTGAGTTCAACAAAGCCACTTACCGGACACACATTAGGCGCTGCAAGTGCAACGGAAGCCGCGATCGCTTGGCATATTCTCAAGTACAACCTTGACTTGCCAATGCAACACTGCGAAACCAAAGCAGACGATATCCATATATCGTTAGTTGAGACGCCAACCAAACTGGGTAACAAAGCGATTCTCAGCAACTCTTTTGCTTTTGGTGGCAATAATATTAGTCTTATTTTTGGTTACGCTCATGACTAAACTTCCTCCCATCGAACAACTTTTGCCACACGACAAACCAATGATCTTGGTCGATCGTGCTTTGGATGTTCAACAAGATACGATTCACTGCCAGGTTGATATCGCAGAACACAACCCGTTCTTCGACTCGACCTCTCAAACCGTGCCAGCATACGTTGGCATTGAGTTTATGGCGCAATCTGTCGCGGCGTGGTCTGGTTACCACGCATTAATGAAAGAACAAGCGCCACCGATTGGCTTTTTGCTTGGTAGCCGTCGATACACGTCTGAATGCGATGCGTTTTCTCGCGGACAGGTGCTCGATGTGTATGCTGAAAAAGTTATGGAAGATAACGGTATGGCGGTTTTTTCAGCCCGTATTGAGCTACAAGGAACTGTTGTAGCGACTTGCCAATTGAACGTTTACGTTCCATCAGAAGAAAAATTACAAGAAATGAAAATCAGGAGTCAACAATGACCCGACAAGTCCTCGTTACAGGTGCCAGCAAAGGCATCGGTAAAGCCATTGCCGTTCAGTTAGCCAAAGATGGTTTCCAAATCATCGTCCATTACATGGGCGATCAACAAGGCGCGCAAGATACCCTAGACACCATCGAACAACATGGGGGGAGCGGTCGTCTTATCCAATTCGACATCAGTGACCGTGCAGATTGCCGTGAGAAACTAGAAGCCGATATCGCCGCACACGGCGCTTACTATGGCGTCGTGAACAACGCTGGCATCACAAAAGATACCGCTTTCCCTGCGATGACCGAAGAAGAATGGGATGGCGTGATTCATACCAACCTAGATAGCTTCTACAACGTTCTTCACCCTTGTGTTATGCCAATGGTGCAAAAGCGTAAAGGCGGCCGAATTGTTACGCTTGCATCAGTATCTGGCCTGATGGGTAACCGTGGTCAAACTAACTACAGCGCAGCAAAAGCGGGCGTAATTGGTGCAACAAAATCACTCGCACTTGAACTGGCAAAACGCAAAATCACCGTTAACTGCGTTGCACCGGGGCTTATCGACACAGGCATGGTAGACGAACACGTAAAAGAACACGCGATGCCGCAAATTCCTTTACGCCGCATGGGAGAACCAGAAGAAGTCGCTGGTTTAGTCAGTTACCTTATGTCCGACATCGCAGGCTATGTAACTCGCCAAGTCATTTCGGTAAACGGAGGCCTAGTATGAACCGTCGAGTCGTTGTAACCGGAATGTCGGGCGTGACTGCGTTTGGTAACGATTGGCAATCTGTCGAGCCAAAACTGCGTGACTGCCAGAACGCGACGCAATACATGCCTTCTTACGAACAGTATGATGGTTTGAACACCAAGCTCGCGGCACCAATTTTAGATTTTGAACTGCCAAAGCACTACAAGCGCAAGCAAGTACGCGGCATGGGGCGTGTTTCTAAATTGGCGACCGTCGCAACAGAAAACGCACTGAGCCAAGCAGGTTTGATTGGTAACGACGTACTCACCAATGGTCAAACGGGTATCGCATACGGCTCATCAACAGGCAGTACTGACGCAATCGGCGCATTTGGTGTCATGCTGAATGAGAAAACCACGAAAGCGATCACCGCTACGACTTACGTGCAGATGATGCCGCATACCACGGCAGTGAACGTTGGTCTATTTTTCGGTTTGAAAGGCCGAGTGATCCCAACCAGCAGTGCATGTACCTCCGGCAGCCAAGCAATCGGCTACGCCTACGAAGCGATCAAACACGGCTACCAAACGGTCATGGTTGCTGGTGGCGCTGAAGAATTGTGTCCAACGGAATCCGCTGTCTTCGATACCCTTTTTGCCACCAGTCTGAAGAATGAAGACCCGAAAAGCACACCAAGACCTTATGACTCCGATCGCGATGGTTTGGTGATTGGTGAAGGTGCGGGAACACTGGTTCTGGAAGAGTACGAACACGCCGTCGCTCGTGGCGCGAAAATCTATGCAGAAATCATCGGTTTTGCCAGCAACTGTGATGCCGCACACGTCACTCAACCACAGATGGAAACCATGCAAATCTGTATGGAAATGGCTTTGCAAAACGCGAGCATTCCTGCTGAGAAGATCGACTATGTATCTGCTCACGGCACTGCCACCGACCGCGGCGATATTGCGGAAAGCAACGCAACAGCGAATGCTCTGGGCAAAGTGCCAATAAGTTCACTCAAGAGCTACTTTGGCCACACACTAGGCGCGTGTGGCGCAATTGAAGCGTGGCTAGGTTTAGAAATGATGCACACAGGTTGGTTCAACCCAACGCTCAACCTAGAAAACCTCGACGAGCAATGTGGCGATTTAGACTACATTGCCGGACAAGGCCGAGAGCTGGACGTGAAATATTTGATGAGTAACAACTTCGCCTTTGGCGGCATCAACACCTCCATCATCTTTAAAAAGATGTAATGCCCTTAGTAAATGCAAAAGCGCTGGTTAACCAGCGCTTTTTTGTTAGTTACCAATCAAACTTCATTTATCACGAGGTAATAGCAAACGAGATATTACCATTCCGCGATACACAGGCGACTTTTAACACCACGAATTTGTAATCCCATCGCTTCAAAGACATGCTCAAAATCTTGGCAAGATGCAGGTACATTAGGCAACGACATTGAAGCCTCAGTGAAAAATGTCCGACTCAAAGTATCCGTCTCTCCCCACGCTAACTGCCACCAATCCAAAATTCGCGGCTTGGATGCGTTTAATCGATAGCTAGCAGGAATACGATCACGCTTGTTTAGGTTTTCAACCTTAGATGTTGGTAGTAAGTTCCACTTATCATTGTTGGGCCAATAAGCAAAAGGCAAACAGTGATCAACGTGATACTCATTTCGTAATTTGCTTCCACTCCATACACTGACAATGTCGCAATGGCTGAGCTTCAACTGTTCAATTCTCTTTCGCACGACTCGCGTATCATGGTCTTTATCAATCCAGACCAAACAATCATGATACGTTTGCAGTGGAATACCCCGCTCTTGATTAGACCGAAATCGTTGCATTTCCATAATCCACTGGTTGACCACCAGCGGCTCAATCCAAGAGTTATACAATCGAAAACAATCCCAAAGGCTTTCATCCAACACAAACAGCCCATAACTTTCGAGGAATTCGCTATCCACAACAATTGAACTTTTTGGCTTCTTAGCTGAACGAATCATTTCAAAGTAAGGGTTTGATTTATCACCTTGATAGGTAAAGGTGACGGGACCATCTTTTATGGTTTTTAAGCTGTCTTTTATTGCTTTATCAAGCGCCACTGCATCTTCACCCAAAAATGTCATGCCTATAGCAAGATCATCAGGACTTAAATGGGAAAGTCTGCCCCAACCATCGGGCTTTATAAAACCTAGCCCTTTAGACGAGTTCGAGCTTTGCTGGATGTTCTCTTTATCGATTAAACGCTTAAATTGACGAATCCAATATAAGCCGACTAATCCTAATGGGATGGCAACTTTACCTTCGCTGCGATCAACCACTGCACCAGAATGAGCGTCTGCAATACGTAGTAAAGTACGTAGTAGTGCTAGTTTATAGGTAGCCGATTTGGAATCATTGACGATAATGTGGCGAACCTTATTCAGATCACCAGAACCATCATCAGGCAAAGACATCACTACCGTTTGCCAAGATACACCCGTTCGCTTTAACTGATCATCATCGAGAGATACGTTCCTCACCATTAAAGCGCTATTCTTTGCAAACTTTTCGAGCTCTTCAACCGATACCGGATAAGCTTTACGACCGTCAGAAAAGTCACCGTGACGAAGGCTAATCACCAATCGACCATTAGGCGCTAACAAATTTGCAAGTTTGCGAAATGCACGTTCACGGTGCGTAGGCGCAAGATGCATCCATACCGCACTGACAAGAATTAAATCGAAGCGAAAGCCAAGATTAATGGTTTTCTCAAGCTTAGGTAATGCATCTTCAAGCCAAGTAACGGAATCGCCACAGTAAGACTTACCAAGCCTTAGAAGTGCTTGAGCAGGCTCAATCGCAACAACTTCACACCCATGTTCAGCCATCCATTTCGCGTCTCGACCAGAGCCCGCGCCAACATCTAACACGCGATCTCCAGCCTGGGGCCAGAAAACTCTCCAACTCGCGTGGACATCCTCAAACTGGAGCGATGTGTATTGCTTCGCGAAAGAGTCGGCGTGTTGGTCATAAAAATTAGAAGTGGCAGGCATAAAGACTAACGAAAGATAATTAATATGCGTCCATATTAATTGCTAGAAATTGCAATGGCTAGAATGCCATTCAAAAGTTGTAGATAGAGTGGTAATTACAGCCAAAAACCTAAAAACGACAAAGCCCCGACAACTCAAAGAGTTATCGGGGCTTTTGAATAAATGGCACGCCCTATTGGATTCGAACCAATGACCACATCCTTAGAAGGGACGTGCTCTATCCAGCTGAGCTAAGGGCGCGCTACAGGGACAGGATTATACGAGTTCAAACGGGTAAATCAACGGGTTTTCATAACATTCTGATCTGAATGCCTAAAAAAAGTCCATCAAAACGCTTAATGTTCAAAAACACCACAAAGCAAACGTTTGCGTATGGATGTTAATAAGAAATTCTGCGACAATGCGCCGCAGATAATTTGCCTTCTTAATTTATAAGGAAAGTCATGACTGCTCAAAATATAGACGGAACTCTCATTTCCCAAACTGTTCGATCCGAAGTGGCAGCACGTGTTAAAGCTCGTGTTGAAGCTGGGCTACGTGCCCCTGGTTTAGCAGTGGTTCTAGTTGGTGAAGATCCTGCTTCTCAGGTTTATGTCGGTAGCAAACGCCGCGCATGTGAAGAAGTTGGGTTTGTTTCTAAGTCTTTTGACCTTCCTGCGTCTAGCTCAGAAGAAGAGTTACTAGCGCTGATTGATGAATTAAACAACGATGATGAAATTGACGGCATTCTAGTGCAATTACCCCTTCCTGCGGGCATCGACACAACACATGTTTTAGAGCGCATTCACCCAGAGAAAGACGTGGATGGCTTCCACCCTTACAACGTTGGTCGTCTTGCACAACGTATTCCAAAGCTTCGCTCTTGCACGCCAAAGGGCATCATTACCCTACTAGACCGTTACAACATAGAGCTTCGTGGCAAACATGCTGTTGTGGTTGGTGCATCAAACATTGTTGGTCGTCCAATGACACTTGAACTGCTGCTTGCGGGCTGCACGACAACAACATGTCACCGTTTTACCAAAGACCTAGAGAGTCATATGCGTCAAGCTGACGTTGTCGTGGTTGCGGTTGGTAAGCCAAACTTCATCCCTGGAGAGTGGATTAAGAAAGGTGCAGTGGTTATCGATGTCGGCATTAACCGTCTTGATTCAGGCAAGCTAGTTGGCGACGTGGAATACGATAAAGCACGTGAAAGTGCGAGCTTTATTACTCCTGTCCCTGGTGGTGTTGGCCCAATGACCGTCGCAAGTTTAATTGAGAACACGATGCTCGCTTGCGAACAGTTCCACACGGACAAATAACGTAAAACTTCAGATACGAAAAAGGCTCCGCAAGGAGCCTTTTTGCTAATTTTAGGTATCTCTTTCAATTACAGGCTTAAAATCACGCCCGCAATCGAAGCGCTCATTAAGTTAGCCATCACACCAGCGATAATCGCACGGAAACCATGCTTAGAAACAAATGCACGCTTTTCAGGTACCAATGAGCCCAGTCCGCCAATCAACATCGCCATACTTGAGATGTTTGCAAAGCCACATAAAGCAAACGTCACGATTGCTTGTGAGTGTTCACTAAGTTGAGACTTCACTTCTGCAAGCTGGATGAAAGCGACGAACTCATTCACCACAATCTTATTACCAATCAGCGAGCCTGCTGTGGTTGCTTCTTGCCATGGTACACCTAATAACCAAGCGACAGGTGCGAATACATACCCTAGGATCAACTCGAAGCTTAGTGGCGTCCCAACAAGGTCACCAATCCAACCTAGCATGCCGTTTAACATTGCAATGACACTGATAAACGCCAATAGCGTACCACCTACCGATACAGCAATGCGTACACCCGCCATGGCTCCATCGGCTAATGCTTCTACTACGTTGGTTGCACGTGGAATTTCAACTTGGCTAATGTCGATATCTGCTGCTTTATCCGTATCTTCTGGCATTAAAATTTTTGCCATCAGCAAGCCCGCAGGTGCCGACATAAATGCAGCAGCAATAAGATAGTTAAGGTCGACGCCCAGTGACGCGTAACCAACCAATGTTCCACCAGCAACAGAAGCCAAACCACCTGTCATCACCGCAAAGAACTGCGAGTCGGTCATGTGCTTTAGGTATGGCTTTACCATCAATGGCGCTTCAATGGTGCCAACAAAAATATTCGCCGTTGCAGACAAAGACTCAGCACGACCGATACCCAGCAGCTTTTGAATACCGCCACCGATAAAGTTGATGATTTTTGGCATCACACCAATGTGATAAAGACCTGAGATAAGAGAGGAAAAGAAAACGATGATACCCAGAACATTGATCGCAAAGGTGAAGCCCCCTGTCGCCAAATTACCGAATAAAAACGCAATGCCCTCTTGACCATAGTTGATCAAATTCGACACTACGCTGCTCACTGAATTCAGCGCATCTCGTCCTGCTGGTACATATAAAACCAACAACGCAAACAGTACCTGCAAAGCAAACGCAAACGACACTGTTCTCAGCTTTATATTTTTTCTATTTGTAGAAAGTAGCCATGCTACGAATAGTATGGCTACGATACCAATAATTGAGTTCATAAAATGAATCCGACAGAAGGGGGATATGGAAGGCACCGGATTGTATAGCGGACTCAAAATGCTGCAAGTTGAGGATGTTAACAGTGTGAAAAGTTTAAGCGCCCAATAATTAACCTTAATTATAAGGCATTGAATTATAAGAATATAAACGTTTGCTTATTTTTATTGTTTCTATATAGAAAAGATGTTTCTAGTTCTGGAAAAATTTTTGTGAAGTGAATCACCTTATGTGTCGTTCAATAACGTCATTGATCCTGTTACTTAGGAATAGATATGTAAGGCGCTAGACGTTGATCCCAATGACACGGGTTACCGATCTTCTGTTTGATGAAGTTAATCACTGCGGATATTTTTTTGGGCATATGTTGGCGGCTTGGATACACCGCATAAAACGGCATCGACTGGCTGGCTTTCCAGTCCGGTAACAACTGTATTAACTTACCCGTTCTAAACTCATCACCCAGTAAGTAAGTGGCAAGGTAGGCAATGCCCCAACCTGCAATAGCGGCATCCCGAACGGCTTCTGCCAGATCCACTGAATAGTTGCCCGAAACTTTTACGTTCAACTCCTGCTGATCTTTAGTAAACGCCCACCCCGTATAGTCACGCTCCCAGCTTCTGTATATAAGACAGTTGTGAGAAGACAAGTCATCCGGCTCTGTTGGCGTATCATGCTTCAATAAGTAATCTGGTGACGCCGCTACAACAAACTGGCAATCCGTCAAACGCTGCGCAATGTAGCCTTCAGGCAAATGCTCGTTGTTAGTCACCCATAAATCGAGCCCTTCGGCTAACATATCGACTTTATAGTCAAACAAATGCACCTCCACTTGAAGTTGAGGATACAGTTCGCGCAACTCTTGAATTGCGGGGATTATGTGCAAGGTACCGAATGATTGCGACAAACCAAGACGCACTAAGCCTGCCACTTCATCCCGCTGGGTTTCCATCTCTAATGTGGCACTGCTCACCGCTTGTACTACTTGCTCACAGTGATGAAAAAAGGTTTTTCCTGCCTCAGTCGGCGTAAAGCTTCGCGTAGTGCGTTGAACAAGCTTGATACCAAGAGATGCTTCCAGCTGGCTCAACTGCTTACTCACATGAGACACCGACACGCCTAAGCTCTTTGCAGCAGCCGTGAAACTTTTATGTTTAAGAAGAGCGGAGAAGATCACCATTTGTGCAGCACGTTCAGATAACACGCTTTACCTCGATTTGATTATAGGAAAAACAAAGGACTCCGAAGAGCCCTCATATTGAATACTGGATGCCAAGTGATTATTTTATAACAGCTCAGTATTTAATTCGGTCAGCCAAGTGACTCACGGCGAGTGCGAAATAGTAAGAGCGGTTCCACTTCATCAGTACGTTGTAGTTATTGTAAACCAGATACGTACGACCATTCTCGTCGTCCGGCATGATCAACCATGCTTTGATGTCTTCATCCAGTTTTGGCAACGGGCTACCATCGTATTTTGTGATACCAAGTTTGCTCCACTCCTGAAGATATTTACCTTTTTCAGCCGTGCGCCCTTCTAAGCTGCGATCAATGCCTTTAGGGACTTTCACTTGGCGACCCCAAGTGTATTTGTCATCCCAGCCGGACTTGCTCAAATAGTTAGCCGTTGATGCAAACACGTCGGCTTCAGATTGCCAAATGTCTTTTTTACCATCCTCGTTGCCGTCAGCGGCAAAACGAAGAAAAGAGCTTGGCATAAACTGACATTGCCCCATCGCACCAGCCCATGAACCCTTAAAGTTTTCCAGTTCAATATGGCCTTGATCGAGGATCTGCAATGCCGACATGGTCTCTTTACGGAAAAACTCTTCACGACGACCTTCAAATGCCATTGTAGACAACGCGTCAATCACTTTGAAGTTACCCGTAAATTTACCAAAGTTACTTTCTACACCCCACAGCGCCACGATAAAACGAGGCTGCACACCGTACTCATCGCCTATACGCTTTAGCTCGGTGTAATGCTCTTTATAGAGTTGTCTTGCTTGCTTCACCTTCCATTCGGGCACCGCGCGAGGAATGTATTCATCCAACGTCAGTTTCTTCTCTGGTTGGTTTCGGTCCGCTTTTACTGCTCGAGGCTTGTACTCAACATTCGCAAAAGCAGCACTAATGACCTGCTCTGAGATACCTTTATCACGCGCTTCAGCACGCAGCTTATTCAAGTATTCATCGAAACCCTCGCTACTTGCAAAAGCCGAGGTACACACACCAACGCTAAGCATGGTAGCCAGTATTTTTTTCATATTGCCCTCCTTGAGCAAGGCAGAAATCCCAGATGAAAAACGATGACGTTATTCGCCTTTCTGCTGGGCTTTTTGTTCTTTGTACTTTTCTAGTAGGTTCTCCGGCGGAGGCGGAACCTGCAAAAAGAAGCCATCATTTTGCAATGAAGCCTTCACTTTTTCGATATCAACTTGTGCCAATTTACGGCCATCAAGTTTAATCGTCATAACAGCGATAGGCTTACCGAACATCTGCATTAAGGTGTCAGGAACCTGTGAAAAATCATCCTTTTTCGGAATATAGAGATAAGTACCTTCTTTTTTCGAGCTTTTATAAATAGAACAAAGCATGACACGCCTTTTATGCTGATTTAGCCGCGTTGAGTGCGGATTAGGTTGAAAACGTCAAATTCTCGCAAACTTAATAGCAAATTTGAGATTAATTCACCTATTTGCCCACGAGAGAACTTGCTGCGTCAAAGGATGAAATATAACATGACAGACCTAGTTTAAGGCAACGCTCTTTCAATAAAGGCAAGAAGTCCACGATGACCCATTCACCAGACCTTAAAGGTAGCAGTTTTACATTGTCAGTTTTACACCTTTCTGACAATGAGATCGCAAAGACTGTCGAATTTTTGCAAGAAAAAGTTTCTCAAGCACCTTCTTTTTTTGCATCCGCGCCTTTGGTAATCAATATAGCAAAAGTACAAGGCGACATTGATTTCCCTAAGCTTAAACAAGGCATCTCAGATGCTGGTTTTATTCCGGTCGGTGTAACGGGCTGTAAAGACAAGCGTGTACAAAATCTTGCTTCCGAAGCTGGCTTCGCCATTATGTCGGCAAGCAAATCACCAAGCCAGGCGCCAGCCAAAATGGCACCAACGAAAGTAGTTCGCACGCCTGTTCGATCAGGACAACAGATCTACGCGAAAGATGGTGATTTGGTGGTGTTAGCGCACGTAAGTGCTGGTGCTGAAGTCATCGCTGACGGCTCTATTCATATCCATGGCACACTTCGAGGCCGTGCGATTGCAGGCGCAAGTGGTCAGCAGGAAGCGCGTATTATTTGCCACGATTTACAAGCAGAACTGGTATCCATTGCGGGTGACTACTGGTTAAGCGATCAAATTGAAAGCGAGTACTGGCAAAAGAAAGTAATGATCAGTAAAGCCGATGAATCATTACATTTAGAAGTTCTCGCGATTTAATCTAAAAAGGAAAAAAAATGGCACGCATTATTGTAGTAACGTCTGGTAAAGGTGGCGTTGGTAAAACCACTTCAAGCGCAGCCATCGCCTCTGGTCTAGCTCTGAAGGGAAAAAAGACCGCGGTGATCGATTTTGATATCGGTTTGCGTAACCTCGACCTAATCATGGGCTGTGAGCGCCGTGTCGTGTATGACTTTGTAAACGTCATTAACGGCGAAGCGACATTAAACCAAGCGCTGATCAAAGATAAGCGCACGGACAACCTATTCATTCTTCCTGCTTCTCAAACTCGTGATAAAGACGCACTGACAAAAGATGGTGTTCAGCGCGTATTCGGCGAACTTGATGAAATGGGCTTTGATTTCATTATTTGTGATTCACCAGCAGGTATCGAGCAAGGCGCATTAATGGCCTTGTACTACGCCGATGAAGCCATTGTCACAACGAATCCAGAAGTCTCTTCTGTGCGTGACTCTGACCGCATTCTCGGTATTTTAGATTCTAAGTCCCTGCGCGCAGAACAAGGGCTAGAGCCAGTAAAACAGCACCTGCTACTGACTCGCTACAACCCATCTCGCGTCACTCAAGGCGAAATGCTAAGCGTTGAGGACGTAGAGGAGATCTTACATATTCCACTACTGGGCGTGATTCCAGAAAGCCAAGCCGTGCTTAACGCGTCAAACAAAGGTGTACCGGTTACTTTTGACGATAACACCGATGCGGGCATGGCTTATTCTGACACCGTTGATCGCTTATTAGGCAATCAGGTTGAATTTCGTTTCCTTACTGAGGAGAAGAAAGGACTCTTTAAACGACTCTTTGGAGGCTAGACATGTCATTATTAGAATTTTTCCGCCCACAGAAGAAAACTTCTGCGAATCTAGCTAAAGAGCGTTTGCAAATCATTGTTGCTGAGCGCCGCAGCCAAAATGATCCTGCGCCTTCTTACTTGCCTCAATTGAAAGAAGACATCCTGAAAGTGATCAGTAAGTACGTGGCAATTGATCCAAATATGGTTGACTTAACATTTGAGCACAAAGACGACGATATCTCAGTTCTTGAGCTCAATGTGAAGCTACCAGACGACGAGAAGTAAACCACTTTTCCTCACGAGATTGAATGCTCAGATTAGAATGAAAAAGGTTGGCACCGAGGCCAACCTTTTAATCTTTCATTACTTTAATGCTTTGTTCATCTTGTCGCCGAGCAGGTCCAAGCGCCAGCCCTGCATCAAGTCAGGCAACACTTCTGGATCGCGATCTTTTTTCCACACCCAACTGATCAGCTGATTAATCTGCTTTTTAGAAGCAAGGAACTCCGTCGCTAAGCCAGACTTCTGCGACGCCGATTTCACTATGTCTTTCATATTTTTGAAGACTTGTTTGTAACCTGGATAATCCATTAAGCGTTCAATTTTCGCTGGATACTCTTCAGAAGGTGTTTGCTTCGCTTGTTTAACAATCGCGGCAATCTTCGCGCCATGGCGGTTAATCGCTCGGATATCAATATCTTCCGCTTCCATCTTCTTAAAGTTCGTTAAGCCAAGACGAGCGACTGTTAACAGGTCACCTTCTTTGAAGATAAAGTTCAGCGCTAAATCTCGTTTGATTGCTTCACGGTAACGCCACGTCGCTAGAGGCTTTAAAATAGCCAGTTCAGAAGGTTTTAACTGCCAAGCACCTTTAATATCAAGGTAGGCATTCTCTTCATTAGTGACGCGAATGCGTTTTGAAACCAACAAATCACTTTCTTGTTGTACGGCTTCCCACCAACCTGCTTGCGTCACCTTATCGAAAAGCTTTTCGTATAACGGTAGCAAGTAATGCACGTCTGCAGCAGCATAATCTAATTGCTTTTGCGTCAACGGTCGAGCCATCCAGTCAGTACGTGATTCACTTTTGTCGAGCTCTACGCCTAAATATTCTTCCACCAGCGATGCGAAGCCTGTTGATAGACCGTGGCCAAGAAAGGCCGCCATCAACTGTGTATCTACCATAGGGAATGGAGTGCAACCAAATGCGTTTTGGAAAACTTCTAAATCTTCACCGCAGGCGTGCAGCACTTTTAGCACAGAAGTATCTTTTAATAGCGCTACGAACGGCGTCATATCCGTTAATTCGGTCGGATCAATCAGCGAGAGGCGATTACCATCGAAAAGCTGAATCAGACCTAACTGCGGGTAGAAAGTGCGAATACGGACGAATTCGGTATCCAGCATCACTACATCTGCCTCTCGGGCGTGAATGCAAACTTCTTCTAGATCTTTGTTTTTGTTAATAATTTGATAATTCACATACTTCTCGCTATAAAAAATGCCAGCAAAACGCTGGCATTCTATCATTTTTTAAATCTTTCGACTCGACGAAATCGGCTTATGCGCTTTTCTTCGCGAGTTCAGCGTCGTTCTCTTCACGCAGAACACGACGCAAGATCTTACCGACATTGGTTTTAGGGAGGTCTTCACGGAACTCAACCAACTTAGGTACTTTGTAGCCAGTTAAGTGCTGACGACAATGCGTAATAACTTCATCTTTGGTCAAGCTCGGGTCGCGCTTCACGACGTAGATCTTCACTAATTCACCAGAGACTTCGTGCGGTTGACCAATAGCAGCCACTTCAAGGACTTTGCCGTGTAGCGCTACAACGTCTTCGATTTCGTTCGGGTAAACATTAAAGCCTGATACCAAGATCATGTCTTTCTTACGGTCAACGATGTGCAGGAAGCCTTCGTCATCGAACTTAACAATGTCGCCGGTTGATAGCCAGCCGTCTTCGTTGATCGTATCTTTCGTTGCTTCAGGTCGTTGCCAGTAGCCTTGCATAACCTGAGGACCACGAACTTGAAGTTCACCAGTTTCAGTGTTCGCAAGAGCATTGCCTTCTTCATCCACAATGCGAACTTCTGTTGATGGCACAGGCAGACCAATCGATCCATTGTATTCAACAAGGTCATGCGGGTATGCAGCAACCAATGGAGAACACTCGGTTAGGCCGTAGCCTTCTAGTAGGTAACAACCCGTGGTCTTCTGCCATCTTTCTGCTACTGAGCGCTGCACTGCCATGCCGCCGCCAACGGCTAAACGTAGGTTACTGAAATCCAACTCGTGGAAGTCTTCGTTGTTGATCAAAGCATTAAATAAGGTGTTCACGCCCGTGATCGCAGTAAACGGATGCTTTTGTAGCTCTTTCACGAACCCTGGAATATCTCTAGGATTGGTAATAAGTAGGTTACGGCCACCCATTTCGACAAACAGCAGACTGTTTACGGTAAGAGCAAATACGTGATACAGCGGTAACGCTGTAACGACTAATTCGCGCCCCGGAGATAAAACCGGCCCGTACGCTCCTTTTGCCTGTAGAACGTTCGCAATCATATTACGGTGAGTCAGAATCGCACCTTTCGCGACGCCTGTCGTACCGCCCGTGTATTGCAGGAATGCAATGTCATCCCCAGACATAAACGGTTTAACGTATTGTAGACGACGACCTTTACGCAATGCCTGACGCATTGAGATTGCACCAGGTAAATCGTACTTAGGCACCATGCCCTTAACGTACTTCACGACAAAATCGACAATCGTACCTTTCGCTCGTGGCAGCATTTGACCAAGACTGGTTAACACCACGTGTTTAACTGGTGTTTTATCGACGATTTGTTCTAGCGTGTTCGCAAAGTTAGATACAATCACAATCGTCGTCGCACCTGAGTCATTCAATTGGTGTTCAAGTTCACGAGGAGTGTAAAGTGGGTTAACGTTTACGGCGATACAACCTGCACGCAAAATACCAAACAACGCCACTGGGTATTGCAGTAAGTTTGGCATCATCAGAGCAACGCGGTCACCCTTTTGCAGTTTTAACTCGTTTTGCAGATACGCTGCGAATGCGCGACTACGCTCTTCCAATTTACGGAAGGTCATAACCGAGCCCATGTTCATGAATGCTGGTTGGTCTGCATATTTTTGTACAGACTGCTCAAACATTTCTACCAAAGACTCATATTGCTCTGGATTAATGGTTTCAGGTACGTCACTTGGATAACGTGAAAGCCATGGTTTATCCACGATGTTACTCCTCGTTTATAACTGGCTAAAAAATAGCGTCCTTTTTATTTTGAAAGCTATTACAGCACAGCGAACGTGCTTGAGCACGCAACTCTCAAACACTTGTTTAAATTTTGTTAACTACACCAAGAATTCGCGTTGCGACCTCGAGTATTTGCTCTAAATGACAGTGATGACCACCCTTGACAGAAACCACTTGCGGCGGGTTCTCTCCCCAATCAGCTTGGTTAGATGGTAAATTCTGAAATCCTTGATCGCCTAATACGATCAAATGAGGACAACGTATTTGGCTGGTAATCGAGTTAGCATGCGCTTGCGCCATTCGGTAAAGCGACGCACATTTTAACTTGGCGTCATGCCGCCAATACCATTTATCTCCTCGCGGCTCCGTTCCTCGCTCGACTATCGGCAGAAGCTGCTCAGCGGTTAATTGGTTGGCTTGCACGCGTAATTTTAACGCCAGATCGAAGGAGGCAATGGCTCGCTCTGGCTTGTTTTGCTGTCTTATTCGACTTAAAACGCCATCACGAAGACGAGGCAAACTGTTAGTAGGATCTTCAGTAAGAGGCCCTGCTCCCTCAATTTGCACAAGAGCTTCGACCTGCTCTGGAAACGCAGCACTATAGCAACTTGCGATTAAAGCACCAAGTGAATGCCCTACTAATATCAGTCTGTTTGGCGATAATTCATCCAACAACTGATATAAATCGGCAATATAGTCGTGAAAGGGGTAATAGTTATCGTGAGATTTATGACTCGATAAACCGTGACCAAAATGATCGATGGCGAGGAGGTGTAAGTGAGGATTAAGTTGGTTCAACTGCTCCATGAGCGCTTTAAAGCTGCCCGCATTATCTAACCACCCATGAAGAAAAACGACTGACAAGTCAGCCGTTTTCTCGTTCCCTATCTCAAGGGCTGCCATTTTGCCGGCAGGAAGCTCGAATTGACGCTCATGCATCGCAGATTATTTGACCTGTTTTATCACTTTACCGTCTTGTGGGAAATCATTACGCCACATGCGACAGTTAATCGAGTAACATGGGTAAAAGTAGGTTGGCGAGTCATACATGCGTACACGTTCTTCAATTTTCCACAAACGGTAGCCTTGCCCCTTAATGATCGGGAATACGTATTCGTGCTCACCAATCTTTCCTTCTTCTTCTCCGGCGCCTTTACCTACAACCGTCAACAAACGACCTTCACTAAAGGCAACAGGCTCTAAATAACCATCAAAATAGGCAATAAATCGTCCCGTTGGCTCTTCATCAATATCCGGTTTACCAGATTTACTGATTGGTAGGTTTACGATCTCTAGACGGGTTTTATCTTTGAAGTTATCCACTTTAGCGATGATTCCTCCAAGACGAACATCTTCACTCACTTGCCCCTGAGACTCAGCGAAAGCTTTATAGTCTGTAACGACTTGTTCTGTGCTTGCATTTAGCTCCTCTGGCAAAGAGCTACACGCAGACAAACCAACCGTAGCAAATAATGCGAGAAAAAACCGTCCAAAAACCTTCATAAACCACCTTTCAATATTAGTAACCCCAAGCTGGGGAGATCTCACACGTAAATATCGACACCAAGTAATTGAGCCAGTTCCTCTTTTTTAGTTCGATTCATGACATCCATGTACTGCTCCATTGCTTTACGTGCGCTCCCTTCAGGAAGGTCATATTGCACTTGAGCTCGATGAATTTGGGACTCATCCACGTGTTTTATGGAGTGCGCCACAGCGTTAGCAACCTTTGAAGGCTGACCTACAGCTGCTTTGTTTGTGATTTATCTACCTGCTTCTTTTTGCTGACTTTATTAGTGCGGTTTGCACCGGGAATCAAAGAAGGAGGCAAGCCATTAATCGACGCCATAGCACTCCATAAAAATACAGGGCAAACGCCCTGCTTTTTGTCAGGTTAATGAAAAACGGACTATTCGCGACCAGGAAGTTTTTTCCATGTCACATTATCGCGTAGATAAACTGGGCTAGAATCTTCTACCGGCACAGTATTACCCTTTTTAAATTCTTGTTCAGCAAGAATCACGATGTCTTGTGAATCAGGGTACAGAACCTCGCCATGCGTCAAATTAAATGGTAGGTCTGCTAATACTTCTTGGTATGCATCCCAACCAGTACCTGCTGTCGTCCACATTTTGTCGTCTGCCTGTGCTTCTTCAGTTAGACGTGCTGGTGGAATAACACACTCTTCATCAATACCAACCCATTCACCATTGTCTTGACGAGAATAGCGCGCCCAATAAACTTCACTCATACGTGCATCAATGGCAACAGCGACATTGGTCACACCATGTAAACGATGGCTACCTTGAGCCATCGCAGCCAGCGTTGAAACGCCGATCATAGGCAAGTCAGCGCCGAACGCCAAACCTTGTGCGATACCAATACCGATACGAACGCCAGTAAAGCTACCTGGACCACGTCCAAACGCTAACGCATCTAGCTCTTGTAGAGTCAGGCCAGCTTCTTTTAGTACTTCATCAACCATTGGCAGTACTTTTTTGGTGTGATCGCGTGGTGCAACCGCGCTACGTGAAATCACTTGATCATTAGCCAACAACGCAACTGAACAGTTTTCAGTCGCTGTATCGATAGCAAGAATTTTTGCGCTCATTTAACTCTCTACAACTCTCATTTATTGGGTTATGCCTCAGCACTTGCGTCTGTGACAGATTGTTCTGTTTTCAGGAATGCTTTGATTCCATCTAAATCTCGCGTTCTTGGGATAGGTGGTAGGCTTCCGAGGAAAATACCACCGTAGTCTCGCGTGACAAGGCGATTATCACAAATGATCAACGCACCGTGATCCTTCTGATCTCGAATTAATCGCCCTACTCCCTGCTTTAACGTAATCACTGCATCCGGGATTTGTACTTCAGCAAATGGTTCACCGCCACGTAATCGACAATCCTCGATACGGGCTTTGAGTAACGGATCGTCAGGGGCGGTAAACGGTAATTTGTCGATAATAACACAGCTCAGCGCATCACCTCTAACATCAATCCCTTCCCAGAAAGCGCCTGTCGCCACGAGTAAAGCGTTACCCAGTTCCATAAACTCCGCCAAGGTTTTCTGCTTACTCATCTCCCCTTGCATTAACACAGGCAGCTCAAGTACTTCTCGGAACTTCTCACCTAGTTCACGCATCATGCTGTGCGAGGTACATAAAAAGAAGCAGCGACCATCATTTTCTTCAATCACCGGAGCAAGCATTCGGACTAACTTATCCGCTAAGCCGTTACTGTTTGGCTCTGGCAGATACCTTGGCACACAAAGGCGCGCTTGTTTTTGATAATCAAAGGGGGACGGCAGAGAAAATTGCTTTGTAGGCTTGAGGCCAAGGCGCTCAGTAAAGTGCTTGAAGTCGCCCGATACGGCTAGAGTTGCTGACGTGAAAATCCACGCGCCTTGTTTAATCTCTATTTGCTCATGGAACTTGTCCGCGACAGAAAGAGGCGTAATGTGCAGAGCGAAATGACGAGGCGAGGTATCGTACCAGTATGAGTAACCAGTAATATCGACATCACATACCCGGTCGATGCGGCCTTTGATCAAATTGGCTCGTTCAAAGGCGGTATCCAGTAATTGACTGCGCCCTAAGGCTATTTTGAGAACATCAATCGCCAATTCGAGGCTATCAGTTAAGCGCAATAATTCTCGCTTAATAGAGCCTGATTGCAACGCCTCACGCCAGTTGCCACGAAAGCCTGGCTCACCCAGTACAATCCGCATGTCCATTGCGCTTTGCATGAGTTTGTCGCCCACTTTTTGCAATTGACGCATATCTTTGGCTTCGGTGCGGTAGGCTATTTCAATGTCTTTGGCAAGATCGTGAATTTGGCGGCTTGAAACTGACTGGCCGAAATATTCGCTCGCAATATCTGGCAACTGATGAGCTTCATCAAAAATAAACACATCGGCTTCTGGGATCAGTTCACCAAATCCTGTTTCTTTGATCGCTAAGTCAGCAAGAAATAAGTGATGGTTCACCACAACAATGTCGGAGTCCATGGCTCGCTTACGCGCTTTCAATACAAAGCAATCGGTGTAGCTCGGACACTCTTTACCTAAACAGTTATCATTGGTTGAAGTGATGGTCGGAATGATCATGCTGTCTTCTGGCAGATCATCACAATCACCAAGGTCACCTGTTTTGGTTTCTGATGACCAAGCACGCACTTTAACCAATTGAGTTAATAGCGTCGGGTCAGATTCATTAGTATGGCTTTCGACCAATTGGCGGCTCAAGCGATCCAAACACAGATAGTTAGAACGCCCTTTTAATAATGCAACTTGGCCATAAAAACCAAGCGCATTGACCATGAGTGGTAAGTCACGATGGTACAACTGCTCTTGCAAGTTTTTCGAGCCTGTACTGATGATCACTTTTTTACCACTCAACAGTGCAGGGACTAGGTATGCGAAGGTCTTACCGGTTCCAGTTCCTGCCTCTACCACTAACTGGGTTTGATCTTTGATCGCACTGCTGACGGCTTCCGCCATATCGATTTGTGGCTGACGGGCTTGAAAGCCCGGAATCGCCTTACCTAATGCGCCATCAGAGGAAAAAGTTTTTGCGATCATGCTTGGTATTGAGTTTGAAAAATTATCGAGAGTATATCAGAGGAATAGGAGTGACATCAGCCCACAATCTGACCAGCTTGCGGCGACGCACGGATATTTTGTTGAAACCAACGTAAGAATAGATTATTTATGGTGAAACATGGCAGTACAGTTACACCCGCCTGGGAATAATAACAAATTCGTACGCTAAAATATTAATGCATGGAAGTACCTGATTTATGGAAAAGAAAACACTGTTGACCCACTGTTCTGACGCCCCGGGTCTCATCTCGAAAATCACTAACATCTGTTACAAGCACCAACTCAACATCGTTCACAATAACGAATTTGTTGATAATACCAGTGGCCACTTTTTCATGAGAACGGAGCTGGAGGGATACTTCAACGATCAAACGTTTCTTGCCGACTTGGACCAAGCCCTCCCGCAAGGTGCTAAGCGTAAATTGGTTGGCTCTCGCCGTAAGCGCATCGTCATTCTCGTCACAAAAGAAGCGCATTGTTTAGGCGATATTCTGATGAAAACCTACGATGGAAGCCTAGATGTTGAGATCGCCGCTGTGGTGGGGAATTACGACAAACTTCAAACTCTCACCGAGCGCTTCGACATTCCTTACCACCACGTGACCCATGAAAACCTTAGCCGTGAAGAACACGAGCAGAAGATGCTAGAAGTGATCGACCAATACGATGCTGATTTTTTGGTGTTAGCTAAATACATGCGCGTATTGACGCCTACATTTGTTGAGAAATACCACCACAAAATCATTAATATTCATCACAGCTTCTTACCTGCTTTTATTGGCGCGAAGCCATATCAACAAGCTTACGATCGCGGTGTGAAAATCATCGGTGCAACGGCACACTTCGTGACCAATGATTTAGATGAAGGGCCGATCATCAAGCAAGACGTCATTCCTGTCGACCATACATTCAATGCCCAAGATATGGCGCAAGCAGGACGCGATGTGGAGAAGAACGTATTGAGTAAGGCTTTGAATAAAGTGATCAATGACCACGTTTTTGTTTACGGCAATAAGACGGTTATCCTTTAAGTTCATCGCATTTGAAAAAAGAAAGGGTTGCTCATTTGGCAACCCTTTCTTCTTAATAGTTGTTCAGAGCTCACTTATTCAGCCTGCTCAGACTCCACAATACGCTTAAGTGAATGCGGGTGCAGCTTGATACAAATGCCTTGGTACTTAAACGCCACGGTTGGGTTGTTCAAGCGTTCGCCTTCCCCTTTCGGGCTCGACAATTTGATCTTTACACCCAGCTCTTTTAACTCATCAAAACGCGCGCCAAACGCTGGGTAAGTGTGTTTCAAATCAGCAAGAAACTCATCTGCGGTTTCGGCATGAGACGGAATCACAAACTCCACATGTTCCCAGCTTTCATTTGGGTAGATTTTGCCTTCCGCAGGGTATGGCAGCTCCAGACACTCAATCTTCCAGCCACGGCTTTCCAACGCTTTGTCGAATTCGATAACGATGATTGGGCGACCGTTTATTTTCGCTTGTGAAATCACCTTACCGTATTGATTCCATGCTTCATGCGCGGCTTTCGCTGTTTCAGTATCATTAATACGCAGCGCAATATGGTCAGCTTGAGCAAAGCTCAGATCCAGTTTTAACAGGGTTGCAAGCTCTTCAATCTTCGCCATAAATGCGTCCAGATCTTGGATCATCAATTCAGGCGTTAGGCGCTTTTCAACTAGTTGAGTCGTCATTATGGCTCTCTTATGGGGCGATTTATCTCATTACTTTGAGCGCAATAGTAAACGCAAACTAAGCCACATTTCCATTCAATCGAAAAAGTAAAAATTTCGCCTATTCATCTCTGTATGAAAAGCAATAAAGTTGTTATGATTAGCCCCATTTTTGTGAACTCTAACAGAGCTCGGCGTACATTCTGCCGAGTTCTTTGTCCTTGAATTGAAGGAAACGCGTGTGAATATCCAAGCACTTATTAATGACAAAGTATCTCAGGCTCTAGAAGCCGCTGGCGCACCTGCAGGTAGTCCTGCAGCCGTTCGCCAATCAGCAAAGCCACAATTTGGTGATTACCAAGCAAACGGCGTAATGGGCGTTGCTAAAAAACTGGGTACTAACCCACGAGAATTTGCACAGAAAGTACTGGATGTTCTAGACCTAGATGGTATTGCGAGCAAAACAGAAATCGCTGGCCCTGGTTTCATCAACATTTTCCTAAGCGAAGAGTTCCTTGCGAAACAAGCCGACGCGGCGCTAGCAGACGAACGTCTTGGCGTAGCTAAAGAAGAAGCGCAAACCATCGTTGCCGACTACTCTGCACCAAACGTAGCAAAAGAAATGCACGTAGGTCACCTGCGTTCAACCATCATCGGTGATGCAGTGGTACGTACGCTTGAGTTCTTAGGTCACAAAGTGATCCGCGCGAACCACATCGGTGATTGGGGTACTCAGTTCGGTATGCTTATCGCAAACCTTGAGCGCGTACAACAAGAGTCTGGCGAAGTTTCTATGGAACTTGCGGACCTTGAAGGCTTCTACCGCGAATCGAAAAAGCTGTACGATGAAGATGAAGAGTTCGCAGTAAAGGCGCGAAACTACGTGGTAAGACTGCAAAGCGGTGACGAGTACTGTGCAGAAATGTGGAAAAAACTCGTTGATGTAACCATGATCCAAAACCAGCGCAACTACGACCGTCTAAACGTGTCACTGACTCGTGACGACGTAATGGGCGAAAGCATGTACAACGACATGCTTCCTAAGATCGTTGCAGACCTAAAAGAACAAGGTCTTGCCGTTGAAGATGATGGCGCGCAAGTTGTATTCCTAGATGAATACAAGAACAAAGATGGCGAACCAATGGGCGTTATCGTTCAAAAACGCGATGGCGGTTTCCTATACACAACAACAGATATCGCATGTGCAAAATATCGTTATGAAGAGCTAAGCGCAGACCGTGTGCTTTACTTCATCGACTCACGTCAACACCAGCACCTAATGCAAGCTTGGACGATTGTTCGTAAAGCGGGCTATGTGCCTGAGTCTGTATCTCTTGAGCACCACGCGTTCGGCATGATGCTGGGTAAAGACGGAAAGCCATTCAAGACTCGTGCGGGTGGTACCGTTCGTTTGGCAGATCTTCTGGATGAAGCAGAAGTTCGCGCAGCACAGCTGATCGAATCTAAAAACCCTGAACTAGATGCGGAAGAAAAAGAGAAGATCTCTAAAACAGTTGCAATGGCAGCGGTTAAATACTCTGACTTATCTAAACACCGTACGACTGACTACGTGTTCGATTGGGACAACATGTTAGCGTTTGAAGGTAACACAGCACCATACATGCAATATGCATACACTCGCGTAGCTTCTATTTTCGCTAAAGCTGGTGTTGCTATGGATGCTCTCCAAGGTGACATCAAAATCACTGATGAGAAAGAGAAAGCACTTATTGCTAAACTTATGCAGTTCGAAGAAGCGGTTCAATCTGTTGCTCGCGAAGGCCAACCACACATCATGTGTAGCTACCTATTCGAACTAGCAGGTCAGTTCTCTAGCTTCTACGAAGCGTGCCCTATCCTAGTTGCTGAAGACGAAGCAGTGAAACAAAGCCGTCTGAAACTAGCTGCGCTAACAGCGAAGACCATCAAGCAAGGTCTGTCTCTACTGGGTATCGATACTCTAGAGCGTATGTAATCCGCTTTTACGTAGTTAGCTTAAGTAGCACAAGCTAAATGATGACAAAGGTTGACGTGAAAGCGCCAACCTTTTGTTTTATCTGTCGTATACTAATTCAAACTAAAAATTAATCGGACAGCAATAATGAGTTTTGAACTTCATCCTCAATTGGCAAAAGACACTTCGGTGATTGGTCACTTCCCACTTTGCGTCGCGCTTCTTCATAAAGATAATGCTGTGCCATGGGTTATCTTGGTGCCTAAACGCGAGAATTTGAAAGAGCTACACCACTTGCCAATGCAAGAGCAACAACAGTTTTTGCTCGAATCTCAAGCGGTAAGCCAAGCACTCGAAGCGACATTCCGCCCAGACAAGTTAAACCTTGGCGCCCTAGGTAACATGGTGCCACAGCTGCACATTCACCATATTGCGCGCTTTAAAGACGATATGGCATGGCCGGGACCAGTTTGGGGTAACACCACAGGTAAGTTTCGTACTGACGAAGAACAAGAAGAGATTCTTAACCGAATTCGTAATGTGTTGTCGTTAAGCTCTATCTTCCGCAAAGCGTAACCGTTATATAACTTTTAATTCAGGTAGAAAGTAAAAAGCCGCATCATTGCTGATGCGGCTTTGTTGTTTGTGCGCGATGGTTCATTGTTCCTACTACATGGTTACGGTAAGTGACAAACCATCGTGCTTTGTGACTGCATAGCGTATTCGCGTTATATGATGAGCTTTATTTGTATCTACCAAGCGAGAAATGCGACCTTTGTTAATCCATACACTTAACATGGCGTCTGCACCGTCTTCACTCATTCCGAACTGTTTTGCTAGCTCAGATTGGGAAACCGTTCCTTTTTCGGCAATATATTGATAAAGCTCTTTTAAAATCATACGACTTGCGCCTCAAACTCGCCTTGATGTTTCTTGCCTACGCGCTTGAAAACGCGGTACGTGCCAAAGAAAATCGCAATAATTATGGCAATCCAAACGCCGCTGGTGATAGGGCTATCAGCGAAATGCATAAGCTGATGATAGAAAGTCGCACTCAAGTACGCGAGCCCCATTGTCCATACCGCTATAAAGCGCGCAAAGTTATTGCCGAATTCTCGAACATAGGCCCCCATCGCAGCCACACAAGGAGTGTAAAGTAAGATAAAAATTAGGTACGCAAAAGCAGCATGACCAGAAACAAATTTCTCTTTTATGTTACCAAAGATCGATTCATCAATTTCTTGCTCCTCTGCGACTGCATGAGAATCCGCTAAATTACCGACGTCAATTCCCAGCGGATCAGAATAGCTCAGCCCTGCTAGGTTTTCAGGAATGCTCATCACCGCTTCTTCTAGGCTACCCATAAGATCAAATTCTGCATCCTCTCCATCGGTTGGCGTAGTATATAAGCTGTTCAATGTGCCCACGACTGCCTCTTTCGCGAAGATACCAGTAATAATACCAACCGTTGCTGGCCAGTTATCCTCTTGAATACCAATTGGTGCAAACACTGGCGTCACAACCTGAGCGGCTTTTGATAGAACCGATTTATCACTGTCTTCATTACCGAATGTACCGTCAGTTCCTAGCGAGTTGAGGAAGCTCAAGATAGCAACAACCACAACGATGGTTTTACCTGCACCCAGTACGAAACGCTTAAGTTTTTGCCAAGTTTTGATCACGACGTTCTGCAATGTCGGAAGCTCATAGTCAGGCATTTCCATCACCAAGCTATCACTGCTGCCAGGATACAGCGTGTGCTTGAGGAACAAACCGGTAAACACCGCGGCGACAATACCAAGTAGGTAAAGTGCAAACACAATGTTTTGACCAGAGCCTGGGAAGAAAGCGGCAGCAAATAAAGCGTACACAGGTAAGCGAGCACCACATGACATAAACGGTGCCATCGACGCAGCCAACTTGCGCTCACGCTCTTGGTCTAGCGTGCGCGTTGCCATGATTGACGGAACGTTACAGCCAAAACCAAGAACCAAAGGGACAAACGCTTTACCCGGCAAGCCGATTTTCTGCATCACTTTATCAAGCACAAACGCAGCGCGTGCCATGTAACCCGAGCTCTCAAGCACAGCAAGGAATAAGTACAAACACGCAATGACCGGGATAAAGGTCGCAACTGTTTGAATACCGCCGCCTAAACCATCAGCAATCACCGTAACTAGCCATACGGGGAGGTGACCATCTAATAAGTGGTGTCCACCATCAACCAGCAATGCGCCTACACCAATGTCAAAAAAGTCGATAAATGCACTACCGATGTTAATCGAGAACATAAACATCAAGTACATAACCACAAAGAAGAATGGGATCCCAATCCACTTGTTCAAAATAAATTGGTCGAGTTTTTCAGTCACGCTACGGCTTAGCTTGCCTTCGCTTCGGCGAACTTTTTTACACTGTTCATGCAGGTATGTGTACTTGGTATCCGCGACATGTAAATCGATATCCAAATCTAAAGTCGCAATGACTTCCAATACTTTGCTTCTATCAATATCGGAAAGGCTATTGAGAACCATCGTGTCTTTTTCAAGCGCACGAATCGCTAATGCACGATGGGCGACGGTTTGATCGTTAAAAAGTGCGGAAACAGTTTGAATCGCCGACTCCATCTTTTCACCGTAATGCAAAGATAACTCTTTAAGCGCGACCCCTTGAACGATGGACTTATGAAGTTTTTCTTTAAACTCTGCAACTTGAGTTTTATTGGTTGCAGATAAACTTACTACAGGACAACCTAACGTTTTCTCAAGCTCTGAAACGTTAATCATTTGACGTTCACGTTTTAGTGCATCCATTTTGTTGAGAACAACAATCATAGGACGGCCAAGTTCGCGAAGTTGTAACGTCATATATAAGCTGCGCTCTAAACTCGTGGCATCAACCACGTTGATAATGAGATCGGCAGGATGAGTTAGAACCGCACGCGATGCAATGGATTCGTCAATACTATTGCTATCATTACCACTGTCTAACGAGTAAATACCAGGAAGGTCAGTGAGCAAAAACTCGTCACCCGCATGTTTGAATTGTCCCGTTTTCTTTTCAACGGTGACGCCTGCCCAGTTACCAACTTGCTGTTTTGCGCCAGTCAAACCATTAAATAGCGTCGTTTTACCACTATTAGGATTACCTACGGTAAGCACTTGATATTGCATTACACTCGCTCCACTTCAATTTTCTGAGCAATGGTTTCTCGCAATGCGACAGACACACCACGGACTTCGACTTGTAAAGGATCGCCCATTGGAGCACGTCGAATCACTTTGACTTCTGTATTGGGAAGCAGCCCCATTACCATGAGTTTCTTTCTGATATCTGATGAAAGACCATCTAACAACCGAATCGTCACCGTATCGCCAGGATTAATCTCTGATAACTTCATAGTGGCCCTTAAGAGTATTGCTAATGAGAAATATTATTATTTAATAAGTTTAGGCTGCCAATATTACTCTCCTATAACCATTCAATCCTTGTGTGAAATCAAAGATTTCATAAATGTTTTCATGCTTTCAAACGTCAACTCCGTAAATTTCCTCTCGTTATTTACGTCAAAATTAACAATTAAAAATCACGACCAATGAAATAAAAATGTCACAAACAAATGGCAAAGATAAAAACTTGCATACAAAACAACAGGTTAGATTGCATTTAAAACTTGTCGTTTTTCTCATATCAACATGGCGTTATTTTTATAAGAAAAATAAGTAACCTCTCGTATAGTTACTCCATCGAGAGGGCAACCTCTCAAATGAATTCCAGAGGTGGCATGGCAACATGTCACTCCGGCAGCAAGCGAAGGTGTCATTGACACCCGTGGTATAGTCCCCCCGGCTATACCACGATATTTTTTTTCATCTCTCTAAACTCTTTATCTTATCCACCTTTTTAGCACAGTTCTGTTTTCACGAATTTCACATGCCCCCACTACTCAAATGAACCAACACACTCTAGATACAAAAATACAACCATTCATCTATTTGTCGCCGTAGGTAAATCCGTCCTCTTAAGCCATGTATGGTTATAGCTAAGAACAGCGCTACTAACAGATAGAGCGTGACCGTGCTTACGTATTGAGAATGGATTTGTAGGCTAGATGTGATGAAGAAGCAATGAGAATCACTGCATTGGTAGCTCTAGAATAGTAGAGCGCTATGAGCAGCTCCCCAGTCTTTTGAATATTCACTAGGGAGTGTGTAATGAGGGTTTTTAGTTGGTTTCTTGGCTTTCTTGGCTTTCTTGAGTCAAAGCAAACTTGGAAGGAGGCAAACCAAAATGCAATTTAAACTTTTGGCTAAAGTAAGAAGGATCATTAAAGCCGCAGTTAAACGCTACTTCGCTGATTTTCTCGCCCGCTAATAACTGCTCACACGCCGTTTCTAAACGAACTTCGGTTACATAATCTTTTAACGTTCTTGACGAGGCTGATTTAAAGCGCCTCTGTAAAGAGCGTTCTGACATGAACAGCATTTTAGCCGCTAAAGCAGTACCAAACTCAGGGTCATGGTAATGCTCAGCCACCAGCTGATAGACTTTTTGCAACCATTCTTTCTCTGGGGTCACTTTATCTTCGACGATAGGTTCAGACTCAAATTCTTGCAAAGATTCATCCACATAACTCATTTCCTTCGCAGTTGGCCATGTAATTTCGATTTTATTTTGAGCGTCGGAAGTAAACACCGCCAAGTATCCTCCACTCGTTGTCACTAACTGGGCAAGATGATCAATACTCAATTCAGAGTGGTTCATATTAGATGGACGCCCGGTCGTGACTTTATTAGGCAGTTGCGTCCCATAATCAAGAAAACTCAATGAAACAATATCATTGCCCTCTTCTAGCATGATTCTCACCGTTTGGCCTCGGAAAGAACGCTTGATGATATTGGCAAAAATGCTGTTGAAGATAACATCAAGGTTAAAGCTTTCCAGAGCAATTCGACTTGTTTTTCTCTCATCTTCAAGCTCCACCATAATCCCAGCCTTCGCAAAATCATCTTGCCATACATCAACCACCGATTGAGTTATCTGACTCAAATTGTAATTGTGACTACCGCCGCTAGCTTCGCCAGGAACACTTTTTAACTCATTTAATTGCCATGTCGTTTTCGCCAGATGATCTTCCGTAGCTGCATCCAAAGGTATGGGTAATTTTGACGCTATAAAATCCACACTGGACTTAATAGATTGCGCCACGTGATCAACCAACAGGTTTCTGACTTGAATCTGTTTACGTAGCTGTTGGTTACTCGTCAACAACACTCGGCTTTGATGCCTCAACTGGTTAGTTTTGAGTGTCACTTGCGCAGCTAAATCACGGTTAGCCTGTACAACATAGCGAGAACGCCAGTACATAAGTAGTGCAACCATGGCAATACTCGCGACCACAAAACCTAAAATTGCGAGTTGCGATAAATACCAAGGATTAAGCACAATAAAATACGACTCGAGCCCAACCAATCCAGCAGCGACTTGAGACTCATTACTTACCTGTAGGTGGTATTCACCGGAATTGAGATGCTCTAGAGTCAGTTGGCCTCCCTCTAGCGCTTGCCAAGGATCATCGCTATTCAATCGATAATACAAATTTTGGCTGTCTGGTTTTGGCATCACGCCAAATAAGAAACTTAGAGAAGAGCCATACGGTAATTTTATTCCATTCAAATCGGCGCTACCAACTTGTAGAACCTCGTTTTCAAGCACAACTTGGCTCACGATAAACTTCGACTCTGGAGGGTTGGACACAAGCAGCTTGGATGCTTCAGCTTTTACCAACCCGTATTTCGACCCTAGGACGAGCTCTCGCTCACCATCTTCTGTGTACTGTATAACACTGCAAATTCCTGGTAGAAACTCGTTGTTCATTAAGCCAGACGCTGATGAATAATGTTTCACTAATTCACCCGAAAGGTGGTAATAGCTTAGTCCGACAGAAGAGGCTAACCACACGCCTTGCCTGTCTCTGATCAAGCAAGCAGGTCGCGCGTTGGGCACACTCATTTCAATAACACGTTTCTCGTCACTTCCTTTAATCGTTTTAAAAACGCCGTAAGATGACGCAAACCACTGACTGCCATCAACCGCCGTGACCATGTCTAATGATTCACCAAACTTTTCGGAATAGCGGATGAACTGGATGTTTTCATTGCTGTATTGATAAACCCCATGATCGGTCCCTATCAATAGAGAATCTTCAGTGTCGTATAAACGCGTAACCTTAGCTGGTAAGTACTGACTTACTAGCCACTCACTTCCAAAGTTTCTTACGCTTTGCTTGGTTATATCAACATTGTAAAGATGGTATCCACTTGATACCCAGAGACGATCATTACCATCTACAGTCACGTGCTCCACTGCGTGTCCAGCCATAACCTGTAAATAAGGAAATGTCACTTTGTTAAGACCATTCAGCTCGAATATTTCGAGCCCTTTAGAGGTCGCAAGCCAAAGCATCCCACCTTGAAATGCAAATTCATTGATCTGCGAATCAAGCTCCAAGACTTTGATGTTGCCACTCTCACCTGTCCGGTAAAGCTTTCGGTCATCCGCGAACCAAAGCGCATCATCAGGTCCTGTGGAAGTTTGTCGAATTCGCCCTGATAAGGTTTGCGAGTCGTAACTACTGAAGGTTACTCGTTCAAACTTTTTACTAAACAAGGAGTAATAGCGAATGCCTTGGTTAGTCGCGATCCACATCCCTCCCATGTTGTCACTCAGTAGCGAATAGATCTTTGTATTATCCAGCTCCAGTTCAAGAAAGCTTGCAGGCTCGACTTCTGTCACTTCACCTGACAAGAATGAGTATAAATACAGACCATGCTCAGTCCCCACCCAGTACTCTTGATTTGTCTCAGCGAAAGTCAACACATGAGAGCCGCCAATCTTAATCACCTCTTTATCAGGTTGATAAATATTGAAAATTAATGCCCCACGCAACGTTCCTACCAGAATTTCTCTGCGCGTGTGTGAGTAGTAGATCTTTTCAATGTAGTTCTGACCTGAAGCGACTACATGGTCAAACTTATCTCCTTCTGAAAGATAAAAGCCAGAAGTTGTAGCAAGTGCCCACTTCTCTTCGAGCAGAACTGCATCGTTAATATAAACATAGCTATTGTTGCTATGTTGATAGAGCTGCAACAAAGAAAAGGACTTTAACTCGTTAGTATCGATGTTGTAAGTATAGAAATGTGCGCCATCACTAACCCAAATATAATCTTCAGAAGAACCGATTTTTCTTATTTGCGACCCGGGGTTTAAGCTAAAGACTAAACGTCTTTCTTGATTTGGATAAGTTTGATACACCTCATTCTCAACAAAGGTCCAGAACGAGCCTTCATGATAAGCCAGTTGCTTGGCAGACATTTGTAAAAAACTGCCTGATTTAGGTAGGATATTTTGGCCATCATAAAACAACACCCGCCCATGCACGTCGTGAATCCACAAGCCCCCTTGCTCACCCAAGAACAATTTTTTAGCCGCAATAAAAGTACCCTTAACCTGAGTCGGCAAAGGGTAAAAGATGGCATTCGCATTATGAAGAGCAAATGCTTGGAAAGATAGGAAAAAGCCCAACAAGACAAGGGCTAATTGGCGTAGCAAGACGAAAACCTTTTATATCAATTTATGCTCGGCGCTCACCGTCCATATCTTCTACAACATGGACTTATACGGTTATTTTGAGCTGCTAATTATTGATAATGATATCTCAATTACTGTTTGAGAAAAGGCTCGCCTTGCCAAAGGTTGTAATTCTTACTACTGGATCACGTTAAAAGGACTATTCCTACACAACAACACTACTTAATCCGTCTTTTGGCTCAAGCACTGCTCAAAATTATTCGCCATATTGTTGAGAAAAGTAAAGTAACTGCCCGGTTTTGCTTCAATTGTGCTCCCTAATGGGTCAAGTTCACCTTTGGCAACTTTGCTACCTCGCATCACGCTCTGAACGACAGCTGGAGTAAACTGAGGTTCAGAAAATACACAAGCCACATCTCCACCACTTAGCTTTTGACGAATTTGAATTAAGGTCTTCGCTCCTGGCTTGCGTTCTGGGCTCACAGTAAAATGCCCCATTTGATTTAGTTCATAGCGATCTTCGAAATAACCGTAAGCATCATGGAATACAAAGTAACCTTTGTTTTTTACTGGTGCCAGCTTCTGCTTTATCTGTTGGTCAGTGTCTTTTAGCTCGAGTTCAAACTTTTTGAGGTTCGCTTGATATTGAGCTGCATTTTTCGGATCAAGTGATACAAGTTGATTCACAACAGCCTTGGCCACTTGTTGTGCTTGGCTTACACCTAGCCAAAAGTGCGGATCATGTGAGCCATGATCGTGCCCATCATGGTCATGGTTGTGCTCACTATCAAATTCACGCAATTCTAGATTTGGAATTTGACTAATAGTTAAAGTATTCGATCTATCCGAAACAACTTTCTCTAGAAACGGTTCGAGATCATGTCCGTACCAGATAACCAAATCAGCCGAAGCGACCTTTTTAACATCCGATGGACGCAAAGCATAGTCATGGGGTGATGTGTTAGACTGCAATAGCACGTCTGGTGAAGTTACTCCTTGAGTAAGCTCTGTTACTAACAACTGAATAGGTTTGATACTCGTCAGTACCGTTACTGCCTGTGCTGGAAGTGTTAACATTGCTGAGGCAGCAAGAATTAATGCTCTTTTCATAGTTTTACTTGGGATATGGCGTGGAAAGTGAGATAATGTTACATTATAACATTATTGATTTGCAAATGAGTTTCATTCATGTCTTCCTTAGTCCATCTTGAGCAGTTATGCGTCGAGTTCGATGGCCGCAGAGTTCTCGATAACATTAGTATGGAATTAGAAAAGGGCAAAATAACTACCCTAATTGGTCCCAATGGAGCGGGAAAATCAACGTTAGTCAAAGTTATCTTAGGTCTTCAAAAGCCGACTAGCGGCAAGTTGAACCGACAAAGAAAACTGAAAATTGGTTACGTTCCTCAAAAGTTGAAGCTCAATGACTCCCTTCCATTGAATGTAACCCGCTTTCTAAATTTAGCAGGAAAATACAGTAAGCAGGAGTGCATTGATGCATTAAGGCTTGTTGGCGCTGAACATTTACTTAATAGTAATATGCATCGCTTATCCGGTGGTGAAAACCAACGAGTGTTACTGGCTCGTGCTCTGCTTCAACGTCCTCAGCTGTTGGTATTAGATGAACCAGCTCAGGGAGTGGATATCCAAGGTCAAATCGATCTCTATGACTTAATTGAGAGCATTCGTCACCGCTTTGATTGTGGCGTATTTATGGTATCGCATGACTTACATTTAGTGATGGCGAAAACGGACGATGTTATTTGTCTGCATCACCATGTTTGCTGCTCAGGTTCACCTGCCACTATTACTCAGCACCCTTCTTACATCGCACTATTTGGCAATGCTGCGAGGGAGTCTCTCGCGTTTTATCATCACGACCATGAGCACCATCATCACGATTTATCCGGAACGCCAGTAAGCGGTGATGCAACATCATGCTCCCACCATAAACACGGACATCACCATCATGATTGAGTTTCTCCTACCTTCTATTCTTGCTGGTATTGGTATCGCGATCATTGCCGGTCCACTTGGGTCATTTGTCGTTTGGCGTAAAATGGCTTACTTCGGAGATACCCTAGCTCATGCATCGTTAATGGGCCTAGCGCTGGGCTTCTTGCTCAACGTAAATCTCTACCTTGCGCTACTCGTCTGCTGTTTAGCTCTGGCCGTTTTGCTTGTCACTCTGCAAAAGCAACAACTTGTGGCTACAGACACGTTGTTAGGTATCTTGGCACACAGTGCACTCTCTATCGGTTTAGTATCGGTTAGCTTTTTGGAAAACGTGCGCGTCGATTTAATGAGCTACCTATTTGGGGACTTACTTGCCGTCTCTCCACAAGATCTGATGTTTATTTACGCAGGTGTTGTTGCGGTAAGTGCGTGTTTGTACATCTTCTGGCGCCCACTGCTTTCTAGCACTGTCAGTGAAGAACTTGCCGCTGTTGAGGGCGTGAATACAGACTTAGTTAGATTGGTGTTAATGCTAATGGTGGGTGTAGTAATCGCAGTAGGTATGAAGTTCGTTGGCGCGTTGATCATGACTTCACTCCTAATTATCCCAGCCGCAACAGCACGTAAAGTCTCTTCATCACCAGAGCAAATGGCATTGTTCGCATCCATTATTGGCTCAGTGGCAGTACTGATGGGGCTTAGCCTATCATGGCACTTCGATACACCGGCCGGCCCTTCTGTAGTGATCAGCGCAACATCCTTATTTATGCTGAGCCAGCTGATTAAAAGCAAAGCATAATCGCATTGAGCATTAAACGCGAAAGGCCTTGCTAACAACAAACATAAATCCACTGAAACGGAAAAAGAAAAGCCTGCGAAATCGCAGGCTTTTTAATACTTATTAAGCAGTGTGGTCGATTACCAACCCGTCACTTCACGTAGACCTTGGCCAATCTCTGCTAGAGATTTCACAGTTTTAACGCCAGCCGCTTCTAGTGCAGCGAATTTGTCTTCAGCAGTACCTTTACCACCAGAGATAATCGCACCAGCATGGCCCATACGCTTACCAGGAGGCGCAGTTACACCAGCAATGTAAGAAACCACTGGCTTCGTTACATTTTCTTTAATGTATGCTGCTGCTTCTTCTTCTGCAGTACCACCGATCTCACCGATCATAACGATCGCTTCTGTCTCAGGGTCTTCTTGGAACAGTTTTAGGATATCAAT
Organism: Vibrio sp. ArtGut-C1; assembly: GCF_002105475.1. Taxonomy (NCBI): domain Bacteria; kingdom Pseudomonadati; phylum Pseudomonadota; class Gammaproteobacteria; order Vibrionales; family Vibrionaceae; genus Vibrio; species Vibrio sp. ArtGut-C1. The sequence goes on along the minus strand of NZ_NCTH01000009.1, from coordinate 48,651 downwards.
GAAGTTTGAACCCGGGATTGGGTCACCACCGATACCAACACAAGTAGACTGGCCGAAACCTTCGTCAGTGGTTTGTTTAACTGCTTCGTAAGTTAGAGTACCGCTACGAGATACAATACCTACTTTGCCTTTCTTGTGGATGTGACCAGGCATGATACCGATCTTACACTCATCAGGAGTGATAACGCCCGGACAGTTAGGACCAATCATGCGAACGCCAGTTTCTTCTAGCTTCACTTTCACGTCGATCATATCTGTAGTAGGGATACCTTCAGTAATCGTTACGATTAGCTCGATACCCGCGTCAATCGCTTCTAGGATTGCATCTTTACAGAAAGGTGCTGGTACGTAGATGACTGTCGCTGTTGCGCCAGTCGCTTCTACTGCTTCGCGTACTGTGTTGAATACAGGTAGACCTAGGTGAGTTTGGCCGCCTTTACCTGGAGACACACCACCAACCATTTGCGTACCGTATGCGATAGCTTGCTCTGAGTGGAAAGTACCTTGACCACCAGTGAAACCCTGACAGATTACTTTAGTGTCTTTGTTAATTAATACAGACATTATTTAGCCTCCGCAGCAGCAACAACTTTCTGAGCAGCGTCAGTTAGCGACTCAGCAGCAATGATATCAACATCAGAATTAGCAAGAACTTCGCGACCTAGGTCAGCGTTAGTACCTTCAAGACGAACAACAACAGGTACGCTTACACCTACCTCTTTAACCGCACCGATAATACCTTCTGCGATCATGTCACAACGTACAATACCACCGAAGATGTTAACAAGTACCGCTTTCACATTGTCATCAGATAGGATGATCTTGAATGCTTCAGCAACACGCTCTTTCGTCGCGCCGCCACCTACATCTAAGAAGTTAGCTGGTTTGCCGCCGTGTAGGTTTACGATATCCATCGTACCCATTGCTAGGCCTGCACCGTTAACCATACAGCCAACGTTACCGTCTAGTGCTACGTAGTTCAGCTCCCACTGAGCTGCGTGTGCTTCACGCTCATCTTCTTGTGAAGGATCGTGCATTTCACGAAGCTTAGGCTGACGATACAGTGCGTTTGAGTCGATGTTGATCTTACCGTCAAGACATAGCAAGTTGCCTTCGCCAGTAATCACAAGTGGGTTGATCTCTAGCAGAGCAAGATCGTACTGAGAGAACATAGTGCCAAGACCCATAAAGATCTTAACGAATTGTTTTATTTGGTCGCCTTCAAGACCAAGTTTGAACGCTAGCTCACGACCTTGGTAAGCTTGTGGACCTACTAGTGGGTCAATTGCTGCTTTGTGGATGAGTTCCGGCGTTTCTTCCGCAACTTTTTCAATTTCCACACCACCTTCGGTAGAAGCCATGAAAACGATCTTACGGCTAGCACGGTCAACTACCGCACCTAGGTATAGTTCGTTCGCAATATTTGAAGCTTCTTCAACAAGGATTTTTGTTACTGGCTGACCGTTAGCGTCAGTTTGGTAAGTTACTAGGTTTTTACCTAACCACTTCTGTGCAAACTCTTTAACGCCTTCTTTTGTATCGTGTAGCTCTACGCCACCCGCTTTACCACGGCCACCAGCGTGAACCTGACATTTAACTACTTTCTTGGCTGTACTGATACGGCCTGCGGCTTCAAAAGCTTCTTGTGGTGTATCACACGCGTAGCCTTCTGGCACAGGCAAACCGAATTCTGCAAACAGCTGTTTGGCTTGGTATTCATGCAAATTCATTTCGATATTCCGTTTGTTTTTCCCTTAAGGGATTTATTATTTCCATAACGCTGCAGTGTTGGCTGCTTGTACGTCTGTAGGGTCTTCTCAAATCAATCCCTCATCACGAGTACTCATGGTGTGGGATTCAAATGAAGGCCAGACGTTGAGCTAGTCTAGCCATTGAAATTTTTAACGTCTAGCTACCTACGATAACTAGACGTTTTAGCGATATTAAACGTCCAATAGGAGACGTGCTGGATCTTCTAGCAACTCTTTAATAGTCACTAGGAAGCCAACAGACTCGCGACCATCAATTAGGCGGTGATCGTAAGACAGCGCTAGGTACATCATCGGTAAGATTTCAACTTTGCCATCCACTGCCATCGGGCGCTCTTGGATCTTATGCATACCAAGAATCGCTGATTGAGGTGGGTTGATGATTGGTGTAGACATTAGTGAACCGAACACACCACCGTTTGTGATAGTGAAGTTACCGCCCATTAGCTCGTCTACCGTTAGCTTGCCATCACGACCTTTGATAGCCAGTTCTTTGATGCCTTTTTCAACATCAGCGAAACCAAGCTTGTCACAGTCTTTTAGGACTGGTGTAACTAGACCACGTGGCGTTGATACCGCCATGCTAATGTCGAAGTAGTTGTGGTAAACAATGTCATCGCCATCAATCGAAGCATTTACTTCTGGGTAACGCTTAAGCGCTTCTGTTACAGCTTTCACGTAGAAAGACATGAAGCCTAAACGAATACCGTGACGCTCTTCGAACTGATCTTTGTACTGTTTACGAAGGTCCATGATTGGTTTCATGTTCACTTCGTTAAACGTCGTTAGCATTGCCGTGTTGTTCTTCGCCTCTAGCAGACGGTTAGCGACTGTCTTACGCAGGCGAGTCATTGGAACACGTTTTTGGCTACGAGCCGCTGCCGGCACGTCAACCACTGCTGGTGCTTCTTCTTTTGGCGCAGCTTTAGCGTTCGCAAGATGCGCTTCAATATCTTCGCGCGTAATACGACCACCAACACCAGTGCCTTTCACTTGGCTTGCTTCTAAGCCATGCTCAGCCAATAAACGACGTACTGCTGGGCTTAGTGCATCATTGCTTTCTTCGCTAAGCGCAGCTTTATGACGTTTATCAGGAGATGCTTCCGTACCTTCTGTTTTGTCTGCGGTAGGCTCACCTGCAACTGCACCTGGCTTCAATTTAGCAATGATTTGTTTAGAAAGTACTGTCGCACCTTCTTCTTCAACGATAGCTTCCAAAACGCCTGCTTCCGGAGCTGGCACTTCTAGAACGACTTTGTCTGTCTCGATGTCAACCAAAACCTCGTCACGCTCTACTGCGTCGCCTGGTTGTTTGTGCCATGTCGCTACGGTTGCATCAGCAACTGATTCAGGTAAATCTGGAACCAGAATTTCAATTGTCATATCTGTTTCTTCCTTTAACTTCTAGTTCTTAATTCGAAGTTTTTGAGTTCACGTTCAGAGCGTCTTCAACCAACGCTTTTTGTTGTTTCAAGTGCACCGACATGTAGCCAACTGCTGGCGAAGCAGAAGCTGGGCGACCTGCGTATTTAAGATCTGCACCTGCAGGAATAGCGGCACGGAAGTTGTGTTGGCTACAGTACCAAGCACCTTGGTTCTGAGGCTCTTCCTGACACCACACGAAGTCTTCAACGTTAGTGTATTGAGCAATCGCTGCTTGTACTTCTTCCATCGGGAATGGATAAAGCTGCTCGATACGCACGATAGCGACATCGTCTTGCTCGTTGTTACGGCGCTGCTCCAGTAGGTCAAAATAAACCTTACCTGAACAGAACACGACGCGTTTTACTTTGCTTGGGTCTAAATCATCTACTTCTGGAATTGCAGATTGGAATGTACCGTCCGCTAAGTCTTCAATTGTCGAAGTACATAGAGGATGGCGCAGCAAAGATTTTGGCGACATAACAATCAGAGGTCGACGCATTGGGCGTACAACTTGACGACGAATCATGTGGTATACTTGAGCCGGTGTTGAAGGAACTACAACCTGCATATTTTGCTCAGCACACAACTGAAGGTAACGCTCTAGACGTGCAGAGGAGTGCTCAGGGCCTTGACCTTCGTAACCGTGAGGTAAAAGCATTGTGAGACCACATAAGCGTGCCCATTTCTGCTCACCTGACGAGATGAATTGGTCAATCACAACCTGCGCGCCGTTGGCAAAGTCACCAAACTGCGCTTCCCAGATAGTCAAACCACCTGGCTCTGCTGTTGCGTAACCGTATTCAAATGCCAATACCGCTTCTTCTGACAGTACTGAGTCAAACACTTGGAATGGGCCCTGATTGTCATGAATATTCGCTAATGGAATGTACGTACTTGCATCTGTTTGGTTATGAAGAACCGAGTGACGGTGGAAGAAAGTACCACGACCCGAATCCTGACCAGAAAGGCGAATACGCTTACCATCATCAACTAATGTTGCATACGCCAATGTTTCGGCCATACCCCAGTCGATTGCTTTTTCACCGGTCATCATTGCTAGGCGATCGTTGTATAGCTTATTAACACGGCTTTGTAGTTTATGGCTTTCTGGATACTGACAAAGACGATTACCCAACTCGATAAGACGCGTCTTGTCATATTTTGAATCCCACTCCATATCCCATTCATGCCCTAAGTAAGGGGACCAGTCCACAGAGTGCAACGCCATTGGACGCCATTCTTTAACCACCACTTCACCGCGGTCTAATGCGTCGCGGTACTCATTGACTAACTGAGTCGCTGTCTCGATATCTGATTCGTTTTTATCGATCAGAATATCCGCATACAATTTGCGTGGTGTAGGGTGTTTTTTGATTTTTTGGTACATCAAAGGCTGAGTCGCGTTTGGCTCATCGGCCTCGTTGTGACCGTGGCGACGGTAACACACCAAATCAATCACGACATCGCGCTTGAACTCGTTGCGGTAATCCAAAGCAATACGAGTAACAAAAGCAACCGCTTCTGGGTCATCGGCATTCACGTGGAAAATTGGCGCCTGAACCATCTTCGCGATATCTGTACAGTACATCGTTGAACGCGTGTCACGAGGGTTAGACGTCGTAAAGCCAACTTGGTTGTTAATCACGATACGCACCGTACCACCGACTTGGAAACCACGAGCCAGTGACATGTTGAACGTTTCGGCAACCACACCCTGACCAGCGATTGCAGAGTCACCGTGGATAGTGATAGGAAGCACTTTGCTACCTTGATTATCACCCAAGCGATCTTGACGTGCTCGCACCGACCCCATGACTACTGGGTTGACGATTTCTAGATGCGATGGGTTAAATGCAAGAGCTAAGTGAACATCACCACCTGGGGTAGCAAAGTCGGCAGAGAAGCCTTGGTGATATTTCACATCACCCGTACCCCAAGTTTCGTCGTGTTTACCGGCAAACTCATCGAACAGATCTTGAGGCTTCTTACCAAGCACGTTCACCAGCATGTTCAAACGACCACGGTGAGCCATACCGATAACCACTTCACGCATCCCACTAGTTCCCGCGTGACGGATCAACTCTTTCGTCATCGGAATCAGTGCGTCACCACCTTCTAGAGAGAAACGTTTTGCACCTGGGAATTTCGCCCCGAGGTAACGCTCCAAACCTTCAGCGGCTGTTAGCTCTTCTAGGAATGTGCGCTTCTCATCTTTGTTGAATGATGGCTGGCCTACGACAGACTCAAGACGTTGTTGGATCCAACGTTTTTGCTCTGTGTCAGTCATGTGCATGTATTCAGCACCGATGGAACCGCAGTAAGTTTTGTTGAGGGCTTCATAGATGTCTTTCAACTTCATGGTTTCTTGCCCAACAGCAAAAGAACCTACGTTGAAAGTTTCTTCGAAGTCATCTTCGGTAAGATTATGAAAAGCAGGGTCTAACTCCGCCACGGTTGGGCGTTGCCATAGACCTAGTGGGTCTAATTCTGCAGCTTCATGTCCGCGGAAACGGTATGCGTTGATTAGCTGTAGAACTTTTACTTGTTTTGCATCGACATCTGGGTCACTAACTTGGACATTGTAATGCTTTGTTTCTCTAGCGAGTCGACGGAAGTAGTCACGGACACGTGAATGTGGTTGTTCTGCCACTTCTTCTGACGGCTTAGGTAAGCCTTCAAAAACACGTTTCCACTCCTCACTTACCAGATCGGGATCACTTAGATACAGTTCGTAGAGGTCCTCTACATACGTTGCATTGGCGCCAGCCAAGTGTGAAGACTCGAGCCATGCCTTCATCACGCCGTTGTGCATATTTTCCCTTAACCAGTAGTTTTCACGTTTGCTTCGGTCTTTGCCGAGCTATAAGAGCCGACCAGAACTAGTCGGCAATTTTTGTATTCTTTACTCGAAATATTCTTGAAGCAGTGAAGCGGTCATATCGGGTGATCCGCAACACTGCGACATTCCTAAGAGCGAGTAAATTAAACCGAGCGATTAACCAGCATCGACTTAATATGGCCGATGGCTTTCGTCGGATTTAATCCCTTAGGACAAACACTTACACAATTCATGATGCCATGGCAACGAAAAACGCTAAATGCATCATCAAGATCAGACAAACGTTCATCTGTTGCCGTATCGCGGCTATCAATTAGCCAACGGTACGCCGCAAGAAGACCAGCTGGACCGATGAATTTGTCAGGGTTCCACCAGAATGATGGGCAAGACGTTGTACAACATGCACACATGATACATTCGTACAATCCATCTAAATGCGCACGATCATCAGGCGATTGTAGGTTCTCGCGTGATGGTGGTAATGCACCATCATCAATCAAGAATGGTTTAACTTTCGCATAGTTATCATAGAACTGCGTCATGTCAACGATAAGATCGCGCACGACAGGTAACCCTGGCAGTGGACGAATAACTATCTTATCGCCTTGTAGAGCAGATAACGGTGTGATACACGCTAGACCATTTTTACCATTCATGTTCAAACCATCAGAACCACATACCCCTTCACGGCATGAGCGACGGAACGCGATGCTTGGATCTTGCTCTTTTAGCAGAATCAATGCATCAAGCACCATCATGTCTGAGCCTTCGTCTACCTCAAGGGTATACTCTTTCATGTAAGGCTTGGTATCCACATCCGGATTGTAACGGTATAAAGAGAAGTTCAATTTCATAGTCGTATCCTCCCTTTAGTATGTACGTACTTTCGGCGGGAAAGCTTCACGATGCGTTGGCGTCATGTTCACATCACGCTTAGTCATCGCTTCTGTTTCCGGGTTGTAGATAGAGTGGCATAGCCAGTTCTCATCATCACGCTCAGGGAAATCGAAACGAGCATGTGCGCCACGGCTTTCAGTACGGTAGTTCGCCGCTACGGCTGTAGAGAATGCTGTTTCCATCAAGTTGTCTAGCTCTAGACACTCAATACGTTGCGTGTTGAATTCAGAAGACTTGTCCGCTAGATGTGCATCTTTCAGACGCTCGCGAATCACTTTTAACTCTTCTAGACCCGTTGCCATTGCATCGCCTTCACGGAATACCGAGAAGCTGTTTTGCATGCAAGCTTGTAGGTCTTTACGGATTTGAACTGGATCTTCACCGCCAGTACTATTTTCCCAACGCATGGTACGCGCTAGAGATGCTTCAATATCAGATTCAGTTGCAGGGCGTGCCTCAGCTTGCGCTGCGAGCGTTTCGCCAAGGTGCAAGCCAGTCGCGCGACCAAATACGACTAAGTCTAGTAATGAGTTGCCGCCTAGACGGTTTGCTCCGTGTACTGATACAGAAGCAATCTCACCACATGCATATAGACCTTGTACTTCCATCTCGCTGCCGTCAGCCTTTTGCTTGATTGCTTGGCCAGACACTTGAGTCGGTACACCACCCATCATGTAGTGACAGGTTGGAATCACTGGAATTGGCTCTTTCACTGGATCAACGTGCGCGAAAGTACGAGACAGCTCACAAATACCAGGCAGACGTGACTCAAGCACTTCTTTACCAAGGTGATCCAACTTCAGCTTAATGTGTGGACCCCAAGGACCATCACAACCACGGCCTTCACGAATTTCGATCATCATTGAACGTGCAACTACGTCACGACCAGCAAGGTCTTTCGCGTTAGGAGCATAGCGCTCCATGAAACGTTCGCCATCTTTATTTAGAAGGTAACCACCTTCACCACGACAACCTTCTGTTACAAGAACACCTGCACCAGCGATACCCGTTGGGTGGAACTGCCACATTTCCATGTCTTGCATAGGTACACCCGCACGCAATGCCATACCTACACCGTCACCAGTGTTGATGTGTGCGTTAGTGGTCGACGCGTAAATACGACCTGCACCACCTGTTGCTAGGATAGTTGCTTTCGATTTGAAGTAACAAATCTCGCCTGTTTCCATACAAATCGCAGTACAGCCCATTACGGCGCCGTCTTGGTTTTTCACCAAGTCTAGTGCATACCATTCCGAGAAAATGGTGGTTTTGTGTTTCACATTTTGTTGGTAAAGCGTATGCAGAAGCGCGTGACCTGTACGGTCCGCAGCTGCTGCTGTACGTGCAGCTTGCTCACCACCAAATTCTTTTGACTGACCACCGAATGGACGTTGGTAGATAGTACCGTTATCAAAACGAGAGAATGGAAGACCCATTTTTTCTAGTTCGATAACGGACTCAGGGCCATTCTTACACATGTATTCAATCGCATTTTGGTCACCGATGTAATCGGAACCTTTAACGGTATCGTACATGTGCCATTGCCAATCGTCTTTGTGCGAGTTACCCAGAGCAACGGTAATACCGCCCTGTGCAGACACAGTATGAGAACGTGTTGGAAATACTTTTGACAACAAAGCACATGATAGGCCTTGTTCTGAAATTTGTAGTGCAGCGCGCATACCTGCACCACCAGCGCCGATTACTACGGCGTCAAACTCACGAACTGGAATAGACACTTACGCACCCCACAGAATAAATAGACCAGAGAAGACATAGCCGAATAGCACGGCAATAACACCAAGTTGCAGTGCGCCACGCAGTTTCGCGCACTTAATGTAATCCGTTAATACCTGCCACAAACCGACCCATGCGTGGATCAGGATCGAGACAAGTGCCAACATGGTGAATACTTTAGTGAAGGTACCACCAAAGAATTGGGTCCAAGATGCGTAAGAGATATCTGAAAATGCACAGAAGCTAATCAGATAAATCGTGTATAGCGTCATAATGATTGCAGTTGCACGAATCAGTAGGAAATCGTGTACACCATTACGACCAAATGAAGATACGTGTTTTACCATACCAAGATCCCCGCCAATAATGATAATACTGCTGTTGCACCAAACGCGACTTTAGCGCTCATCGTGCCAGAATCTAGCTCTTCAAAGTGACCTAGATCCATCAACAAGTGACGGATACCACCTGCAATGTGGTAGGCAAGTGCAGTAAGAATTCCCCACAGGATGAATTTTACGAAGAAGCTATCGACGATGTCAGCGGCTTCCATAAAACCCATTGGGGATGACAGAGAAATGGACAGTAACCACAGTAGTATACCCACCGCAACAAACGTAATTACCCCAGACACACGGTGTAGGATGGATGCGATTGCTGTGATAGGAAAGTGGATGGTCTGTAAATCTAAATTAACAGGTCTTGACTTTCTTTCTTTCACGGGCTTGCTCACTCAGCTCCATTGAGCATTTATTGTTATAACCAATTTCAGCTTCCAAACGTACAAAAGTTAACATATATTTAACAAATATCGCGAGTAACCACCCAGATAATTGTAAACAACTTGTTAACAATCGGAGTCCAGCAACAAACCTCACTCTTTGTTTCTAGCCCCGAATTTATAAGGATTTAACTAAAATTTTCTTAGCCAATATACGGCGAGCAACATTCTAATACAATTGGTGTAACAAATTATGCTACATAGAACAGATTTTTAACGATTTTCATGAGAAAAATCATAACAAGTGCACACAAAGATGGAGAAAAATTGACTTTAAGCTTTAACAACAGTACAAAAATGGCACATAAACATCCTGGACGGATTAAATAATAAACAAAGGAGATTGTTATGGCGGATAAGAAAGCGACCCTTCATGTTGAAGGTCAAGCGCCAATCGAACTGCCAATTATGGACGGTACGCTAGGTACACCTGTAATTGACGTTCGTAAGCTGGGAGCCAATGGTTACTTTACTTTTGACCCAGGTTTTCTTGCCACTGCATCTTGTGAATCATCAATCACGTACATCGATGGCGGCAAAGGTATTCTTTTGCACCGCGGTTTCCCGATTGATCAATTAGCCAATAACGCAGATTACTTAGAAGTATGTTACATCCTTCTTTATGGTGAAGCCCCTACCCGAGAACAATACGAGCAATTCAAGACGACCGTAACGCGTCATACTATGGTCCACGAGCAAATCGCAAGCTTTTTCCATGGCTTCCGACGTGATGCTCACCCGATGGCAGTAATGTGTGGTGTAGTCGGTGCACTTGCAGCCTTCTACCACGACTCTCTTGACATCAACAACGACGAGCACCGTGAGATCGCGGCGTACCGTCTGCTATCGAAGATGCCGACACTGGCTGCAATGTGTTACAAATACTCTATCGGTCAGCCATTTATCTACCCACGCAACGATTTGAGCTACGCAGAAAACTTCCTACACATGATGTTCGCAAACCCTTGCGAAGAGTATGAAGTAAATCCTGTCGTTGCGCGTGCGATGGATAAAATCTTCACTCTACACGCGGATCACGAACAGAATGCGTCGACGTCAACTGTACGTCTAGCTGGCTCTTCTGGTGCTAACCCATTTGCATGTATTGCCGCTGGTATTGCATCACTTTGGGGACCTGCTCACGGTGGTGCAAACGAAGCGTGCTTGAGAATGCTAGAAGAGATTGGCAGCGTCGATAACATCCCTGAGTATGTAGACCGCGCGAAAGACAAAGATGACCCATTCCGCTTAATGGGCTTTGGTCACCGCGTTTATAAAAACTACGATCCACGTGCGACAGTAATGCGCGAAACGTGTCATGAAGTTCTCAAAGAGCTAAACATTCAAGACCCTCTACTAGATGTAGCAATGGAACTTGAGCGCATTGCGCTTTCTGATGAGTACTTCGTTTCTAAGAAGCTGTACCCGAACGTAGACTTCTACTCAGGTATCATTCTTAAAGCGATTGGTATTCCAGTTTCTATGTTTACGGTTATCTTCGCGATTTCTCGTACCATCGGCTGGATTGCTCACTGGAACGAAATGCACAGCGATCCACTGAACCGCATCGGTCGTCCTCGTCAGCTATACACTGGTGAAACACAGCGTGAGTTTTCTCCACTTCACGAACGTGAATGATCTTTTTAGTTAGAAGATAAACAAACAAAAGGGTTGAGATTTTGTCTCAACCCTTTTTTCTTTTCAGCGTTTCACGATATGAATAGCGAACACTAAACCGGATTATCAATATCGATAAACTCGACATGTAGGCCGTATTCATCCGCTAGCCATTTTCCTAAAGCCTGAACACCATAACGCTCAGTAGCATGATGACCTGCAGCAAAGTAATGAATGTCCATTTCTCGCGCAGTATAGGTTGTACGCTCAGAAATTTCGCCAGAGATAAACGCATCTAATCCGTGTTGTACAGCAAGCTCAATAAAATCCTGCCCTCCACCAGTGCACCAACCGACCGTCTCAATCATCTTATCGGTATTCTCTGGAGCAATATGCAGTGGTTCTCTATCAAGAACTTGATTGATCTTGCTCGCAAACTCAGCACCAGACATCGGTTTTTTCAAGCGTCCAAACATGGCTACTGATTGAGGATGTCCTTCAAGTCCACCTTCTACTTCGATTTCAAGTAAGCGAGCTAATTCGGCGTTGTTGCCTAGCTCTGGGTGAATATCCAGAGGAAGGTGATAACCATATAAGTTGATATCGTTTTTGATCAGACTACGAATTCGTTTACCTTTCATACCACGAATTGGCTCAGGTTCACCTTTCCAAAAATAGCCGTGATGAACGAGTAATGCGTCTGCATTAAGCTCAATCGCTTTATCGATTAAGGCTTGGGAGGCAGTTACGCCAGTGATAATACGCTTTACGGCTGGCGTCCCTTCTACCTGTAACCCGTTTGGTGCGTAATCTTTAATTAACTGCGGTGACAGTTTGTCATTAAGAATCTGTTCTAGCTTTAAGTTATTCATTATTACTTCCAATTTCTAGCGCATGTAAACCTAAATAACCTCTCGATGAAATCAGACCGAGAGTGTGCAACCTAGTTGATACAACAACGTTTTGACATCTGGCACCTTGATATCATTTAGGTACTTAAAGTGTATCTCGAACCCTAATATCGATGCTAGCCACCCTACCCTCAAAAGCAAATTTAGTTACAATAACAAAGCTTGTCGCCTCACCATACATATAGGGATACGGATGAACCAACTGCAACGCTTTTACCAATGGATCGCCACTTCACCTCCTCTTTTCAAGTTACGCCCTCCGTTTACAACCTTAGAGGATCTTTCGGTAACGCCTTTAAATAACGCTGAGCAATACAATGGTAATCCAAGATTGGGCTTTTTATATCAGCACTTATGCACTGCAGTTCTCTCTAGTTCAGAACGATATCAGGTTATCGCGGAAGAGGTTCAGTTAAACGACATCGAAGGTAAGACTATTGGTGCTATCGACTTGGTGTTGCGGAATACAGAATCAAATCAAATAGAACACTGGGAAGTAGCGATTAAGTTTTATCTTCTTTATAACGGCGTTTGGTATGGTCCGAATGCTCACGACCAGCTGCATACAAAACTGAATAGAATGCTTACTCATCAGTTGAAAATGAGCGATCGCCCGGAATTTCAAAAAATAATTCCGTTAAACGACGCTCCACAAGAACGTCTATTGATGCAAGGACGACTCTATATTAATCCGTTTACTCCAGAGCCAACTCCTAGCGAGTGCTTGGGTTATGAACTAAATCCAAGTCAGATTAGTGGTTACTGGTGCTACCAGAGCCAATGGGAGTTAATCGGTAAGCCACTTTATCATTTACACAAACCATGCTGGGCGATTGGTACGGACGATTTATCTCAACCCATTGAAAAGCCTTCAGACCGATTTGTACATGCACAAACGGAGGACGGTCAATTCTGGTTTGTGGTACCGGATTCCTGGCCCGGAAACAACTCAGTTCAGGAATATTAAAACGCAAAAGGGTTGATGCTTGCACATCAACCCTTTGTTTTCTAAATCGACTATTGAATGGTTTACAGGCCGGCAGCTGCAAACACTTGATTAACGATCTCTTGTGCTTCTGCTTCGATTTGTTTTAGGTGCTCTTCACCTTTGAAGCTTTCACAGTAAATCTTGTAGATGTCCTCTGTGCCTGATGGACGAGCAGCAAACCAGCCGTTGGCAGTCGTTACTTTTAGACCACCGATTGCAGCACCATTACCAGGCGCATGCGTGAGACGAGCCGTAATTGGATCACCCGCTAGTGTTTCAGCCACGACCATTTCTGGTGACAACTTCTTCAGTACGTCTTTTTGAGGGCCATTCGCTACAGCTTGAATACGGTTGTATTTCGACTCACCGTGTTTCGCCGCTAGCTCTTCATAGTAGTCTTGTGGGTTCTTACCCGTTACCGCAGTGATCTCTGCCGCTAGAAGACATAACAAGATGCCGTCTTTGTCTGTTGACCAAGGCGTACCATCTTTACGAAGAAAAGATGCCCCGGCACTTTCTTCGCCACCGAAGCCGAATTTACCAGTGTACAGACCATCAACAAACCATTTAAAGCCTACTGGTACTTCACATAGCTCACGACCTAGATCCGCAACAACACGGTCAATCAGTGCACTTGATACTAGTGTTTTACCAACAGCTACATCTTTACCCCATGCGTCACGATGGCGGTATAGGTAGTCGATACAAACGGCTAAGAAGTGGTTCGGGTTCATCAAACCTTTTGGCGTAACGATACCGTGACGGTCGTAGTCAGGATCGTTACCAAATGCTAAATCGTATTCGTCTTTCAGTGCCAATAGACCCGCCATTGCGTAAGGAGAAGAACAGTCCATACGTACAACGCCGTCTTTATCGAGAGACATGAATTGGAAAGAAGGATCAATCGCTTCACTTACTAGCGTTAGGTCTAGGTTGTATGCCTGACCAATTTGACGCCAGTAATCGATGCCGCTGCCACCCAATGGATCTACACCAATCTTCAGATTTGCTTTTTGGATTGCTTCCATATCGATAACGTTCACCAGATCATCGATATAGGGTTTAACCAAGTCCATCTCCACAAACAGATCCGATGCTTTTGCTTCTGCTAGTGGTAAGCGTTTAACACCTTGTAAACCTTCGGCAATCAGTGCGTTCGCACGATCTTCGATAGCTTGAGTCAACTCAGCTTCTGCTGGACCACCGTGAGTCGGATTGTATTTGATACCGCCGTCTTGTGGTGGATTATGAGATGGTGTAATCACAATACCGTCTGCTTTTTCATCGTGCTTGATGTTGTAAGTCAGAATTGCGTGCGAGATACCTGGTGTTGGCGTGTAGCCGTTATCCTGCTGTACGATGACTTTTACGCCATTCGCAATCAAAACTTCAATCACGCTAGAAAATGCAGGTTCAGACAAAGCATGCGTGTCTTTACCGACAAACAAAGGACCTGTGGTCCCTTGCTGGGCACGAACTTCTGCAACCGCTTGAGCAATAGCCAAAATGTGGTTTTCGTTAAATGTATGCTTATCAGCGGTACCACGGTGACCTGATGTGCCGAATTGAACCTTGTGATCGGGGTTCTTAGCATCAGGTTGAAGCAAGAAGTAATTGGCAACAAGTGCCGGAATATTATGAAGATCTTCCTGCTGCGCTTTTTGCCCAGCACGAGGGTGCATAGCCATGTTTGACATCCTTTCTTTAAATACAAATAAAATTAAAAAAGCCTCATAATATCCGCTAACTGCGACACATTATGAGGCTTCTATCAGGTTTCTTAGATTGAACCTGTTACTTTTTCTATTAAGTCAGGTTGGTACCCCATGTGTGTCATCACTTGTTCAACCATCTGTCTTTTACGACTGGTATTGTTGTTCGTGATAACCCAAAACGGTGTGCCAGGAATGGCTTTTGGCTTGGTCGTGTTGCCATTTGCCAACAAGGTTTCTTCATTATCTGCAAAGTACACGCGTTTGCGTCCCTTTACATTCGTAGCCTGCGCGAAACCTTCTGGATTTAATTTATGTAAGGTCGATAGTACTAACATAAAGCGATCAATCGCTTTTTTTAGACCGGCAAACTCATCAGAAATAAGCAGCGAACGCATTTCTTTCACTACATCAACAGATTCCGTTTTACCCGCATCTTTACTTACTACAATCCCTTGTGGCTTCTCTACTACAGGCGCGGCTTCAGCTTCCTGCAACTGACCATCAAGGTTTAAAAGGCGTCGCAAAATATCCGAGGCGCTTTCACCGATATGCTTAGTTTGGCTAGCAATGTAACGGTATAGATCCTCATCAACCTCAATTGTTTTCATTCGCTTTTCACATTCTCAATGTTTAAACTCTGGGGGATTATAACGAGATCCTCTCGGATACTCCACGTTAAACCCATCACGAATAAGATAAAATGTCAGCATTACTCAACTATAAGCAGGAAGGCCAAGGCCAAACAGTTGTTTTGATTCACGGATTGTTTGGTAGTTTAAGTAATCTGGGTCTATTAGCCCGCGATCTTATTAAAGATCACACGGTGATCAGTATTGATCTGAGAAATCACGGCCTCTCTTTTCACTCAAACATTCATAATTACGCCGACATGGCAAAAGATGTGGCACAACTCCTACAACACTTAAATGTTGATCCATCTATTATTATTGGGCATTCAATGGGTGGAAAGGTCGCGATGACACTGGTGGACATTGCTCCAGAGCTCGTCAAACAGTTGGTTGTACTCGACATGGCACCTGTCGCCTACACAGCAAACCGTCACGACAATGTGTTTAACGGTTTACACGCCGTAATTAACGAAAAGCCAGCAAGCCGTCAACAAGCGATGGATATCCTAGCTCAACATGTTGAGATCGACGGTGTAAGACAATTTCTCTCTAAGTCACTATACAAAAATGGCGATAAAATGGACTGGCGGTTTAACGTACTGAGCCTTTTTGAGAATTACGCACAAATTATCGGCTGGCAGGAAATTGCCCCAACAGACATACCCACTCTGTTTATTAAAGGTGGTGATTCCGATTACTTAATGCCAGAGCACCAACCTGCGATGCAAAAACAGTTCAAACAAGCAAAAGCACATATTATCGCTAATACTGGCCACTGGCTTCACGCCGAAAAACCGGCTGAAGTAATGAGAGTCATTCGGAAATACATTTCGAGTTAACAAATTCGAAAAGCAACAATAGATTATTGAAATAACCCTTCTTGTAGTGCATTAACTTTACCGTTTAACAGTGGTATAGTGCGCCCAAGATTTTTCGGCATGAAGGACTAAAATGCTTTACGACTATATGGATATGCTCGAGTCTATTGGGCTCGATCTTCTTTTTGCTGCTATCTTCTTTTTCATCGGGATGGCGATAAAAGATGTGCTAAAGCAAGGCAATGTACCTGTTTTTGGTCGTCGTATTGTATGGTTAGTCCTTTTCCTAGGCTGTGCTGGCTTTATTGCAAAAGGTGTAATTCAGCTAACTTGGGAAGGCTCTGGGTTAGGTTAAACCCTTAGTACCATCGCCAATAACAAACAATGTAAAGGTATAGACTCTATGGCAAGTGTAGGTATCTTCTTCGGTAGCGACACAGGTAATACTGAAGCCGTTGCAAAGATGATTCAAAAGCAACTAGGTAAGCATCTAGTTCACGTTCAAGACATCGCGAAAAGCAGCAAAGAAGACATTGATAACTTCGATCTTCTTCTTCTAGGTATCCCAACTTGGTACTACGGTGAAGCACAATGTGATTGGGATGACTTCTTCCCTGAACTTGAGCAAATCGACTTCTCTACTAAGCTAGTGGCTATCTTTGGCTGTGGCGACCAAGAGGACTACGCAGAATATTTCTGTGACGCGATGGGCACGGTACGTGATATCGTTGAGTCTAAAGGCGGCACAATTCTTGGCCATACTTCAACAGAAGGCTACGAATTTGAAGCGTCTAAAGCACTTGTTGAAGGTGACGACAGCCAATTCGTAGGTCTATGTATCGATGAAGACCGTCAACCGGAACTGACTGACGAACGTGTTGAGAACTGGGTTAAACAGATTTACGAAGAAATGTGTTTAGCTGAGCTTGAAGGCTAAATAAATCGAATTATACAAAGACCTCCGGTTGGAGGTCTTTTTGTATATTTTCACAAAGCATCGGTGAGCACTTCCTCTTCGCGATACTGAGGTTTCTTTCTTACATAAAGCTTGCGTTGAACCTCTGAAACCACATTCCCCTGCTTATCTTTTACATGGGTAATAAATTCAGGAAAACACTTTTCTCCATTCCGTGTCATTTGATAAATGTTTTCTAGCATTCCTTCAGTGACCTCAAATTCTGCAAATAAATCACTTTGCCCTGGCTTAATAAAGTTAATACTCGCCTCTTTATCCAACACGTAATACTCCTCGCGTAGAATCCCCATCAGCATCAACGAGTAAATGGGATCAGTTAAAGAGAAAATACTGCCACCATACTGAGTACGATTGGCGTTTTTATTCCACCAGCGAAGTTTCAAACGCACCTTGACGGTACGAAAGTCTTCAGAAATATGTAAGATTTTAATACCAGCGCCCCAAAAAGGTGGCCAAATATTGAGTGCGAATTTTACAATTCCTGGTTTGTATATCTTCGCAAGTCGCTTATTCATCGCAGTCCGTGCCCTCTCTAAGCTCAATGTTACATAATTGTAACTGGTCAGATCTGTAATATAATCGACCTATTTCTAATTTACAAAAAGATTCTATTAACCCTTTGAAGTTCGTGGTTTAATGTTCTGAGCGCTTATCCTATAATGGTAGGAAGATTGAATTCTGTTAAATCGCTGCAGATGATCCAACGGGAAAGTATATGTCAGATAATAATCAGGCGCTGAAGGATGCGGGTTTAAAAGTAACCCTTCCAAGGCTAAAAATTCTAGAAGTACTTCAGCAGCCAGACTGCCAGCACATCAGTGCTGAAGATTTGTACAAAAAGTTGATTGATCTAGGTGAAGAGATTGGCCTAGCAACTGTTTACCGAGTTCTAAACCAATTCGATGATGCTGGTATTGTAACTCGTCACCACTTTGAAGGTGGTAAGTCAGTCTTCGAATTATCGACTCAACATCACCACGACCATCTAGTGTGCCTAGACTGTGGTGAGGTAATTGAATTTTCTGACGATCTTATTGAAGAACGTCAAAAAGAGATTGCAGCTAAGTACAATGTCACGCTAACAAACCACAGCTTATACTTGTACGGCAAGTGCAGTGATGGTGGTTGTAAAGACAATCCAGATGCACACAAACCAAAAAAATAACGGTTTGTTGATTTAAAATAAACGTCAGCTCATGCTGGCGTTTTTTGTTTCTGAGGGCGATATCTTTCAATAGCTGAATTGCCGTACCAACTTTTGTAAAGCGTCGATTAGACTTACCAATTCAAACCTTAATAAACATCATTGTTTTGCTTCCAAACCGAACATTTATCAAACGTCCCTCGTTCTTAAGCAACTCCCTACACTACCTATAACCGCCGCATTACGATAATGAGAATAAAAAAATGCCAGCATTTGCTGGCATTTTTATCGATTTTTGCATTAATCGAGATTATTGGTTCTCAATTTTTGCCCAAGTATCACGTAGGCCAACCGTGCGGTTGAATACTAGTTTATCTGCTGAAGAATCTTTCGAGTCTGCGCAGAAGTAACCCATACGCTCAAACTGGTAGCCTTTTTCTGCTTCTGCTGACGCTAAGCTAGGCTCTACAAAACCATTGATCACAACTAATGATTCAGGGTTGATTGTAGAAGCAAAGTCTTCTGCTGCACCCGGGTTTGGAACCGTAAATAGACGATCGTACAGACGGATTTCCGCTGGTAATGCTTTATCAGCTGATACCCAATGAATCACACCTTTTACTTTACGGCCATCAGCAGGGTTCTTACCTAGTGTGTCTGCATCGTAAGAACAGAAGATAGTCGTGATGTTGCCTTCGGAATCTTTTTCAACGCGCTCTGCTTTGATCACGTAAGCACCACGTAAGCGAACTTCTTTACCTAGCACTAAACGCTTGTACTTTTTGTTCGCCTCTTCACGGAAGTCTTCACGCTCAATCCACAACTCACGAGTGAATGGTACTTCACGCACACCCATCTCTGGTTTGTTTGGGTGATTAGCGACCGTCAAGTTTTCTACTGCACCTTCTTCAAAGTTTTCGATAACAACTTTAACAGGATCCAACACAGCCATTGCACGCGGAGCGTTCTCGTTTAGGTCATCACGAATACAAGATTCTAGTGAGCTAAACTCGATCATATTTTCTTGCTTCGTTACACCAATACGCTTACAGAACTCACGGATAGATGCTGGCGTGAAGCCTCGACGACGCAGACCTGAGACTGTTGGCATACGTGGGTCATCCCAACCGTTAACCAGTTTTTCAGTGACGAGTTGATTAAGCTTACGTTTAGACATCACTGTGTACTCAAGGTTTAAGCGACTAAACTCGTATTGATGCGGACGGCTTTCGATCGTGATGTTGTCCAGAACCCAGTCGTACAGACGACGGTTATCCATAAACTCAAGCGTACAGATAGAATGCGTAATGCCTTCTAATGCATCAGAGATACAGTGCGTGAAGTCGTACATTGGGTAAATGCACCACTTATCACCAGTTTGGTGGTGGGTAGCAAAACGCACACGGTATAAAACTGGATCGCGCATAACCATGAATGAAGAACCCATGTCAATCTTGGCACGAAGACACGCTTTACCTTCTTCAAATTCACCAGCGCGCATTTTTTCAAATAACGCTAAGTTCTCTTCAACAGAACGGTCACGGTATGGGCTTGGTTTACCTGGCGCCTTTAGCGTGCCACGGTATTCACGAATCTGCTCTGGACTTAGCTCATCTACATACGCTAAGCCTTTGTTAATCAATTCAATTGCATATTCGTAAAGCTTATCGAAGTAGTTTGATGAGTAACATACTTCACCACTCCACTCAAAGCCCAACCAGTTTACATCTTTCTTGATAGACTCAACGTATTCGATGTCTTCTTTTTCAGGGTTCGTATCGTCGAAACGTAGATTGCATTGACCCTGGTAGTCCTGAGCAATACCGAAGTTCAAACAGATAGACTTAGCATGACCGATATGCAGGTAGCCATTTGGCTCCGGCGGGAATCGAGTATGCACGCTAGTGTGTTTACCATCCGCTAGATCTTTATCAATGATCTGGCGAATAAAGTTTGATGGACGAGCATCAGCTTCACTCATCTATAGCACCTCAAAAATATTAGTATTGTCAGAGAAAACGGAACTCTGCATCCAAGTATGGTTTTGCAGAGTACATTGTTTCTAATGATCCACAATTCTAAGCAATTAGACAACAAGAACTCGCGCTAAAACGACAATATTTATCGAGTTAGTGCGAAAGCACAGCAGATTCAAAGTGCCAAAACAAAAAAAGACCTCCCGAGGGAGGTCTTAGTCAGATATCAGTTCGATGTAATTAAGGCAGTTTTACATTCGATAGGTCTTCATTAGCACCGATTGCTTTCATTTCGCCAGCAACGATTTCAGCTAGAGGACCAAGGATAACTTGAAGGTTGTTTTCACCAAGTTTAACCACACCTTTCGCACCCAATTTCTTCAGTACTTCCTCATCAGCGACTGAACGATCTTTTAGCGTCAAGCGTAGTCGAGTGATACATGCGTCGATTGAAGTTAGGTTGTCATGACCGCCAAGTACTTTTAAGTATTGGCGAGCTAGGTCACCACTTTTCTTCTCACCAGCAGGCGCTGCTGCTTCGCTGTCGTCATCTTCACGACCAGGCGATTTCAAGTTGAATGCGCGGATTGCGAAGCTGAATGTGAAGAAGTATAGAGCACCAAAGCCAAGACCAACTGCACCAAGTAGTAGCGGTTTAGTTGCTAGACCGTAGTTCAACAAGTAGTCAATTAGACCAGCTGAGAATGTGAAGCCGTGTAGCGTACCAAGCATGTTCGCAACAACAAGCGACAGACCAGTGAACACTGCGTGAATCGCGTATAGTGCAGGCGCTAGGAATACGAACATGAACTCTAGAGGCTCTGTGATACCAGTTAGGAATGAACAGAATGCAACAGAGAACAATGCACCACCAACTTGGCTGCGTTTCTCAGCAGGAGCCGCTAGGTACATAGCAAGCGCCGCACCAGGTAGACCGAACATCATTACTGGGAAGAAACCGTTCATGAACACACCAGCGCTCTTATCGCCGCCGAAGAAACGGTGTAGGTCACCAGATTTAACTGTTTCAGTTACTTCCTTCACTGTTGCAGTGATTTCAGGAGTGACAGAGTTAGCGAATTCAAATGTATGAGTTTGACCAGCCACAAGCGTTTTCGCTAGCGCAGGATCAACACACAGTTGTTGTAGAGCAGGAAGCGCTTGACCCGCAGCATTTGCACCAGTTACTAGCACTTCTTGACAAGACCCCATACCAAACCAGAAGAATGAGTTAAGTACGTGGTGTAGACCTACAGGAATAAGGGCTCGGTTCAGTGTACCGTAGATAAACTGACCAATAGCGCCAGAAGTTGAGATGCCATGAGCAAGCGCATCTAGACCACCTTGAATTGTTGGCCATACAATGCCACCAACTGCACCAGCAACTAAAGCGAATAGACCTGCCATAATCGGCACTAAACGTTTACCAGAGAAGAAAGCAAGCCACTCAGGAAGACGTGTAGCATGGAAAGCGTTGTAAGAGTGGCCAGCAATAATACCTGCGATGATACCACCAAAGAACGACATGTTTACTGATGCATCAATTGTTGACGCTGTCGCTGTCAGTACAAAGTACGCAACTGCACCAGCAAGGCCAGCTGCACCTTGACCGTCTTTAGATAGACCGATCGCAATACCAAGGCCAAACAACAATGGAAGGTTAGAAAAGATTGAGTTACCTGCTTGTGCCATAAATGCGATGTCAAAAACATCCGGCTGGCCCAAGCGCAGTAACAAGCCTGCGATTGGCAAAGTCGCAATAGGAAGCATAAGAGCTTTACCTAACTTCTGCGCGTATCCGAGAATATTCACCTTAAGTTCCCCCTATAGGATTAGATGTTATGTTGAATGACTTATTTCAGTCGTCCAATTTAGTCATCCTCAGTTTATGACATTAATTTTGCTCCGCAAATTAAAAGCTCACCGTTTGTGATCATAATCACCACAATTTGCCCTTTCGGAAGGTTTTTGCTAGCGAGATCATAAAACTTATTTTATTATACGAAAAAATGGCGTTTTAAAGATAATATTCTCGCACTTTATGCAAGGCAGAATCAGTGTTATTTTGGTATCTAGGCGGGTAAATCACTGTAACTTTGCTCTGAAAAAGAATCATAAAAAACCATACAATTATTACTTTTCAGTTAGTTACTATGACAATAACATCGATAAAACGCGACTTGCTGTATGTGACTCGTTATCTAATTCAGTGATACAAACTAAGTACCCATATGACTAAAGCAGTCTCCACTTAGGTAACGATATAGAAATTGAATTCTCATCTATAAGGACTAGCTGACTATGTACGCGCTAAGTAACTGTAAAATTTATACCGGTAGTGATGTTCTTACCGATCATGCGGTCATCATCGAAAACGACCTTATTCAATCTATTGTGCCGGTTGCAGAGCTACCTCAGGGCATCGAAGTGAAAGACCTCGCAGGCGCAAACCTAAGTCCGGGCTTTATCGACCTGCAACTGAATGGCTGTGGCGGTGTAATGCTAAACGATGCAATCACACCGGAAACCATGCAAATCATGCACGAAGCAAACCTCAAGTCCGGCTGTACTAGCTTCTTACCAACGCTCATTACTTCATCAGACGAAGATATGCGAACTGCAATTTCTGCCGCTCGTGAATATCATAACCAATATCAAAACCAATCACTTGGTCTACACCTAGAAGGCCCTTATCTTAACGTCGCGAAAAAAGGTATCCACAACGTCGATTTTATTCGCCCGTCAGATGAAAGCATGATTGATCTGATCTGCGCAAACGCCGATATCATCGCTAAAGTAACGCTTGCACCAGAGCAAAACGATCCAGAGCATATTGCACGATTAAAAGCAGCCGGCATCGTAGTTTCTATTGGTCATACAAATGCGACCTACGCCGAAGCGCGTAAAGGCTTTGAAGCAGGTATTACTTTTGCCACACACCTATTTAATGCGATGACACCTATGGTTGGTCGTGAACCTGGAGTTGTTGGTGCAATTTATGATACGCCTGACGTTTATGCTGGCATTATTGCTGATGGTTTCCACGTAGACTACGCAAACATCCGAATTGCTCATAAAATCAAAGGTGAAAAGCTTGTTTTGGTGACGGATGCCACAGCTCCAGCAGGTGCTAACATTGATCACTTTATTTTTGTCGGTAAGAAAGTATATTACCGAGATGGTAAGTGTGTTGATGAAAACGGCACACTAGGCGGCTCAGCTTTGACAATGATAGAAGCAGTTCAGAATTCAGTTGAGCACGCGGGGATCGCTTTAGACGAAGCTCTACGAATGGCCACGTTATACCCAGCAACTGCAATTGGTGTTGAGGATCGCCTTGGCCGAGTTCGAAAAGGGATGGTTGCAAACCTAACCATTTTCGATCGTGACTTCAAAGTAAAAGCGACGGTTGTTAACGGACAATACGAGCAAAATTAAGCATGAATGGCGGACAGATTGGTAATGTAGATTTAGTAAAACAGCTTAACAGCGCTGCGGTATATAGGCTGATTGATCAGCAAGGTCCTATCTCCCGTATTCAAGTCGCAGATGTGAGCCAGCTCGCACCTGCTAGTGTTACCAAAATAACCCGCCAACTTTTAGAGCGCGGCCTTATTAAAGAGGTCGCCCAGCAAGCTTCAACTGGTGGTCGTCGTGCAATCTCTCTGACCACCGAAGTCAAACCCTTTCACTCTATTGCGGTTCGTTTAGGTCGAGATTACGTACAATTTTGTTTGTACGATTTAGGTGGCACTGCACTTGCGGAAGATCAACACGAATTGCATTACACCAACCAAGCTGACTTGATCGCTGGGCTTATCGATTTACTTAAAGAATTCGTAAACCGTTGCGAAGACAAAATTGATCAGCTCATCGCAATTGGTATTACGCTACCGGGCCTTGTAAACCCAACAACAGGCGTAGTTGAGTACATGCCGAATACCGATATCGATAATCTGGCGCTGGGTGAAATTGTTGGAGAGAAGTTTAATACCGCATGCTTTGTTGGGAATGACGTACGTGGCATGGCGTTAGCGGAGCACTACTTTGGGGCAAGCCAAGACTGTCAGGACTCCATTTTAGTTAGCGTTCACCGCGGTACTGGCGCAGGTATTATCGTTAACGGCCAGGTTTTTCTTGGTTTTAACCGCAACGTCGGTGAAATTGGTCATATCCAAATCGATCCGCTTGGTGAACAGTGCCAATGTGGGAACTTTGGTTGCTTAGAAACCGTAGCAGCGAACCCAGCCATTATCCAACGAGTAAAACAACTGATTGCTCAAGGCTATGAGTCAAGTTTGACTGACCTTGAAAACATCACGATTGAAGCAGTGTGTCAGCATGCAATGGATGGTGACGAACTTGCAAAGCAGAGTTTAGTGCGAGTGGGTAACCAGTTAGGTAAAGCGATTGCAATTACCGTTAACTTGTTTAATCCTCAGAAAATTGTCATTGCGGGCGACATTACTGCCGCACAAGACATAGTCTTCCCTGCAATTCAACGCAATGTCGAAAATCAATCTCTCAAAACTTTCCATAACGACCTTCCTATCGTGGCTTCACACATTGATAAGCAGCCAACGATGGGCGCATTTGCGATGATTAAACGCGCAATGCTAAACGGAGTTTTGTTACAAAAGTTACTTGAAGACTAAGTTTATACAACTAATTGAGTTACAATCTCGGGCTGTGTTTTCACAGCCCGTTTTTGTATATCAGGAATACAGCTCAACAGTATGGAAATTATTCTAATTACAACAGCTTTTTTAGCTGGCTTTATTGCGCTTAAATGTAGCCTCCCTCCCCTCGTTGGTTTTCTACTGGCAGGATTTGGTTTGCATGCATTTGGCTATCAAAGCAATGACGTTATCGTCACTCTTGCAGATCTTGGTGTCACTCTTCTTTTATTCACGATCGGACTCAAACTTGATGTCAAAACGCTACTGTCCAAAGAAATATGGGGAGGAGCGACCGCCCACAACATACTGTCTACCGCTTTTTTTGCACTAGCGCTATCAGGTTTAAAACTACTGGGCTTAACTTCGCTCGCCAGTATGGATAGCGGTCAAATCCTACTTTTAGCGTTTGCACTATCGTTCTCCAGTACCGTTTTTGCCGTAAAAGCATTGCAAGAAAAAGGGGAAATGAACGCGACCTACGGCACACTCGCGATCGGTATCTTGGTTATGCAAGATATTTTTGCCGTGGTATTCCTGACTGCTTCAACCGGAAAAGTCCCAGAATGGTATGCCATTGGTTTGTTCGCATTGCCTTTCCTTCGTCCACTATTCTATAAACTGTTAGATAAAGTTGGCCACGGCGAAATGCTGGTGCTGTTCGGTATTTTCTTCGCGCTTGTTGTTGGGGCAGGGCTATTCGAACTGGTCGGAATGAAACCAGACTTGGGCGCGCTGATTTTAGGCATGCTACTCGCTGGCCACCCTAAAGCTTCAGAGCTATCCAAATCGCTATTCAATATGAAGGAGCTGTTCTTAGTCTGCTTCTTTTTAAACATTGGCTTGTCCGCTTCATTGAGCGTCAATGGCGTCGTACTCGCCCTACTATTTATCTTACTGTTGCCAATAAAAGGGCTTTTGTACTTCGTCACGATTAATCACTTTAAGTTTCGAGTACGTACCTCTTTGCTCGCCTCTTTATCGCTGTTCAACTACAGTGAGTTTGGCCTTATAGTCGCAGGGTTGGCCTATAAAATGGGCTGGATGCCAAGCGATATGCTCGCTGCGATTGCGGTTGCGGTGTCTGTGTCCTTTATTATTTCTGCGCCACTTAACCGCCTTAGCCACAAAATTTATCAACACTCCGGCAAGTGGCTGCAAGAGACAGCCGCAGAAAAGCTTAACCAGCGTGACCAACTCATTAACCCTGGGCATGCCCAGGTATTGATCTTAGGCATGGGTCGCATCGGGACAGGGGCCTATGATGAATTACGTGCGCGCTATGGCAAAATTTCACTAGGCATAGAAATTCGTGAAGATGCAGCACATCAGCACCGTTCAGAGGGAAGAAACGTGATCGCTGGCGATGCCACAGACCCAGATTTTTGGGAACGAATTTTAGATACAGGTCATGTCAAACTGGTGCTGCTTGCCATGCCCCATCATCAAGGTAACCAAACCGCACTTGAGCAGCTTAAACGCAGAAAATATAAAGGGCAAATAGCTGCTATCGCCGAGTACCCAGATCAGTTAGAAGGTTTGCTGGAAAGCGGAGTTGACGCCGCATTCAATATATACAGTGAAGCAGGTAGCGGTTTTGCTCGACATGTGTGTAAACAACTTGAACCTCAGTTCACACCAATAAAATAAGCAACCATACTAATATTTTTTAAAAGCCTTTCTATCAATAGAAAGGCTTTTTTGTATGGTTTTTATACCAAACCTTGATTCCATTCACCAAACCAGCCATTAAATTAAATAATATTTATACAACAAGGCTTTTTATCATTTTTATAATCACAAAACGTTGCTTTTTTTACTAGTAATGGCAAATTGAAGCCATACCGATTAGAAATTATTTAGTTTAGTAAGGATGTAGTATGTGTTCAGTATTTGGCATTTTAGACATTAAAAGCGATGCAGCCGCATTGCGCCCTATCGCATTAGAAATGTCGAAAAAACTTCGTCATCGTGGCCCTGACTGGTCTGGGATTTACTCTTCAGAGCGTGCTATTTTAGCGCATGAGCGCTTGGCGATTGTTGGTCTAAATAGTGGTGCACAACCGCTATACAGCCCTGATAAAAAGCTCATCCTTGCAGTCAATGGTGAAATCTACAACCATAAAGAAATTCGTGCTCGTTACGAAGGAAAATACGAGTTTCAAACCGATTCAGACTGTGAAGTCATTCTTGCACTGTACCAAGATATGGGTGCAGATCTCCTTGAAGAACTAAACGGTATTTTCGCTTTTGTTCTGTACGATGAAGAAAAAGACGAATACTTAGTCGGTCGCGACCACATTGGCATTATCCCTCTTTATCAAGGTCATGATGAGCATGGCAACTACTATGTTGCATCAGAGATGAAGGCACTTGTTCCAGTATGTAAAACAGTGAGCGAGTTCCCTCCAGGTAGCTACTACAGTTCAAAAGATGCCGAGCCAACGCGTTACTATGTTCGTGACTGGAACGAATACGCTGCCGTTCAAGGTAACACCACCAGCAAAGAAGAACTGACTGAAGCGCTAGAAGCAGCGGTTAAACGCCAACTAATGACGGATGTTCCATACGGTGTTTTACTATCAGGTGGTTTAGATTCATCCATCACCTCTGCTGTGGCTAAACGTTTTGCTGCAATGCGAATTGAAGACGATGAAAAGTCAGAAGCTTGGTGGCCACAACTGCACTCTTTTGCTGTTGGCCTAGAAGGCGCGCCTGACCTGAAAGCCGCTCGCGAAGTTGCCGACCAAATCGGTACCGTTCACCATGAAATGACTTATACAATTCAAGAAGGTCTCGACGCGATTCGCGACGTGATTTACCACATCGAAACGTACGATGTGACCACCATCCGCGCATCCACACCTATGTTCTTAATGGGTCGCAAGATCAAAGCGATGGGCATTAAGATGGTACTTTCTGGTGAAGGTGCAGATGAGATCTTTGGTGGTTACCTATATTTCCACAAAGCACCAAACGCGAAAGAGTTCCACGAAGAAACAGTACGTAAGCTGCTTGCTCTGAACATGTTTGACTGCGCGCGCGCAAACAAATCGCTAGCGGCATGGGGGGTTGAAGGCCGAGTACCGTTCCTTGATAAAGAGTTTATTGATGTTGCAATGCGCCTAAACCCAGCAGATAAGATGTGTGGCAACGGCAAAATGGAAAAACACATTCTACGCGAGTGTTTTGAGCATTACTTGCCAGAGTCGATCGCATGGCGTCAAAAAGAGCAGTTCTCTGATGGCGTAGGTTACAGCTGGATTGATACGTTGAAAGAAGTCGCAGAGCAAAAAGTGACGGATCAGCAGATGGAAACGGCTCAATACCGCTTCCCATACAACACGCCAACCACCAAAGAAGGTTACGTGTACCGAGAAATCTTTGAAGAGCTGTTCCCACTACCTTCAGCGGCTGAGTGTGTGCCAGGTGGTCCTTCAGTAGCTTGTTCATCAGCGAAAGCGATTGAATGGGATGAGTCATTCCAAAACTGTGTAGACCCGTCAGGTCGTGCGGTGCAAACCGTCCATAACGACGCTTACTAAGCGACTAAGTAGGGTGTCATGCCCTACCTAATCGGTAATCATCGTTGTTTTGCTAAGCTCGCTAAACAGCGTCCCACTGCTGGTGATCACCAGCAAGATTAAAAAAGAGGTGCCAAAGCACCTCTTTTTTTGTTTGTACGCATTAGCTATTTCAAGTCTAAATCGCTGTTGTCAATGCTGACAGGCACTCGTTTAGTGATCATCTGCACTAACATGATTGAGCGTTTCTCACCATCTTGCTCTTGGAAGATAGCATCTATACCTGCAAACTGACCGCTCTTAACTCGGATTTGATCACCTGGTTTTGGCATACACTCAGAAGCGGTATTTTCATTACAGCATTTTTCTAGCTGCATCAATTCAAAGACTAAGTCACCTTGGACTTCTTTCGGTTGAGCACCAAAACGCACGAAATCAACAACCCCTCGAGTGGAGCGGACTGAGGTGAAGTTAGGTCCCTGTTCATAATCAAAGTAAGCAAACACATAACAAGGAAACAGCGGCTCTTCGACTTTTTGTCTTTTCCCGCGCAAAATCTTCTCAACTTCTACAGTTGGATAAAAGCACTCTACACCTTGGTTTTCAAGGTGCTGTTTCGCCCTAACCTGCTCCCCACGTTTACAATAAAGTAGATACCAACGTTTCATCTTTTTTACTAGCCAATTCTATTTTGTTTTTATCCTAGCATTAAGCCAAAGTTGAGTCATTGACATTCAGTTTATCTATAAAAGTATGATTATACATCGCTCGCATTAACGATATCTTTTCAATAGCTTACGAGAAGAAGTCCATAGACAAAAATGGAAATTAAGTTTGTAACACAGCCAACACACCATCATATCATCTGCAAATTCACCCAAAAACAGTCACTTAACAAGCAACTTTAGTCGTAATGCAAAATTTTATTGTTTGTCACTCATTAAATTGCAATGTATACGTAGAAGTCGTTAAAAAATGTAATAACTATTATTAGAAGAGCTTATGTCAAACCAACATCAATATTTCGGCCACCCTCGTGGCTTGTTCTTATTGTTCGGTACTGAACTGTGGGAACGCTTTTCTTACTACGCAATGCGCGCCATTCTAGTACTTTACCTTACAGATACAACGATGAATGGCGGCCTTGGCTGGTCAACTAAAGACGCACTAGACCTATACGGTATTTATACTGGTCTTGTGTATATCACACCTCTCATCGGAGGTTACTTAGCGGATAACTATCTAGGTCAACGCCGTTCAATTTTGCTTGGTGGCGCGTTAATGGCTATCGGCCAGTTTACACTCGCACTTCCTGCTGACGCTCTGGGTATTGGTTCGCTACACAGTTTCTATTTAGGTCTTGGTCTGCTTATCACTGGTAACGGCCTCTTTAAGCCGAATATCTCAACCATGGTTGGCGATTTATATAAAGAGGGTGACAACCGTCGTGACGGCGCATTCACTATCTTTTATATGGGTATCAACTTAGGTGCGTTACTTGCCGGCGTCGTTTCTGGCTCTGTGACAACCTCGTACGGTTGGAAAGCTGGTTTTGTGGCCGCAGGTGTAGGTATGATTATTAGCCTAGTGATGCAAATGGTGCTAGCTCAGTCTTGGCTTGGTGACATCGGTCGCGAGCCCGCAGCAAAACGAGATCTAAGCAACAAAAACTCAACCACGAAGCAACCCTTAACGAAAGAAGAAGTAAACCGACTAAAAGTAATTTTGGTCATGAGCTTATTCACTATCGTCTTCTGGGCTGGCTTTGAGCAGGCCGGTGGCCTGATGAACATCTACACTCAACAATATACTGATCGTATGATTGGTGGCTTTGAAGTACCTGCTGCGTGGTTCCAATCGCTAAACCCATTTTTCATTATTACCCTAGCACCGGTTCTAGCGGTCCTTTGGGTAAAACTGGGTAAACGCGAACCTACGTCGCCAGTGAAATTTGCAATGGCACTATTTTTCTTGGCAATTGGCTTCCTATGTATGGTTGGCGCTGTGCTAGAACAAGGTGGAGACACAACGGTAAAAACATCAATGTTGTGGCTGGTGGGTGCTTTCTTCTTCCATACATTGGGCGAACTGTGCTTATCTCCAATTGGTCTTTCACTGGTGACCAAGTTAGCACCGCTTCGCTTAGCTTCACTCATGATGGGTGCATGGTTTGGCTGCAATGCGATTGCAAACTACGTTGCGGGCTATGTGGGATCTCACGTAGGAGAATTGGGCGCAATGGCTATCTTTAGTGGCATTGCAGTCAGTGCTACCGTGAGTGGTGTCATCCTACTTCTGTTCTCGAATACGCTCGTTCGCTGGATGCATGGTGCAGAGAATACTCACAGCACAGCAGAACAAGTAGAAGAGCAGCAAGTACAAGTCGCTTAATCGCTCTACAAAAAATGAAAGGGTCGCTTTTGCGACCCTTTTTGTACCTAAAGCTTAGAGTGAACTAACTCAGCCATCATTTCTATATGAAGCTCACTATCGTTCAAACAAGGAATGTAAGTAAAGCTTTCACCACCTGCTTCAAGGAAAATCTCTTTACACTCTTCCGAGATCTCTTCCAACGTTTCTAAACAATCCGAAGAGAATGCTGGTGTCACTACATTGATATTTTTTACCCCTTTTGCAGGAAGTGCCTCTAGGGTTTTATCGGTATAGGGCTGTAACCACTCTTCTCGGCCAAATCGAGACTGATACGTCATACCTATCTGTTGCTCGTTTAACCCTAACGCTTCAGCGAGTAAGCGAGTCGTTTCTTCACAGTGCTGAGGGTAAACATCTCCATTATCAGCGTAACGTTTTGGAATACCGTGATAAGAACATAGCAAGTAGTCTCCCTTACCATACTCTTGCCAATGTTCACGAACTGAATGCGCTAACGCTTCAATGTATTTCGGGTGATTGTAGTAATCCCGAATAAAGCTAAAGCCCGGTATCACGGGCAGGTTTTTAAACGCTTTAGTGATTCCGTCAGAAACCGCTGCCGTTGTTGTGCCCGAGTATTGCGGATACAAAGGTAAAACGATGACTTCCCCTACCCCTTGAGCCAACAGCGCTTCAAAACCTGATTGCAAACTTGGATTTCCATAAGTCATGCCAAGTTCGACTGGCATATCAAGCTTTTGAGCCAACTTTTCTGTTTGACGCTTAGAGTACACCATCAGTGGCGAGCCCTCTTCCATCCAAACTGATTGATAGAGTTTAGCAACCTTGGGAGCTCGGATTGGAAGGATAACGCCGTGCAATAGCGGACACCAAAGCCATCGAGTCATGTCTACCACTCGGTGATCATGAAGAAACTGACTTAAAAAGCGCTTTACGGCAGGAGCGGTTGGTGCGTCAGGAGTACCCAGGTTCACTAGTAGTACACCCTGTTTATTATTCTCTTTCATAACATCCTATTCATGGTAAACGGCTTGGTTCATATACTTAAATAGCCTCACAGCGCTGCATCGCTGCAGCTTGAAGTTATTTAGATATATGTTTACGAGTAAACTAAAAAAAGCGACCACTTGGGTCGCTTTCAATATATCAAAATATTAAATTTTTGACTTCAGCAAATTAAGAAAGTGCTTTCTCGATATCTGCACTAACTTCAGCTACTTGCTTAGTACCATCAAACTTAAGGTATTTAGTGTTGCCTGCTTCAGCTTCTTTACCGTAGTAGTTGATTAGTGGTGCAGTTTGCTCGTGGTAAACACCTAGACGTGCACGTACTGTTTCTTCTTTGTCGTCATCACGAACAACAAGATCTTCACCAGTTACGTCATCTTTACCTTCCACTTTAGGTGGGTTGTAAACAACGTGGTAAGTACGACCAGAAGGAAGGTGAGCACGACGACCTGCCATACGCTCAACAATCACATCATCTGCAACGTCAAATTCGATAACGTAGTCTACATCAACGCCCATTTCTTTTAGGCCGTCAGCTTGAGGAATAGTACGTGGGAAACCATCCAGTAGGAAACCGTTTGCACAGTCTTCTTGAGCGATACGCTCTTTGATAAGGCCAAGGATGATTTCATCAGAAACTAGCTGACCAGCGTCGATAACAGCTTTAGCTTGTTTACCAAGCTCTGTACCTGCTTTGATAGCAGCACGAAGCATATCACCAGTAGAGATTTGTGGAATACCGTATTTTTCCATGATGAAGTTTGCTTGTGTGCCTTTACCTGCACCTGGAGCACCTAGAAGAATGATGCGCATGATTTATCCTCTTTAATATTTAAGATTTATACCGAAGCTCACAATAGCTGGGCTTCTTAGACACCAAACCCGAGAAGCACTCGCAACGATAAGTTTCGGTATAACGTATATAGGCGAGCAAAAATACACGCCTTATTACTCACATTCAAGTCGCAGATTCTATCACAGGTTCGCCGCGCAAAGAGTGTATTAAGACTAAAGAATGTTAACGATACCCTCTTTCACGCCCTATTGATTATTAACTCAACACCTGAGATGCAAAATTTTGCGACAACAAACAAAAAGCTCGCGAAATGCGAGCTTTTTGATGTACTGAGGTTATTACACCTTAGTCAAAAGTTTATTAACAGCTCCTAAGAACTCCGTTGGGTCCTCAATTGAGCCTCGCTCTGCAAGCATTGCTTGACCAAGCAGGACTTCTACCCAACGACCAAATGCCTCTTCATCCGCTTCGTCAGCCATGCGCTTAACCAGCTCGTGCTCAGGGTTTAGCTCAAAGATGTACTTCACTTCTGGCACTGCCTGACCCGCCGCTGCAAGAAGCTTCGCCATTTGAGTGCCCATTTCGTAATCGTCCGTTACCACAACAGCAGGTGTAGACGCGAGTTTAAAGGTCGTACGAACTTCTTTCACACGATCGCCTAGGTAAGACTTCGTGCGTTCTACAACCGACTTAAACTCTTCTTCAGTTTCTTTCTGCTTCTCTTTTTCTGCTTCATCTTCAAACTGACTTAGATCGAGCCCAGCTTTTGTGATTGACTGGAACTGCTTGCCGTCAAACTCAGTTAAGTAGTTCATCAGCCACTCATCAATGCGGTCGTACATCAAGATAACTTCAATGCCTTTCGCTTTGAACTGCTCTAAGTGAGGGCTGTTTTTCGCAGCTGCATAGCTGTCTGCCGTCAAGTAGTAGATCTTATCTTGACCTTCTTTCATGCGCTCAACGTAAGCAGCTAGACCCACGGTTTGCTCCGCAGAATCCACTTCAGTTGAAGCAAAGCGCAATAGGCCTGCAACTTTCTCTTTGTTTGCGAAGTCTTCTGCCGGACCCTCTTTCATCACAAGACCAAACTCTTTCCAGAATGATTTGTATTTCTCTTCATCATTCTTAGCCATGCGCTCTAACATCGTTAGCACACGCTTAGTACAAGCATTACGTAGAGACTGAGTCACTTTGTTATCTTGTAAGATCTCACGCGATACGTTAAGTGGCAGATCATTGGAGTCTATTAAACCTCGTACAAAACGTAGGTAAGACGGCATGAACTGCTCTGCATCGTCCATAATGAACACGCGTTGTACGTACAGTTTCAAGCCTGATTTGTGGTCGCGGTTCATCATATCCCATGGCGCTTTAGATGGGATGTAAAGCAAGCTCGTGTAATCGTTTTTACCTTCTACACGGTTATGGCTCCAAACCAATGGATCGGCAAAGTCATGTGATACGTGCTTGTAGAACTCTTGATACTCTTCATCTGAGATATCCGATTTATTACGCGTCCACAGTGCTTGAGCTTTGTTGATTTGCTCCCACTTCTTCTCATCCGTTTCTTTGCCTTCGTCATCGCGAACAACAGTTTGGATTGAAACTGGGATGCCAATGTGATCCGAGTACTTACTGATCACATCACGTAGACGCCATTCATTTAGGAATTCTTTACCTTCTTCACGCATATGAAGAATGATGTCAGTACCACGCGATTCTTTAGTGATGTTTTCGATGGTGTACTCACCTTCACCGGCTGAGTGCCATTGTACTGCTTCATCAGCGGCTAGGCCCGCAGCACGAGTACGTACGGTGACGGCATCAGCAACGATAAACGCCGAGTAGAAACCAACACCAAACTGACCAATAAGCTGAGAGTCTTTGCTCTGCTCTTCAGACAGTTTCGAGAAAAACTCTGCGGTCCCGGATTTTGCAATCGTACCTAGGTGCTCGATCACATCATCGCGGCTCATACCGATACCGTTATCAGAAATGGTTAAGGTATTTGCGCTTTCATCAAACGACAGTTTCACGCAAAGATCTGCATTACCTTCATATAAGTCTGGGTTAGATAGCGCTTGGAAGCGCAGCTTGTCCGATGCATCTGATGCGTTAGAAATCAGCTCGCGCAAAAAGATCTCTTTATTTGAATAAAGAGAATGGATCATTAAATGCAGTAGTTGTTTTACTTCTGATTGAAAACCACGAGTTTCTTTGTTTTGAGATACGGTTTCGCTCATGTGTGCTCCATAACATCTAAACTAATTGGCTTTTTCATGGAGATAAGTTTGTGACTTTCCCCTTGAAATTACCTTACTGAGATGTCATTTAACATGTGGCTGACAAATGTAAATTCAAGGTCAATATTGCTAAAAACGGTGTTTTTTTAGAAAAATTTAATTATCCTACCAGCCTAAAAGCATCTAAAATGTCGTGCGCACTCCATGCGCTTCGGTAATTTTGTGACATAAATCACTATAATTACAACATCATCCATCTAAGAAGAACTAAATGACTAACATCGGCACCAAATTTCTACTTGCTCAAAGGTTCACCTTTGATCCAAATAGTAATTCGCTCGCTGACCAACAAAACGGCAACGACGTTGTACGATTAGGAAGCAACGAAAGCCGTATACTTCTGATGTTGGCAGAGAGACCAAACGAAGTTTTAACCCGTAACGAGCTTCACGAGTTTGTTTGGCGTGAGCAAGGTTTTGAGGTGGATGACTCAAGCCTGACTCAAGCGATCTCTACTCTGCGTAAGATGTTGAAGGACTCAACAAAATCTCCAGAGTTTGTTAAAACGGTTCCTAAACGCGGTTATCAACTCATTTGTTCAGTGGAACGCTTAAGCCCATTATCTGCTGACTCTAATACTGACGTTGAAGAAGCCACTTCTGAAAATGAAGCGCACGCTGCGGAAATAGAAACAAGTGACGCGCCGTCAACAGAAGCGGCGGCAGACACCACGACTGAAGTAGAGCCTCAAGTAGAACTACCTAAGGCACAGCCAAAACCAGCAGCTAACACTAATAACTGGCTGCCGCGTATGATCGTTCTTTTGTCTCTACTGCTTCCTATTTGTGTATTGCTATTCACCAATCCTGCAGAATCCCAATTCCGTCAGATTGGTGAGTATCAAAATGTACCTGTGATGACGCCAGTGAACCACCCGCAAATCAATAGTTGGTTGCCGTCCATTGAGCAGTGCATTGAACGCTACGTAAAATACCATGCAGAAGATTCAATGCCGGTAGAAGTGATTGCTACAGGTGGCCAGAACAATCAGCTGATTCTGAACTACATTCATGACAGTCAACATTCATATGAGAACGTGACATTGCGTATTTTCGCAGGTCAAAATGACCCAACCGATATCTGTAAATAAGGAGGCCAGAATGAAGATAAAATTAGCATCTGCGGTTTTGGCCGTATCCGTTCTTTTCAGTGGTTGGTTATATTGGGGTAGCGACCTAAAAGTGGAACAGGTCCTCACTGCCAATGAGTGGCAGTCAACCATGGTGACGGTCATTACAGACAGCTTGCCTGACGATCCTGTCGGCCCACTGCGTCGTGTTAATGTTGAATCAAATGTGAAATATCTCCCTAATGGAGACTATATTCGCGTAGCAAATATCAAACTATTCGCTCAAGGTTCAACGGCAGAATCCACGATTAATATCTCGGAAAAAGGGCGCTGGGAAGTAAGTGACAACTATTTGTTGGTTTCGCCTTCTGAGTTTAAAGATATTTCATCTTCTCAATCAAAAGACTTCTCCGAAGCACAGCTACGTTTGATCACTCAAATCTTTAAGCTTGATGCCGAGCAAAGTCGCCGTATTGATGTCGTGAACGAAAAAACGCTATTGCTCACTAGCTTGAACCACGGTTCTTCGGTGCTGTTTAAAAACTAACTTTGATTTGATGATAAGGGGGCAAGACGCCCCCTTTATTTTGCTTATGGATTGGCTAGATACCCTCACCCTCTTTTTCGGCTCACTTATCGCCAATACTCTGGCTTCGCTTTCTGGCGGCGGTGCAGGCTTACTTCAATTCCCTTTGCTCATCTTTCTCGGCTTGCCATTCTCGGTTGCGCTGGGGACACATAAAGTGGCTTCCGTCGCTTTAGGCTTAGGGGCAGCAAGCACACACTTAAAAGCAGGCACAATTAAATGGAAGATCGCGCTCTACCTTATAGTCTCTGGCAGCATTGGCGTAGTCTTAGGGGCGAACTTAATTGTCCAAATACCTGATGGTATGGCGGAAAAAATGCTAGGGAGCATGATTCTCGCGCTCGGCATCTATTCACGATTTAAGAAATCGTTAGGCCAATCAGAAATAATACGTAACCGTCACCCAATCGGTTGGGTCATCGGCGGTGTCGGACTAATGCTCATCGGTATCATCAACGGGTCGCTGACCGCAGGTTCTGGTCTGCTCGTGACATTATTTTTAGTTCGCTGGTTTGGGTATAACTATAAACAAGCCGTTGCTTACACCATGATTTGTGTCGGCCTGTTTTGGAATGGCATTGGAGGCATTGCCGTCGTCCAAGCTGGCGCTCCGATACATTGGGCTTGGTTGCCTGTTTTATTGTTAAGCTCATTTCTAGGCGGCAGTTTAGGCGCATGGGCCGCGACTCGATACAGCAACCGAGTGATTAAAATTGCATTCGAAATTCTCACGTTTTCCGTGGGCATCAAGTTGCTAGTTTAAACCGATTAAAAGGAAAGTTTCATGGATAAAGCAATCATTGATATTTATTACTGCCGCCAATGCAACTGGATGTTGCGTTCAACTTGGCTATCGCAAGAACTACTGCATACTTTTAGCGAAGAAATAGAAACGATCAGCTTACACCCAGATACGGGTGGTCGCTTCGAAATTTTCTGCAATGGCCAGCAAATTTGGGAACGGAAAAAAGACAGCGGCTTTCCTGAAGCAAAGGTGCTAAAACAGCGCGTAAGAGACATTATCGACCCAGAACGAGATCTAGGCCATTCAGACACAAAATAAGGGAGCAATTCGCTCCCTATTTTTTTACTTAGTAAAACCGTTAAATCATGGTTTGTGCTAATACTTCGCCTTCTGGCGTTTTTACCGTTAGCGTATTGTCTTCTAAAGTACCAAAACTTCTTGGTAAACCATTACGTGGAAATGTCATCGAGCCTGGGTTAAATATAATGGCCCCATCTTGCATCTCTGCGACAGGAACATGCGTATGACCGTGGGCGATGATATCACCTTCACGCAGTGGCGGCCGTTTTTCAGAGTTATACAAGTGACCATGAGTCAAAAAGATTCTCTTGCCAGATTCAAGTAGCACCCACGAGTAATCCATCATCATTGGAAACTTCAATAGCATTTGGTCCACTTCACTATCGCAGTTACCACGCACAGATATAATTTGATCACTGTATTGGTTCAATAGCTCCGCCACCTGCGGTGGGTTGTAACCTTCTGGAATCGGGTTTCTTGGCCCGTGGTTTAGCGTATCCCCCAACAAAATCAGGTGCTCCGCACCAGAGGCTAAAAATAGCTCAATAGTTTCTTTAGTTGCTGGCAAAGAGCCATGCAGATCTGAGGCAAAAAATAGTTTCACGACATCGTCTCCTCACAAAGTACGAGGTCATTCTACGGCATTTTTATGACAGCTCAACCAACGACTACTGATAGCGCAATGACTCAATGACCATAGGCAAAATATAGAACCATGCGGCATACGCAGTTCCAACCAACACCAGTATCCAAAACACCATCGACATAAATTTTGACTTAGCTAGGTGGTGCAGCGGGTCTGGCTCTCCGCATCCTGGACATGCGTGAGCGCGCTTTGAGATTTGTTTCTCACACACAGGGCAAGAGACTAAAGGCATGATACAAATTCCTCGACAATAGACTTAGGGCGCAAAGAATAATGGTGAATCAACACATATGCAACCTAACATATATTAAATATTTTAGTTCTTTGTAACAGTCGCTGACTTGAGAAAAAATGCGTTGATTTTTCATTTATATCAACCTATTACACTTCTTCTCGCACCATGCCATTGATGACAATATTGTTATAACTCACCATGCCAATGACCTCCCCATCTTCAATGACCGGAGCTCGGCTAATGCCAAATCGTTCAAATAGGCGCGCACAATATTTCACATTCATATCAGGGTCGACACACAAAGCGGGCTTGGTCATGATCTCATAAATATTCGTGCGCTGTGGAGAGCGATTATTCGCCAACACCTTTTTGGCGATATCATTCATCAAGACGATGCCATATTCATCGTTGTCATCTCGCTTTTTCACCACCAGCGCTTTGACTTGGTATTTTTTAGCCAACGTTATGCCTTCATAAACTGTCATTAGCCCATCAACCATGACATAAGTAGCCGCCATTACATCTCGAACTCTAATTATCGTTTGACTGCTCATAACTCATCCTCAACCACTTTGGTCAACGTCTCTACTTGATGCGCGACACCGACTGCATCCTCAATATCGATCTGAATAGCAATGCCCTGCCCCGACTCTCGGTCGAACTCACCAACTTCATTGATGGTTTCTAATATGTGTCGAGAAAGGTGCTCCTCAACGACAAACAGCAGCACATCTTTTTGTACTTCCAGCGTTAAGCCAAAAAACGTTCGCTTTTGATTTAAACCTTGTCCAC
This sequence comes from Vibrio sp. ArtGut-C1, assembly GCF_002105475.1. Classification (NCBI taxonomy): domain Bacteria; kingdom Pseudomonadati; phylum Pseudomonadota; class Gammaproteobacteria; order Vibrionales; family Vibrionaceae; genus Vibrio; species Vibrio sp. ArtGut-C1. The sequence continues at coordinate 9,355 of NZ_NCTH01000009.1, read as the reverse complement.
GAGCGTTATTAATCACCGTCGCACCAGTCGCGCCAGCTTCGCGAGCAGCGTCCAGTACCTTGTCTGTTTTGCTATCTTCAACAAACGCAAGTATCAATTTAAAGCGCATTTTCTTCGTCCTCCGAGACATCTTTATTCAGCCATTGGGTTATTTGCGCATAGCCCATCACAGAGATCATAGGAAACAGACTGGCAAAAGCGATCAAGCCAAAGCCATCAATCATTGGGTTTCTTCCTGGGACGGTAGAAGCAAGCCCCAGCCCTAGTGCGGTTACAAGCGGAACAGTGACAGTAGAAGTCGTGACGCCTCCAGAATCGTAGGCGAGCGGAACAATAAGCTTTGGCGCATAAAACGTTTGAATCACAACCACGATGTAACCCGCAATGATGTAATAGTGAATAGGGTCACCGACAACAATCCGATAGCTCCCTAGCGCGATGCCAATGGCCACCCCAAATGCAACGGCCACGCGTAAGCCGTTAATACTGATACTGCCACCAGAAACTTGGTTTGCTTTTATCGCTACGGCTATGAGAGAAGGCTCAGCAATCGTGGTACTAAAACCGATAAAAAAGGCGAAGGTATACACCCAATAGTAGTCGACCCACACTAAGGCTTTTCCCACAGAAACTTTAAACTCTTGTAAAAATTCCGGCGCCGTCAGTTGCACGGCCATGGTCTCTCCGAGCGGAAACAGAGCCATTTCTAATCCGAGCAAAAAAAGAGCGAGCCCAAGAATCACATAAACAAACCCAAGCAAAACCCTCTTAAGGTTGTTAACTGGACGCCTTAACACCGCTAACTGAAAACCAAAAATAATGCTGGCGATGGGAATGACATCTCGAACGGTCGATAATAAAGTGTCTAGGAAATGTTCAATTGAAATCATGTTACGACCATTCCGTAAACCATCACAAACATCATCGGTAGAAGCGAGGCAAAAGCGATCAAACCAAAACCATCCACCATGGGGTTGCGCCCTTTAATCGCCGATGCTAAACCAACCCCTAGTGCAGTGACCAAAGGCACGGTGATAGTCGACGTCGTCACACCTCCAGAATCATAAGCAACGCCAATAATGGCTTCCGGTGCAAACCACGTCAGGACTACAACGCCGACGTAGCCGCCGATGATCATGTAATGAATTGGCCACCCTTTTAAGATGCGCAGAACGCCAATAACGATGGCGATTCCCACAGAAAGCGCTACCGTTACTCGTAGCCCTTGTCCATAATCCTGCATCGATTGCTCTGAGTTTGGGATCATCCCGCCTTCTGCCGCGACTTCTGATGCTTCTTCTGCTACGGCCGTTAATGCAGGCTCGGCGATCGTGGTGCCAAAGCCTAGACAAAACGCAAAAACTAACAACCAGAATACGCTGCCTTTTTTTGCAAAGGCTTGAGCCATACTCTCTCCGATAGGAAAAAGACCAAGCTCTAGACCAAAAATAAAAAACGTTAACCCTAAAACCACAAGCAATAAGCCAAAAAGAATGGAGATGAGATTAGGAAGTGGCTCTTGCAAAACAACTAATTGAAAAAAAGTGATAACAACAACGATGGGTAGCAGATCGCGAGCACTATTAAGGAGCGCTCGAAAAAGAGCAACAAATGCTTCCATACCTATCCTCCTTGATGGTGCAAACTGATTACGCTTGTTCCGGTAGCGATGTTTTTAGTCTGGCATAGATTTAGTTCTCCTACCGTGAACGAATTAGCGCCATACATAACATTTAGTTACATTTTTTCAATATGTGAAGTCAGTAGCCTCGCTACAGGCTTGCCACTATCCTAGAAATAATAGTGTTGAGATGATCAAGCTCAGCACAAAACGACTATAATGTTCTAATACGTGTACATTCAAAGAGATAACATGAAGATATTACTCACAGGTGGCACTGGGTTTATTGGTTCGGAGTTGCTCAAGCTGCTATCCACTCACCAAGTTATGCTACTTACACGCTCTCCAGAGCAAGCAAAACAACGCCTCCAACACGCTGATTTGGGTAATATCGAATACCTTGACTCGCTTGAGTCATTCGCCGACCTCAATAACATTGATGCCATAATTAATCTTGCGGGTGAGCCTATCGCAGATAAAAGATGGACCAGCGAGCAGAAAGAAAAAATCTGCAAAAGTCGCTGGAAAATTACCGAACAAATCGTTGAGCTGATCCACGCCAGCACAGAGCCTCCCGCAGTTTTTATTAGTGGCTCGGCCGTTGGTTACTATGGCGATCAACAAGACCACCCGTTTGATGAGTGCCTGCATGTTAACAGTGAAGACTTTCCTCACGAGGTTTGTGCAAAGTGGGAGCAAATAGCCAAACGCGCAGAGTCTGAACAAACACGTGTTTGTCTATTGCGAACTGGCGTAGTACTCGGCATTAATGGCGGGGCTTTGGCGAAAATGCTCTTACCTTACAAACTTGGCGTAGGCGGCCCGCTCGGGAACGGTAACCAGTACATGCCTTGGATTCACATTCTGGATATGGTCCGCGCCATCATGTACTTGCTTGAAACACCACATGCCCACGGTGCATTCAATATGTGCGCACCTCACCCTGTGACTAACCGTATCTTTAGCGGCACGTTGGCAAAAACGCTCAAACGACCACATATCTTGTTCACGCCTAAATGGGCAATGGAACTCCTAATGGGTGAATCTTCCTGCTTATTGTTCGATAGCATGAGAGCAAAACCCAAAAAGCTCACCGAACTTGGCTTCAAATTTAGCTACTCCAGAATAGAGCCAGCACTCAAGCACTTGCTTCATGACCGGAGCTGATGAATGATGACCTCATTCAATGTTTCTTGAGGCTTAATTTATGAAAAAGTCGATTCTTATTACGGGTTGCTCAACCGGTATCGGTTACGTGTGCGCTCACGCCCTGCAAAACGAGGGATTTCATGTCATAGCATCTTGTAGGAAAGAGCAAGATGTCCAACGTCTAATTAATGAAGGGCTAACCTGCATCAAGCTAGACCTAAACAGCCCTGAAAGTATTTCTTCGGGCGTGAAGCAAGCATTAGAGCTAGCAGAGGGTAAGCTTTATGCCGTGTTCAATAATGGTGCCTATGGCCAGCCCGGTGCATTGGAAGACTTGCCCACCGAGGCTCTTCAAGCTCAATTTCAGACCAACTTTTTTGGTTGGCACCAGTTAGTCAGAGAAGTGCTTCCTCACATGCGCATACAAGGCGAAGGACGGATAATACAAAACAGTTCTGTTCTTGGCTTTGCTGCAATGAAATACCGCGGCGCCTACAATGCGTCAAAGTTTGCCCTAGAAGGCTGGACTGACACACTACGGCTAGAGCTTGCGGATACGAATATCAAAGTGGCATTGATAGAACCTGGGCCTATCGAAACTCAATTTAGAAACAATGCATTAAAAGCCTTCGAGAAGTGGATTGATATTGAATCCAGCCCTCACCGCCTCGCCTATGAAGGACAAAGAGAGCGACTCAACAAAGACAAATCTAATAATCGATTTGTTTTACCTGCAGAGTCCTGCGTCGCACCTGTTCTTCATGCATTAACTAGCGCTTCACCTAAAATTCGCTATCGAATTACTACGCCGACTAAATTATTCGCAATCTTGAAAAGGTTATTACCAACCCGTGTGCTTGATAAAATTTTGCGACAAGCTGCATAAAAAAGTTTTGTCACAATGTAATTTCATCGTAACAATGTGATGTCATTATGAGCATGTAGGTTAAAAAAACCTCAAGCAAACGAATCAATTTCTACGCAATTCAGTGAGCACTATTCAACCTAAAGTGAATGAGTTGCTTAGATTTGGTATCGCCACCCATTACGTTTTGTAGCAATGTTTTTACTACTGCGAGGCAACAATGACATTAAATCAGCTTAACTGGCTTAGTGTGGGTGTAGTGTTGACCATGTTCATCCTATTTTGATACCGCACTAACAAATAGCATTAGAACTGCGCTGCTTCGGCAGCGTTTTCTTTTTGCCTTACACCTATTCAGCAGTAACACTATTCTCTTACCGCATCCTTTCACAAAATAGAATGATTCATTATTGATGACGATTAGCAACCATCGCTTGAATTTCCCTTAAATCAACTCCATATCTATTATCAACGACAAGACACAAAGCAAGGATACTCTGATGCAATCCCCATTTATCGTTGAGATAACAGAACAGAACTTTCGCGAAACTCTTGAAGGATCAATGAACACGCCCGTTCTGATCCACTTTTGGGCCAATGCTCAACCAGAAAGCGCACAGATACTCCCTGAGTTGCAATCTCTTGCTCAACAGTACAACGGTGCATTTACGCTTGCTTTATTAAATTGTGAAGATCAGCCGGCTCTAGCGTCTCAATTTGGTGTGCAAGTATTGCCAACTATCGCGCTGTTTATAAATGGTCAAGCCGTCGATGGATTGGGTGGCCCTCAGCCAATTGATGCCATTGCAACCATGCTACAAAAGCATTTGCCAAGCCCAGATGAACAACTATTAAAACAAGTCAGTGAACTTCTTCACCAAGGTGAGCATGCTCAGGCTTTGAGCATCATCCACACTTTGCCGCCAGAGCTGCAAGAGCGTGGTGATGTGAAACTCGCGATGGCAGATTGTTTATTAGAAACCAAACAATTTGATGTCGCCCAAGAGCTATTGAATGCTATCCCTCTTGAGTATCAAGATAACTACTACAAGAGTCTAATAGCCAAGCTCGAGCTGCATTTGCAGGCTGCAGATAGCCCTGAGTTACAACGACTAGAACAAGCATACGCAGCAGACATGGCAAACTTCGAACTCGCTTGTGAATTGGCGGTACAGTACAACCAAGTGGGTCGTGATGAAGAAGCGCTGGAACTGCTGTGGAATATTCTTAAAAAAGACTTGGGCGCCCAAGACGGTGAAGTGAAGAAGACTTTTATGGATATTCTCAGCGCGCTAGGTCAAGGCAACGCATTAGCAAGCAAATATCGCCGTCAGCTGTATTCGATTCTGTACTAACTCGCTGAAAAGCGAAACTTCAACTAAAGGCCGGATATTCCGGCCTTTGTTATATAAAAAACCAATAACCTCTTAAGGTTCTCAGAACTTCAATTGTCTATTGTCTATAAATAGGTAAAAATGAATCGGACATTATGCACTTAAGGGAATAACTCATGCCAATTGATTCACTGATTACCATCGGTATTTTCGTCGTTCTTGCTGTAGTTATCTTATCTTCAGCCATTAAGACGGTGCCACAAGGAAATAACTGGACAGTCGAACGCTTCGGACGCTACACCCATACGCTAAAACCCGGCTTAAACTTGATCATCCCATTTGTTGATAAGATAGGGCAAAAAGTCAACATGATGGAGCGCGTTCTTGATATTCCAGCGCAAGAAGTTATTTCAAAAGACAACGCCAACGTGGTTATTGATGCGGTCGGATTTGTTCAAGTCATCGATGCTGCCAAAGCGGCTTATGAAGTCAACGATTTGGAACATGCCATTAGAAATTTAACTCTCACCAATATCCGTACCGTTTTAGGCTCAATGGAGTTGGACGAAATGCTGAGTCAGCGTGACATGATCAACTCCAAGCTGCTGGCAATTGTTGACCAAGCCACCAACCCGTGGGGTGTAAAAGTCACGCGAATTGAAATAAAAGATGTCCAGCCACCATCCGATCTAACGGCAGCGATGAATGCTCAAATGAAAGCCGAGCGAAATAAACGTGCGGAGATTCTCGAAGCAGAAGGGGTACGCCAAGCTGAAATTTTAAAGGCTGAAGGTCATAAGCAATCGGAGATATTAAAAGCTGAGGGCGAAAAGCAGTCTGCGATTCTCCATGCTGAAGCTCGTGAACGCGCCGCGCAAGCAGAAGCAAAAGCGACTTATATGGTTTCTGAAGCGATTGCCAAAGGCGATATGCAAGCCGTCAATTACTTCATTGCTCAGGGCTATACCGAAGCGATCAAAAGCATTGGTCAAGCCGAAAACGGCAAAATCATTATGCTTCCATTAGAAGCGACCGGACTAATGGGCTCGGTTGCAGGGATAGCAGAGATGTTTAAACAACAAGATAAAGAATAACTTATGGACTTTTTCAGTTTGCTGGAAGGCGTCTCTTTCTGGCATTGGCTAGCCTTCGGTTTTGCACTTCTAGCGGTAGAGCTACTTGGGACGGCGGGATATTTTCTCTGGCTCGGAGTTTCTGCACTTATCGTTGGGGCACTAATGACCGTTTTGCCAATGAGCTGGCAATTACAATGGCTTTGCTTTGCAAGTTTCAGCTTAATCACCACTTGGTTATGGTGGCGACGACAATGGTCTCAAGACAAGAAAGAAGACCAAGAAAGAGATCTGAACCAAAAGTATAAGCAGTTAATCGGACGCACACTTACCATTGAAGAGGACTTTTCTGTTGGGCTCAATCGTATCAAGGTTGCCGATACCACGTGGTCGGCACAGTCGGATCAAGCACTTCCAGCAGGAACGCGCGTTAAAATAAAAGATATCGATGGTATTATTTTAATCATTGAGCCTGATTCTAAGTAATTTATGCCAAAGTAATGGAGCAAACTATGCTCCATTACTTTAATCTAAACAACCGCTTTAATTTCATTGATTTAATTAAAATCGAACAAAAAATAAGTAGCAGCAATATTATTAATATCCTACCATCTTCTTCCAATTATTTAATTCTTCATCATACGTTAATCAATAAGATAGAAATATATCGATATAAATTATCTTTCTAAATTTATTTTAAAAAATAAAACTTTATTGAATTATTTTTTGATCTTTTTGCCCCCCCATACATACTTAACGCATAAGCATTTAAGTTGAATGCTTTTTATTTGGTAAGTAAGAGGATGTACTATGAAGAAACTTCTCTTTTTAATGTTATGCGGTATTTTTTCTTTTTCTTCCTTTGCCTACACCAACGGAAATGGTGGTACAACTAATTTAGGACCGATAGTCGAATGTAAATTGCCAAGTGGTGATGTCACTAATATTCCAAGTGAAATGTGTCGATTTAGAGGCGGAGAATGGAACTAATATAGAAGTCAGTAGTTAGTTCGATATAAGTAAACTATTGATACCTTACTTTTCAGTAAAGTCATTATTTACCCAAGCAAGTAGATATTCAATGTCTACATTAAGGTGATGATTATGAGATTTTTAGCTGGTCTATTGTTAGCATGTTTTGCCCTAGCTCCATTAACTACTCATGCCAATGGTGCTTCAGGTGGACGTACGCTAGCCCCAGAGATAAAGTGTGAGTTACCAAACGGTAACGTGCATATGTTACCGCCGTTATATTGCAAAATATATGATGGTCGAGAAGTAAAATAAAAAAGGAGCCTAGCGGCTCCTTTTTATCATCTCACTAAGTATTAGTGGAAGCTGTAAGGGATAAGAACTTGTAGACGTAGGTCTGTTTCATCCGCATCACCAGCACCAGCGTACTCATCGCGCTCTAGGATTGTACCGTGTAGACGGATCGTAGAACCTTTCAGTGCGCCACTCTGTAGAGAGTAAGATACTGTCGCGTTAACTGCGTATTCACTTTCGTAATCCCAGTCACCTGATGCACCGCTTGCTGCAGAATCAGCACCAGTACCGTAACCAAAGCCTAGGTAGTAGTTCCAGCCGTTACCTTGGTTGTAAGATAGACGGTTGTACCACGCTAGCTCACCCGCTTTGTTCCAGTCAGACAGTGCATCCCACCACTGAGACCAAGTACCGTTGTTCATACCGTAAGTATGAATTGTACGTGGAACGAAGTCAGCACGGTTGTCTGTGTCTGTGTAGCGTAGCTCAGACATCCAAGCTAGCTTGCCGAAAGATTGATTCAAAGATAGACCAGTGTGGAAACCTAGACCATCGTATTTCACATCATCGTCAACACCGTAGAAATCAAATGCTAGAGTTGTACGGTCACTCACAGTGTACTTCAAGTAAGCCTTGTAAGAAGTGTTGTCAGTTTCGTTGTGGTAGCTAGTTACTTGACCTGCACCCCAGTCGATACCATTTGCATATTGAACGCCAGTAGCTTGACCCAAACCAAGTTGCATAAACAAGCTGTCAGTTAGGTTACCGTTTAGGCCTAGAGAGTGTAGGTAGCTCCATGAAGTGTCAGACCAAAGCGCTGGCGCGTAGTCATCTTCGTGAAGTAGCCAAGGTGCTGTAAATTGGTCTGCACCAAAGTAGCTTAGGTTGAAATCACCTAGTTTAGCGTTCAGTTCGAAACCACGGTAAGTACCAGGTACGAAACTCCAAACGTTACCAATAGTACCGTTACCACCCGCTTGTAGCATACCAAAGCGCGCGTTGAAGCTTTCGTTTGCTTTGAACTTCAGTGCTGCTTTGTAAACTTTAAGCTGTTGACCATCACCTGCACCCCAGTCTAGGTTGTTACAAGTTGAAATTTCGTTACATAGGTAGCCTTCGTTTGAATTGTAAAGGCTATCGTTGTAAAGGTCGCCAGAATAGTAAGCCGCAACATCTGCACCAACCCAACCATCGTGGTAGCCAGAAGTAAAGTCTAAAATTGCGTTGTAAGAAGAGTAGTTTAGACGACTCCAACGGTCACCGTTTTCACCGCCTGGCTTACCTGTTGTACGAGTACGAGAACGAGTATCAACTAGAAATAATGCATTAAGACTAGAGTCTTGCATAAATTCGTTCACTTTCTCGACGTACTCGCCACCTGCTGCACTTTCAGTAGACGCTGTAGCTGGAGCAACAGCAACAACACCAAACATTGCTGCGGTTAACGCTGAAACCTTAAAAAATTTGTCCATGGAAAAACTCCTAAAAATGGATATAGCTGTATTTTTCTATCTCACCTTTAGTTGGCCGCCGAAGGAGAGAAGTAAATTCCTGATCAAACCTCATTATTTCTAATTTGGCTTTTTTTAGTTCCTGCATACACACTGTGTATCCACGTGATTAAGACTAACTTCGCAGCTAAAAACATCCAAACGGAACTTATTTTTTTTCTAAAAAAATATGAGCCAGTCCAAAGTTCCATATAAGTTATTGATCCAGATCTTACTTTTAACAACACCAACACAAAAAAGACAGTTAAACATTAAATATCAATAACTTAAATCACACCCTAGAACTCCAACTTGAAGTCACTCGCAGACTAAAGAAGTAAAAAAACTTAATAATTCAATGGGAGATCTTGATCACTGAAAAGATTAAAAGCATAAAAAACTCAATAAAAAAGCACTTAATTATGGGCAAAAAAAAGCCCGACATGCTTACCATGTCGGGCTTTTATACCGAATCAACTTGAAGATGCAGGCTTGAGAACCTGAAAATTATCATTAATTCGAGATGCCAAAGAGCCTGCGATCTCTGGAAGAGTCAC
>NZ_NCTH01000008.1:0-198293 GCF_002105475.1 Vibrio sp. ArtGut-C1 | reverse complement strand
TGCAGTTTCTGTTGAGGAGTCAGTGTAATTTTCATAGTTCGTAGCATGATCCTGATTCTAAAGAAAATCAAGCATCTTCAATGATCACGGGTATAAATATGCATTATTCATGATAGCCAACTGTGTTATTAAATAAGTTTGAGGTAAATCTATAACGCATCCAACTGATTTCCTTTACGGATTCCATTGCATCACAGGTCCGATACTGCTGTTTCTGTTTCGCTCATATCCGAATAAGCCGAACTTAAGAACAAGCAGGTGATTTTTTGGCGTGACAAAACCACATTAGACAACATGGGTTGTAACGCAAAGCAAACGCTAATTTTTAATATTGAATATGTAAGTAACTGAATCACCCCGATACTCGCTCACGGCGGTCACGGGTTCACAGCTTTTTATAGGCAGGCCAAATACAAAGCTTGTATATGCTAACTGACGGTTTGAGTCGATAGTTAACTACTTCTACACGCTTAGTGCTTGGTTTTGATAGGTATGAGAAATGGAGATTTAAATTGTAACCTATGCCTAACCAACATTCGCTCGCCACTTTGTTAGCTTTGAGCATCCCTCTGACAAAAGGGAACTACATAAATTTGTAATAGTTCTCGTTTTTTATAAATCAATCTTGCCAGAAATGCACTTAGGTGCTTATTATTATTGAAAATTCTTTAGTTTGACCTCTTTCTTTTATTAGGAAGGAGGCTTCAACGGTGATTTGGGCACGCTACCGCCCCTAGGTCTGGCTCCTAGAAGCAAGTTTTTGCACGTAATGTGAACGGTTGCATTTCCAAACAGGAGACGAATTGTATAGTAAACACGTTGCAACTAAAAGTAGAACGTGTAAAAAGCTTACAAAAAAATGTCTTTTTTCTGACACTTATACCGTCATAAATGTGGCGTGTTTTATAAAATTATAATTATCAAACATCCACTTTACGCAGCGAGCACTAAACAGCCAGTGACGCTGATTCCAAAATCTTAAATGAAAATAGTTGCAATAATATGAATTGCATCACAAGCGGTTGCAATGAAACGTAGTCAAATTTATGACGAATATCTAAGTCTCTCTAAACTTTCAGTTTTGCCATTTTCTTTCTCCTATTTTGCTTGCCTACAATACGCTCACTTATTCACTATCTGCCTGCTTACCCTGACTACTGAGCGATTTACCGAATCACTGCCAAATAGGGAGGTTTGGCTATGTGTAAAATAGATACTCTCAAGCGTAAGCTAGCAAAGGTAAAAGCGTCGTTTTGTTATGAAAGTACTGCACCACGGTGGGAAAAATACGGTTACTGGCTCTTGTCACGAGCTCGTGTTACAAAATGGAAGTGTGCTGATCGACTGTGGTTTGCTACAAGGCCAAGACCATGCTCAGCAGCAGAGTTGGGATATCGATTTTTCTATCGCTCATCTCAAAGCGGTAGTGCTGACCCATTCTCATATCGATCATATTGGTAGGCTGCCTTGGCTATTAGCAGCTGGCTATAAGGGCCCTATCTACTGTACGGAAGCCACCGCTGAGCTCGTGCCGCTTATGTTAGAAGATGGTTTAAAGCTCCAATTGGGTATGCGGCGTCATCAAAGAGAGAAAGTGCTCGATTTTATTCGAGCGCTTATTCGTCCTTGTCCTTACTCAGTGTGGGTAGAAATAGAAGAGAGTACTTCTCTTCGCTTTCAACCTGCTGGGCACATTTTAGGCTCAGCATATGTTGAATTTCATTTATCAAACCAAGAGGTTGTTGTTTTCTCTGGGGATTTGGGACCTAGCAACACACCTCTCCTACCGGATCCCTTATCACCGGAAAAAGCTGACTACCTGTTTATCGAGTCGACTTACGGCAATAAAACTCACGAGGATGTAGAGTCTCGCAGCAGGCGATTACTTTCTATTATTGAGCACGCCCTTGGGGATGGTGGCGTAATTGTGATACCAGCTTTTAGTGTCGGGAGAACCCAAGAGTTACTCTTTGATATAGAGCAGCTTATACATGAGCACGCTTTGCAAGATTCACTGCCTATTATTCTCGACTCTCCTTTGGCTAAAAAGGTGACCAATACCTATCGCCAATTTAAAAAACTTTGGGGATCTGAAGCGAAAGAGCGACTCGATCATCATCGACACCCTCTCGCGTTTGACCAATGCATTACGATCGAAAGCCACGCAGACCATTTACAGCTCGTTAACCGTCTCGCAAGTACATCAGAAGCCGCTATCGTGGTTGCAGCCTCCGGAATGTGTGAAGGTGGCCGTGTCGTCAATTATTTGGAAGCTTTACTACCTGATGAAAGAAATGATGTTCTATTTGCTGGCTATCAAGCGGAAGGGACTTTAGGTCGGCGTATCCAGGATGGAGAAGAAAGTGTATTGATTGAAGGTAAGCGCGTGAAAGTGAAAGCTCAAGTTCATACGATGTCAGGCTACTCTGCGCATGCCGATATGAACGACTTAATACAATTTGTAACTGCCATTCCTACTCCTCCTAAAGAGGTTCACCTTATACATGGTGAGGAAGATTCGAAAAAAGCGCTTTATCAAAAACTAATCAACCTCGGATATAACTGCGTAATATAGTGAATTAGACAATCATTTAATTTCGAGGCAACATAATATATCGCAAACATAGTTTGTCGAATTCATTGATATAGTTACGTCAAGATTCAAAAACAAGCCATAAGTAAGGACTCAGGTTCAAGAAAATTAACAAAGTTACAAGCATGTTCTGGATTAAGGGATATAATTTCTATACGAATTAAATTATAATCGCCGACTTGTAAGCAATTGGCTAGTCGAAAACAACTTATTCCATTCCTATGACAGACAGTATGAGCGACACGCTTCAAGAACGAGAAGCTTCTGAATTAACTAAAAATAATTCTATCAGCATAACATCAGCATTGGACGAGTTATCCGCAAGTGAAGCAGACGCTTGCCTTTATATCTACTGTCCGAAAGAAGACGAAGCAAAGATTGCTCAAGTACTTAAGAGACACCCTGAAATTAACGCACAAGTTAATAACTATGCCCTTAGGGATTTCAAGAGTAAAACGCTTTGCCACTTCAAAAGCTCACATCTAAACCCTGAGCAGCAAGCGTTTCTTGTAGCTGCGACAGAACTAGGTGCTTGGGTTGAGCCTTTAGTGAGTTACTTTGATCGTTCACTTGGCTACACTGAAACTGAGCTCTTGCATAGCGGCTACTTCTTACACCAAAAAGCTTTTTCTATCCTCTCTAATCGTAAGAACAGCTGGCAAAAGCGCTTCATCGATCTCTTGTTTGTTTTTATGCTGTCGTGGGTTGCTATCCCAGTAGGGCTTATTACGGCACTGCTCATTAAGCTTGAGTCACCAGGCCCGGTATTCTTTAAGCAGCGTCGCACTGGCCAATATAATGAAGAATTTGAAGTGATCAAGTTTCGCTCGATGCGAAACGATGCGGAAAAGAACGGTGCCCAATGGGCGACCAAGAACGACGCTCGCGTAACGAAAGTCGGCTGTTTTATTCGTAAAACTCGCATAGATGAGCTCCCTCAGTTAATCAATGTATTAAAGGGAGAGATGTCGATGGTTGGTCCTCGCCCAGAACGCGAGGTGTTCATCTCTGAATTGGAAAAAGCCATTCCTTACTACCGCTTTCGTCACGCCGTTAAACCTGGGGTAACTGGTCTAGCCCAAGTAAAATACCCTTACGGCGCATCGGTAGAAGATGCTATTTGGAAGCATAAATACGATATCTACTACATCAAACACCAAAACTGGATGATGGAAGTGAAGATTCTTTTCCTTACGGTTAAAACAGTGTTGTTTGGGATGGGGCGCTAGAAAACGGCGAATTCAACCGAACGGATCATAGGTATAAAAAAGAGCAGCGCCTTACGGTAGCTGCTCTTTTTGTATGCGTATTTTGTGTTACTAGGTTCTACGGAGATTAGCGAGACTAAGACTTGCGCTTAGTTCGGTGTTTCATCGTACCTTTAACGGCATAGACAGAAAATGTAAATAGACTTCTTGGCAAACTCAAACCTACTACGTCTCTATAGAACTTCCATTGGTATGACAAAACGCTAAATTTGTTAGCTGTCATACCACTATCCATACGATACTTTGCTAATGGCTTAGGTAGACAGTATGCTTTGGGAGTATCTTTCAGTATATCTAACCACAATCCCATATCCTGACGTTTACGAATAAGAGGCATATAGCGCTTACCTAGCGCCTGTGTATCATAAACGGCGGTCAGGCACCCGATAACGTTACTGTACATGAGTTTTTTGTACGTTGTATATTCTGGCGCAGTTACAACACTTAGCTCTTCTTCATTATTAAAACGGCTATAGTGGGTGTATGTGAGTGGATAGTTATTCTCAAGCATGAATGGGATCTGCTCTGCTAGTTTGTTTTCCATCCATAAGTCATCAGAATCTAAAAATGCAATAAAGCGACCTTTTGCTTTTTTTATCGCAAAATTTCGGCTCGCTCCCGCACCTAGATTTTCTTTATTCTGATATGCATGAATATTGTCGTACTTATCAGCGTATGTTTGAATGACTTTCCAAGTATTATCGGTAGATCTGTCATCTACTATTATAAGCTCCCAATTTTTATACGTTTGGGATAGTACACTTTGAATGCTTTCTACAACCGTTTGCTCAGAGTTGTAAGTTGGCATGATAATAGAAACTACATCTTCGTTATTCTGCATCTATTCAAACCGTTTTACTAGTTAGCTAAAATTTTTCGTTAGTCTCTCTAACAACCTTATCTTCTAGCTTTTATTTTTGTTCCTAATCTCTGATAGAGTCTAAAAACATAGGTTGCTATATTTGGTATATGTCGGGTTCTGTATAAGATCGCTTGAACTCGATGCGCATTGGGGTAAAGATTCCAGGAACATACGATAAGATCTTTTACATATTCATACTCTTTATTTGTTACAAGAGTAAAAGCCGTGTTATATAAGTTAACTGAAAGTGCATATTTGAGATCGCTCTCATCTTGCCAATCACATAGACAGCCTCGAATTGCCTTCTCCTGTCTGGCCATATTATCTAGAGTGTTCGAAACAGATATTTTACTTCGCTCAGAAGACCAAGAACCAACTGCATTAATACGATAGCAAACTGTTTGATCAGGTAAAAATAGAGCCCCTTCAGGCTTAGAACCAATAATTTGCATATAAAAGTCCCCTACCGGCGCAGCTTCTTGAAACCAGGTTGGCATGGATTCGATAACCTCTCGCTTCATTAATAAAGATGGCGTCGGCATACCCGCGCCTCCCATTCTAATTACGCTAGAGGTGTCAACAATACATTCTGTATTACTAAATTTGGATATGTCTTTGTAGCTACCATCGTCATACAGCCCATAACCTGCGGTATAACAAAGTTGAAACTTTGGCTCTTCAATCATTCTGCATAACTGCTTTTGCAGTTTTAATTCATCGACCCAAAAATCATCGCCTTCGCATAAGGCTATGTATTCACCTTTTGAATGAGAGACGCCTATCGTCGAGATTTGCTTTCGCTGTGAGTACTGATTTTCTGTTTGTAAGATTAACCGAATTATTGAAGGATACTTTTTCCGATAAGCCTTTAAAATTTCGGGTGTACAGTCTGTAGAAGCATCATCGTGGACTACTATTTCAAACTTGTAGTCCAATTGTTGGGCCAGAAAACTATCCAAGGCATCAGCAATGTAATTTTCCTGATTAAAGCAAGGACAAACAACACTGACATATACTTTATCGGTGTGCTTCCAATAGCGAGTGATTTTTTCTTCAGATGCTGGTGCACTTAGTTTCTTAAACAAGATAAACCTCTAATCATATCAACAGAGAAGCACGGGATACCCAATCGACTCGAAACATCTTTACGCTCACGGAAAGAGTCATCAATAAAAATTGCTTTTTCATCTGAGATAAAGTTAGATTTCAACGCATCATTATCCTTAATGTGAATAACCTCATCGAATAACTCTGTTAATCGATATTTTTCTAGTGACTCTTTGAGGTTTCCAGCGTGGCGAGTGATAAGTTTTACTTTTTTACCTGCATTAATCGCTTCGAAAATAACTTTCACTAACTCCGCATTTATAAATCGTTCCTCTAGAAGAAGACAGTCATCATAGTCAGTGTAAATCACATCAAAATCTAAGTTAGTTTCAAACTGAAAATTAAGATTCCTATATACTTTTACATTGAGGTTATTGTTAGATACGGAGATCGGAATGTCGTTTGAAACAAGTAACGATAATTCAGTGAAGTTGATTCCATTGAATCGACTAGTAATCATTGACCCCGCAATTCGGGTCGCAACCTCTAAAAGGCAAAGCTCGCCATCTTTTGCTTCTTTTACCTGAAAAAACCACCCACCACGAAGATCTAGTGTAGAGCTGATTTTAATAGCCAATTCTCTAAAGCGCTCTTGATCTTGTACAAGTTCTGTTTCTACAGCAATGCCGTTTCTAGTTTGATTGCGCTTACGAGCACTTGCAAAGATAAGTTCCCCTAGATGATTAGAAACACAATCGACTGTAAACTCTTCGCCTGGCAGGTACTCACATAACAGTTCATCATCATTGAGTTCTAAAGAGTTCTCTTCTCTAACAAGTCTTGTCCCAACACTCCCTTGACCGACATCCGGTTTAACAAAAAGTGGAAACTCTAATTCATCAGTCTGCTGAAACAACTTTGGCGTTTTAACAACATTTGTAAGTCTCTCGTATGTCAACTTTTTAGAACGACACACCATATTCGTCTCATAAGGAGAGCTTACAATTTTCGCAGATAGTGTTGGAGCAGACTCTGATAGTTTGAGTGCTGCAGAGTCGTGTGCTGGAATAATATGCGTGATCCCCCATTCTTTAATGAGGCTAGCAATAGATTCAATAAACCCTTCATCATCAATAAAAGGAATGTTATTTGAAACACGCTCACTCGGAATTTCTGTATAGGCTTTGATGCCATTTGCACCAAAAACAACGGTATTTTTCACATCTTTGAGAGAACGTACAATTTCGTGCGCAATTTCAGTACCACAAGGTACAACTAAAACATTCATCATAATCAAAGTCTATCGTATTTAATCTTGGAAATGAGTAGAAAAGAATTCAATTCTTTTGTCCGCAAGTTTATCTTTATTGGAAGAAAATTCACTTGATGCGTATAATGAACTTTGATAACTAACGATATGTTCATAATTATCAATGACATATTGAATAGCACCAGATAAAGACTCTTGCATATACTCATTATAATTAAAGTACACTCCTTCAAATGCATTATCTAGCAATCCTGCATTTTTATTATAATAATATCTTAGATCAAAAACTGGTTTTACTACATTAATTACGGGTATCTGATTAGTAACGGATAAAACTAACGCATGATATCTATTACAAAGTACTAACTCAGAGTTTTTAATTAACTCAATCGCTTCATCAATTTTCAAATACCCAGTTTCAAAATCATAGATAAAGAAGTTATCTTCCTTTACTTCTTCTTTTAAATAGCTTATTGTTTTTTCGTCGACATCAAAAGTAAGAAAAACAACATTTATTCCTTTGTTTTTAAAGAATGTAACCAATGTGCGAATTGACTCAATATTTTCTTTAAATTTATTGATGTTTCCGTACTGCTCAAAAATTACATATTTACCATATTTAGATGATTTAGATTGTTCTCTTGGGTTAATTCCATCATTGATTATGTATAGGTCATCAGGTAGATAGGTAATGTCTTTAACCCCGATATCAGATAGATAAGTAGGAGATAACTTACGGTCTCGGCTAGTGATGATCGCATCTTTAGCCTCGGCAAAAATCATTTCATAGAAGTGTTTACTGCTGTCAAATGGCCCAAATCCATTTGCGGTAAAGACAATTTTTTTATTCATCTTCGCAGCGATCAAAATAGGAACAATGATTCTAAAGAGATCGTCATTTCGTGTCCACTCAAACCATAAATCATTAAAGTAGCCGCCTCCAGAAACAAGTAATACATCTGAACTTTCAATCTCTTTTTCGATCGCAGAGATATTGGTACAACGATTCAAAAGTTCTAGTGGTGTTGGATAGTAAGATTTTTCTTTACCCAATAGAACTCTTCTTAATTTTTTTAGTTGCTCAATCGGATCGAGGTTATCTTTTTTCTTCTCTGACAGTTCAACGTCGACAAAATCAATACTAAACTCTTTCAGATAATCATTCTTTAGTTGCTCAACAAACGAACTATTGTAAGAAAAAACCACAAATTCATTTTTTGGTGAAATATCGTAAAGGTTGTTAATAAACATCCCATAATCACCAAGATTTCTATCTGCTAGTGGGCCTGTGATTGCAATTTTCATTTTTTATTTTCACTTTTACAAATTTCAACAATTTTATTAATGTCAGCTATCGACAGCTCATGATGTAATGGTAGGCAAATTACTTTTTTTGAAATGCCTCGAGATATCTCATCACTCACAATTTCAATTTCAGGATTGTTCTTATAAGCAGCATAATCAGTAATTATTGGATAAAAGTAACGTCTAGCTAATACATTACTATCTTTAAGCTTTGAAAATAGAGAATCTCTAGATTCTCCATACTCTTGTTCATCAATAAAAACTGGAAAGTATGAGTAGTTATATTTAACATCTGGCAGCTCTTTAGGAAAACTGATGCCTTTAACACCTCGTAGCTGACTACGATATTCGTTTGCAACGAACTTTCGTTGGGCAATGGCATCATCTATGATGTTCAGGGTTGCTAAACCAAAAGCTGCTTGCACTTCGTTCATTTTTGCATTGTGCGCAATTAGAGATACTTCAATATCAGAGTCAAAACCAAAGCTCTTAAGCTTGTCTAACTTCTCTTTCATCTCTTTTGTATGGCAAATGACAGCTCCCCCTTCTATTGTTGAGTAAGCCTTAGTAGCATGGAAGCTCAAGATAGAAAGGTCACCATAATTTAGGACAGAGCAACCTTTCTCTTCAACACCAAACGCATGAGCAGCATCATATATGATCTTTAGATCATGCTTATCAGCAACCTGCTGTAAGCGAGAGTGATCACATGGGGTGCCGTAAACATGCACTGGCAGAATGCCAACAGTTTTATCTGTGATTGCTGCTTCAACTTTGGCTGGGTCAAGGTTTAATGTATCTGGGTCAACATCTACAAATACAGGTTTAAGTTTGTTCAGTAATAGCGCATGACTGGTAGCAACAAAACTATAAGGCGTTGTGATGACCTCACCCTCTAACTCTAGAGCCTGTAATGCGATCACTAACGCTAATGTACCATTTGAAAAAAGGCTGATATATTCAACCCCTAGATACTCACAAAGTGCTTGCTCTAACTGTTGATGATAAGTCCCATTATTTGTAAGCCACTTCCGTTCCCAGATGTCTTCTAAGCTTGCAGTAAAGTCTTCTAAAGGTGGTAAAAGTGGAGAGGTGACGGTAATTGGTTTCATTTAATTTTTCCTAAAAATGTTGTTCACCACATACAAGTAAAGGTCTTTTTGTATAACTCTAATACTGATAATGTATAGAAATAGTGCTGAACTTAAAACAATGATAATTTGAAAAATATCACTATCTAAAAAGTTGAACCATACAGATGATATTAAAGCACTAAATATGGCTATACTCCAAATTGGAAAGAGAAATCTAAGCTGCTTTGAGGAACTCAAAGATGTTAGCTTCCCTGTATAATATGTATTAATACATAAAGAAACGTATGACTGAACGACCATTCCAATGGTAATAGCCTTAATTCCTAACGGTATTGTTACAAACAAAATAATCGTTATTAAAGTTTTCTTTATAATTTCCAATTTCAAAAAAAGATCTGAACGTCCTTTCACTTGAAGTAAGTTGAGGTTAATTGCATGGATGGGGTATAGCATATATCCAAAACACAATATTGAGATTAGTTCAGATGTAGGGCCCCAAGCAGAACCGAGTAATATATTGACTAAAGGAGTGGATATTAACCCTATACCTAAGATGATAGGAAATATAAAAAGGGAAGATAGTCTTAGCGTTAACACATAAGCACTCTCTAACTTCTCATTATCATCTTGTATTTTACTTAATAAAGGATAATTAACTCTTTGAATAATAGTTGTAAGAGTTAGTGATGGAATATGAGATAAATTCTTTGCTTGAGAGAAGTAACCAAGTTGGCTTGCAGTAAAGAACTTACCAATCACTAACTGATAGATATTGTTATAAATAGTATCTATTAGACTTGAAAGTAAAAGCTTTGACCCAAAGCCAAATAACTCAGTGAAAGATTCTTTTGAGAAGCCAGTTTTAGGTATCCATGGCGAAAGTATATTAAGTGTAATGGCACTGACAGCATAAAAAGAAAGCGTTTGAGCGACTAGAGCCCAAACCCCATAGCCTAAATAAGCCATAGTTATAGCAATTGCAGCACTAAATACTACGGCCAGAAAAGATGCCTTCGCTTGAGTCTTAAAGTCCACCTCTATGGTCAACTTTGCTCTTTGTACGACAGCAAGAGCATTGATAACCACACCAATGCCCAATACTCTAAGTAATAAAGTGAGCGTAGGTTGCTCATAAAAAGATGCTATATAAGGAGCACTACCAAAGAGCAGTATATAACAGGAAATTGAAACCAAGATATTGAAGTAGAAAGTAGTCGAAAAATCGACCTCTTTTCTATCTTGTTTGCGTATCAGCGCACTGCTAAAACCACTATCAACCATTGTTTGAGAAATGGCGATAAATATTGTTAACATAGCTATGAGACCAAATGCTGAAGGCCCTAACATTCGGCCTAATATCAACATCACTATCAATTGTATAGCTTGTGTTAAAATCCTTTCTACAGCGCTCCACTTTAAGCCGGCTTTGGCTTTACTTTGAGTATCACTCACAAACGGTTAACCAGCTAAAGTTTTCAAGTACTGACCATAACTATTCTTGGCCATTAACTCTGCTCGTTGCAGAAGTTCATCTCTTGTTAACCAACCATTTGAAAAAGCAATCTCTTCCAAACAAGCAACTTTGAAGCCCTGTCTCTTTTCAATCGTTTCAACAAACTGAGCAGCTTCAAGTAAACTTTCATGAGTGCCAGTATCTAGCCATGCGAAACCACGCCCTAACATTTCTACGTTCAATTGACCTTTCTTTAGGTAAGCTTCATTCAAAGAGGTAATTTCGAGTTCACCTCTGTCAGAAGGTTTAACTTCTTTCGCAAGCTTGACAACGTCATTGTCATAGAAGTAAAGCCCTGTAACCGCATAATTAGATTTAGGTTTTTCAGGCTTTTCTTCAATTGAAACCGCCTTTTGGGTGTCATCAAATTCTACAACACCAAACCTTTCTGGATCTTTCACTTGATAGCCAAACACCGTAGCTCCCTGAGAGCGACTAGCAGCAAGTTTCAACTTCGGGCTAAACGCCTGTCCGTAGAAAATATTATCACCTAAAACAAGGCACACACTACTATCACCAATAAACTCTTCACCTATAATAAAGGCTTGTGCTAATCCTTCAGGCCTCGGTTGAACTTCATAATTTAGTGATATCCCAAACTGGCTACCATCTCCCAGTAGACGTACGAAGCTGTCTTTATCTTCAGGTGTCGTTATGATTAGAACATCCTTAATACCAGCAAGCATTAATACCGATAAAGGATAATAAATCATAGGCTTATCATAAACCGGAAGCAATTGCTTAGATACACCCATCGTAATAGGAAACAATCGAGTGCCAGAGCCTCCCGCAAGAATAATGCCTTTCATTAATTTGTCCCCTTTTTGATAACACCTAAACGCTCACCGGCATATGAACCATCTAAAACACGTGACCACCAAACTTTGTTTTCCAAGTACCACTCCACCGTTTTTCTGATACCTGAATCAAAAGTTTCTTCCGGTTTCCACCCAAGTTCACGCTCAATCTTTGTCGCATCTATCGCGTAACGAACATCATGACCCGGACGATCAGAGACGTAAGTTATAAGATCTACATATTCTTTAACACCACTTGGTTTATTTGGTACGAGCTCTTCTAAAATAGTACAAATGGTTTTGACAACCTCAATGTTAGCTTTCTCATTGTGACCACCTATATTGTAAGTTTCGCCCACCAAGCCTTCTCTTACCACTTTATACAGTGCACGGGCATGGTCTTCTACATATAGCCAATCTCTAATTTGCATCCCATCGCCATATACGGGCAAAGACTTACCCTCTAAGGCATTGAGGATCATCAATGGAATAAGCTTTTCTGGAAAATGATAAGGGCCGTAGTTATTAGAGCAATTGGTAATGATTGTGGGTAAACCATAGGTACGTAGCCATGCTCGAACTAGATGATCACTTGATGCCTTTGAAGCGGAATAAGGACTCGATGGAGAATAAGGCGTTGTTTCAGTGAATAAATCATCAGTTCCCTCTAGATCACCATACACTTCATCTGTTGAGATATGATGAAAACGGAATTGTTCTTTAAATTCCTGCTCCAAGCCATTCCAGTAATTACGTGCAGCTTCAAGTAATGCGTAAGTTCCTACGATATTAGTTTCAATGAAAGCAGACGGGCCATCGATAGATCTATCTACATGAGACTCCGCAGCTAAGTGCATTACCGCATCAGGTTTATGCTTTGAAAATACTGTCTCTAATGACTCTCTATCGCAGATATCAACTTTCTCAAAAACATAACGCTCACTATCCATAACATCAGACAAAGACTCAAGGTTTCCTGCGTATGTCAGCTTGTCTACATTAACAACGGAGTCTTCCGTGTTGTTGATTATGTGGCGAATAACAGCTGAACCAATAAATCCAGCGCCACCCGTTACCAAAATTTTCATAATTTACCCTTAATTGAAACTTACAGATGTTAACGTCTATTTTTTATTTCTATAGTATTTAAAAAACACATCTATATTTTCTTTACAAAATGAAAAAAAGCTGACTGATTTTCTATACTCAGGATATTTTTTCATAGCAAACAATAAAAATATAAAAAATCCAATAACATTAAAACATCTATACATAAACGATAACTTACTTGAACGCATTCTTTTATTTCCCCAATCTCTACCAGAACTTTCTATTGGATGTAAGTTGATAGTTTTTGGGAAATATTTTAAGTTTAAACCTTTGTTAAAACAATCCAATAAAAATATATTTTCTTCCGATGCTGGAAGTTGAGTCCCCAAACCAAAGCGTTCATCAAATTTCACTTCTTTTTTCATGATAGATTCTCGCTTGGCAGCAACTTCAATTGATGACACTTTAAATATTGTCTTGTTTGTATGTACAAACGCGTTACTATTATATTTTTTGAAGTCTAACCCATCCGGAGTTTTTACTTTAAATGTTGCTATATCAACATTCCCATCAAAGCTACTTTTTATTATATCGAAAGCTTCATTTACATAGCTAACATCATCATCACAAAATACCACCACATCTGAGAATGACTTACTCAGAGCTAAGTTTCTACTTTTAGATAGCCCACTATCACTTGAACTGTAATATAAAAAGTCAACTCGACTCTCTAACCATTCCTTGATAGATTCCGTTAAAACATAGCTATCTTTTATCTGATGAACAACAATATATGTCACCGCTTCATCTTCAGGAAAATTCCCAAACATCAAGCGTTCAATCCCATCATTTAAAGTGCTTATTAGAACATTAATTGTTAACATTATTACTCTGGAATTCTGCTAGTTTATATATGGAAAAGATCATTAGTAACACCCATAAAAAATGAGTACTTAGATATTCTGAACGGTATGTGGAAGTTACTAGGAAGTGGAATGACATTATAGCACCTATAAGGTAAGTGTTATTCTTAAAACCATACTTCAAGCCTGGGTAAATCAGTTTAAAGTAAAAAATCAAGATCAAACCAACGCCAACAACACCTCCCTCCCAAAACATATCCAATGTATAGTTATTCGTAATTCTGAATAAATAATCCTCACTTCGCATACCAAAGCTATCTAAAACAGACATGGTACCAAGTCCATGACCAAAAATTAGTTGCGCTAGGTTAGACTCTGCTAATAAAGTAGTAAATGAAACCATAAATTGGCTACGAGAAGAGCCGCCAGTTGCTTCGTGCTGTAGCTTGTAATAGATAAAATCTAAAAGCAACGTACCTAAATA
Source organism: Vibrio sp. ArtGut-C1 (assembly GCF_002105475.1). Lineage (NCBI taxonomy): Bacteria > Pseudomonadati > Pseudomonadota > Gammaproteobacteria > Vibrionales > Vibrionaceae > Vibrio > Vibrio sp. ArtGut-C1. Next base: position 184,147 of record NZ_NCTH01000008.1, on the reverse strand, counting down.
CGTCAGCACCAACAATAAACAAAAAACCAGCAATAGCACAAAAAAGTGACTGATTCTTGTTTTTCCAGTTAATACTGTCTTCAAGGCAATCAAAGAAAATACAAAAGCACAAATTAAAGCAAAGTTAACATAGGCTCCGCCAGAAAAAGAAAGTACGACGATAACAACAGTCATTCCCAACATTGCTAGTCTTATAGCTTTCTTTGCAACTAATACTGTAATAAGCAGCATACACTCCATCAAAACCGGGGAAAGGAAATTCGGCTCTTCCGCTATCGAGGTCACTCGAGAAGGAAAAATTGAGCGTAAAGCTGCAGGCACACCATGCATCCAGTCTCTAGTTTCTACGAAAAATGGGATACCAATAAAATTGCAAATAACTTGCCAATGCCCAAGCAAAATAAAATTAAATACAGTGAGCAAGCCAAGCTTAAGGATAAGTTTCACACGTTTTTCATCAGCTACTGCCAACCAAATTGTAAATAGCACCAAATTAAGTGTTAGTGCTATTAGTGTAAACATCCTGCCTATAACTACTGACTTTAAGTAATCAGCAACAAGGTAATCTCGATTTATCAAAATACTAAATAATGAGACAAGAAAGACAGACAAAAATATAAGAATTACACCAAAGGAATATTTATCAAACGTGAGTTTCTTGGAAATAGTGATGTAGTAGAAAAATGTAATTAATGCTGATAGGAATAAGAGGACTAAAACTATCTTATTCCATTTTGTTACTGAAAGGGGGGCCAATATAGCAAAGAGGTACATATGTACCCCTAAGAGTTTATTTGGATCAAGGCTCAAATTAAACATTTTTTCTTGATAGTGCAATACGGAACAACGCAATAACCATTGCCAAAATACCACCGATCAAAGTACCAAGAACGCAAATAATAGCTCGACTTGGGCTATCTTTTTCTTCCGGAACCACTGGTGGATCGATAATATCGAAGATGTAGTTCTCTTGTGCCTCAGCAAGCATTAATTTCTTAGTTTGCTCTTCAACTAATTGATAAAAAACATTCTGCATTTCAGAGAGGTTTGTAAGATTCAGCTGCTTCTCTAAGTATTGAATATTATTCTTAGCTTGGTTGATGTCCTTGTTCTTCATCCATTCGTTCAGGTCTGAGATCAGCCAATCAAGCCATTGTTTTGCTAAAACTGGCGATTGGTTCGTCAAAGCAACAATGGTTGAACCACTCGTTTTATTTGAATCGATAACGAGTAACTCATTAAGAACTTTCGTGGCCTCTAAAATGGTTGGCTTTGGTGTTTTTCCGTCACTAACAACTCTTGTCCAAGTGCTTGTACTTTCGTCATAAATCTCCGGGTCAATATATACTTTTCCAGTAGCTGCATCCCAATGCTCGATTGCCATTAATGGGATCAAAATATCTCTACGTTCAATGAATGCTCCTAAGAATACTCTTGAGCGTAGGGACTCTAAAGCAATAGCTTGTTTGGAACTGTCTTGGCTACCAAACCCCGCTAACGCAGCTAAACCACCCAATTGCCCCACGGTTGAGCTAGGCGCATTGTCTGTTACCGGAAAAAGTACAGCTTCAGATTTGTAGAGATTTGGCTTTGACATAGCAAAAAGCACTGACGCAACCGCAAATATAAATGTGATAGCAACGATCATTATTTTTTGTTGCCAAAGTGAGCGTATGAGCTCACCAATATCTAGTTCAAGTTGATTATTTTCCATTAATATTAAAGGAGGTATTTCTCCCCCTTTCTCTTGTTAAGTGGCTTAAGTCATTACTTCAGTGCGTTGATAGCAACACCCGTTTGGTAGAGGATCTGCGTTGCTGCAGTCCACGTACTTAATGCATCACGGTAGTCGGTATCAATTGGTACAACGATAGTATCGCCGGCTTTTAACCCTTCTTTATTATTTCCGAACCAATAACCTGATGAAGGCTTGTAAACAGAACCATCCGCTCGCACTACAAAAATGCGATCTTCGTCCGCTTGCTTTTTAGCACCACCCGCTTTGTTCAGATAATCATCGACGTCAAGTTTATTGTCCAACAAGTAGGTAATTGGAACCTGAACTTCTCCCATAATTGATACTGTGTTTCGGAAAGTTGGAACGAAGAGGAAATCACCGTCCTCAAGCATAAAGTCTGCTGAGCGCTCGCCTTTTAAAATACGGTTTAACTGTACCACCATACGGCCAAGTGCTTTGCTTCGGCTTGCTTCCTCTACAAACGCTAACGTTTTCTCTGGGTCTGAAATTACGGAAGCCATATTACTATCGGCTCGGAACGTCTTCTTCGCGGTTTCTTTGCGCATATCTGCGGCATATTGGTTTAAAAGCTTCTGCTCTTGTAAACGCAATGCTTCACGCGTAAATATTGCTCCTTGAGGATGAGCAAACTCTGTGAGACCACCTGCTCGGCCCAATAACTCACTTAGAGTCTCCCCTTGACGCACGGTATAAGTGCCAGGGAAACGAACTTCACCCTGTAAAGTGACTGTGCTTTGTAGCTTCACGTTTGGCTTTTCTAGGATGTTCAAACGATCTCGGCCTACAATAATTGCATCGTCTGAAGCACTACCTTGGATTGCTTTACGTAAATCAATACGCTCAACATCAATATACGCACGCTCATCCACATTATTAATAGCGGTTCGTGCTAGTTCGGCATTAATTGTGAATGCGTTGTAAGTCAAACCGCCAGCTGCTTCAATAAGCGTTGATACCGTCATTCTTGGAGTGATCGGGTAGCGTCCTGGGTGCTTCACTTCACCAAAGACTTCAGCAATTTGAGGGGCTAGCCCCAAACGAGACTGTTGCTGAAGTTGTAACAAGACTGGTGCAAGTAAAGTGCGACGAGTATTTTGCTTCAGCTTTTCAAAGTCTTCCTCTGTAATCTCTTTACCACGGAAAATTATTTTAGCTGGTTTAGTCTGCTCTGTGACGTTCTGGTTGTTCAGCATACCGTTTTCTGGATGCGAAACCGCAACAGAAGAGCTCATCACTTCTTGTTCTTTCTGTTGTTCCAACTCAGCTTGCTCTTGCGCTTGCTCCAATGTTTTTGCTTTTGAAACAGCATCTTGTGTTGCCAATGTATCCAAGTCTTCGTTATTAAAGCGGTTGAAAACCAATATACGGTCTCGTGATTGTAACTGGAGGTTGTCTTGGCTACTTGGTGATAAAATCGCGTTGGCTAAACTTAGTTGGAACACTTCAATATCACGCTGTGGATTAATCTCTCTTACCACAACGGCATAGTTAACATCAGCTGTAGAATTAAAAGCTGAGTCAACAGATTTGAAAAGATCGGCAACACGAAGACCATTGCGCCATTCCACATAGCCAGGATGACGAACATCCCCCTCTATCTGCACGTAACGAGTAAGCTCTTCACTTTTTTTCAAGATCTTGATGGCGTCGCCATTTTTAACTTTACTCTGTCGATCTTGCGTTTTATTGAAATCAAGTGTCAAAGCCTCACGAGCGCCATGTGAAGCGTAGCGTTTTATCTCCAACTGCTCTACATGAGCATTCGCAGTAAAACCACCAGCCATCTGAATAAGTTGCTGGTATGTTTCACCTTGCTTGACTTCATAAATTGCAGGACGGTTGATCTCGCCTTCTATAGATACTGTATCGTTAACAGAACCAATTAAAACAACATCATCCGGTAGTAAGCGCACATCATTACTTGCATCACCTTTTAGTAACAGGTCATACATATCCAACTTACGAATGATTTTACCATCACGCTTTAGCTGAATATCTCGCAACGCTCCACTTTCACCAAAACCGCCACTGTAATAGATAGCTTGTGATATTGTCGTTAATGCGCTAACCGTGTAGGCACCAGGCTTATATGCATCCCCCATTACAAACACTTGCATGGTGCGTAGTTCACCTAATGAGATATCACTACGAACACCTATCATTTGTTCTTTTACACGTTGTGTCAGAGAATCTCTAACATCGGAAAAGTGCATACCTGCAACATTTACCGGACCAAGAGAAGGAAAGTTGATTGTACCTGCACGATTTACACGTAAACGATGTGTTTCATTCTCCTTACCAAACAACTGTACAATGATTTCATCGCCTGCTCCCACGGTATAATTTGCTGGTACAGGTACATCACTGATCGGAGCAAAAGTACTTGGAGAACCAGCAAAAAGATCTAAACCAAAACGTTTTAACTCTTCCTGCTCACCTTTTTTTAGCCATTGTTCTTCTATATTGGAAGATAAGGCACCACTAGCTTCAGCTCTAGGTTTGATTACTTGCGGGTTTTCGTAAGGAGACTTGTTTGAGGACGAACTAGAGGGAATTGAGAAACCATATTTACTCGCCAGTGCCTGCTGTTGGTCGACGGGTAAGTTTTGAAACATTTTTATTTGTTCTGGAGTGGGTGTTTGTGCCATCGAATAAGACGCAAACGTACTTGCTAGTATAAAAGCGGCAACAGAAAGAAATCCTTTAAACATGGTATGTCACTATAATAATTGAATAAAAAATCCTAGCCCCAAATTTGAGCTCTAGGTATTTAAATTAGAATCGGTGCTGAAAGCCCAGTGTAATCGAGTTAAGGCGAACCTGATCTTCCGATACGTTATCAACAAACTCAAATATCACTGCACTTTGGTTGTTCAACGCATAGTGCATACCAAGCCCAAAACTAAATCCTTGTTCTTTATGTGAGCCTACATTTTGCAGATCGAGCTGAACGCTTGAATACCCAGCTAAACCATAAAGTGCAATTTGCCCTGAAACCGGCATATTCAGCTTAACAAAGCCACTCATCGCACTATCAACCGCAAGACCACTGTCGCGTTGAACCGACGTCCCATAACGCCCTTCTAAGCCGATATAGTCATTAAAGAAATAACCAGCTTGCGCACTAAGAAGGAAAGGACTTCCCTCTTTCACGGACCCGGAAGACGAGCTTTTCAATTCTGCATTTGAGTAGCTCACTAGAGCGCCCGCGTAAAAATCGGCTGACGCTGAAAAAGAACTCAGGCTCAAGCCCAGTGCACTAAGTATTCCCAAACAATGCTGATTTCTTATCACGTAAAAGTTCCTAGTACTGGTAATAATTATGGACTGCTAGGCAAAGTTAAGCTTGCTATGCAGATCATTAAATGCTGTCGTCATAAATGGCACGCTACCGCCCCGAGGCGTTGAGCGTAAGCCACTGTATCGCTCTTTATATGGTATAAGTGAAACGGCCTGTTTACCCCAAATAATCTAATACTGAGCGAAACGAGCCGACAAATTATGCACTCTTGGTAGTTTATCAGCAAGCAACGGAGCAAGATAACCGCGTAATGTCACGTTGGTGTTAGAAATGAGAACGACAGACATGGCAAAATAAGAAACTATTTACATGCCAATGCTTTTTTATCTAGAATATAATTTGGTGCATATTTTATGCTACCAAACATCGATGTTTTTATACCGGATACACAAGGATTAATAATGAAGAATACAGCTCTAGCTATTCTTATGGCTCTAAGCGCATCAACTGCATTTGCAGCAGAAGAAGCAGGTTCAGCAGGTGCAGCTTCTGCTTCTGCAACAGGCACAACAGCTGTAGCAGTAGGTGCGGCAGCAGCAGTGACTGTAGTAGCAGTTGCAGCGTCAGATAGCGATTCGACTACGACGTCTACTTCAGCATCAGCTCCTACTACTAACTAATTTTGTTTTGTAGTTTGTAGATAGAAGACAATCGCCCTGATTCACTCAGGGCGATTTTATTTGATAAGAGGGATCAATGAATATCTTCCGAACGTCTAAATGGCTACGCACAGTTCTCACTCTTCCGCTATTCTCCTTACTCTTTGGTTGCACACAAAAGTTCAATGATGTATCAGCCACAGTCCAAGAAGCATATGGTAACTACATCGATGTAGAGATGACCCCAGAAGAAATAAATGCCGTTCCTTATGCCAGTGCCTATTTGAAGCTTGGGAATCAAAAACAGGTCTTTGTTGTTTTAGCTTTTGCAGAACGAAACTCTCTCAATGGAAAAATACAACTGAAATGGGTAAGTGCTGACAAAGCTATGCTCGTTACAGAGAATGGGCATATCGTCAAAACGATTGGACTACAGAATGGAGACTTAGCGGGCGTTTATGGTGATGTGCCAGACTTTTCTTCAAACTCGGCTTCTGTCAACTACACGCTCTCATACGATTGGACAAAACAATATCGTTATGGCTTTCCTGCAAATGTGAATCGCTTTTATGCAGGCAAAGAAACGTTGACGACACCTATTTCTAACGCCATGACCGACGTATATAAAGAAGTTGTTGAGTTTAGCAGCCTTTCTCAATCGGTCGAAAACTACTATTGGGTCAATGAACAGGGTCAGGTTGTTAAAACCTTACAACATTTAGGGCCAAATATGATTCCGGTTGAGTTAACCATTTTAAAGGGGTATAGCAAATCATGAGCAAGCGACTACTCACATTATTCGGTTTGGTCATGCCACTTTTTAGCTCACATAGCTTCGCTCAAACAGAAACCTCTACTACACAGTCATTAAATGTTGAGTTGCTAGAAGTAGGAAAACAGCTGCAATTTCAAGGGCCGACTCGTTTAGAAAGTGTGTTAACACTTGCTAAGGAGCAAAGCTTCTCGCAGCAATATCCTCTGGGTACGACTTTGTTTGATAAATCGGAACGCGCCGAGAAAACCTCTACCGCTTTAAAGAACTCGGTGCTCAATCAAATGATTCAACACAATTTGGTTGCACATCCATTCTACAAATTCATTCAGAAGCAAAGCTTTGCACCACGAGTACTGTCTGCAATCGATGTTGATAAAGTTCGACTAAATAAATTCGACAATCCGCTTTTGCACGGCAATTACGTTCTAGTAAGCCCTCTACGCGAAGAAAAAGTATTTTACTTAGGAAACCTAAATAGCGTTTATTCCGTTAAGGGGCAGGCAGGCATCCCTTTGCAGAGACAAATAGAGAGTTTGAAAAGTAATATTGGTACGTTATCAACGCCGCCAGTGTTGATCTACCCAGATGGTCATGTAGTTAAGCCGCATCACGGAGCTTGGTTAACAACACAATATTACTTACCACCTCTGACATTGGTATATGTCCCATTTGATGATCTTGAATACTCCGAAATGGACCAAGATATTGTCCGCCTACTCACTCAACTGATACCAAATTCCACAAAGAGACCACAATGATGCCAATTAGAAAAAGCTTAACCCTTTCTTTAATGGGTCCAGCATTGGTTTGGGCTCAAGAAATACCCTTTGAAGCTCCCTCGTTACAGCCTTCTCAATCTGACTTTGGTGGTGTTGGCTTAATGCAGATGCCAACCGGACGTATGGCTCCTGAAGGGGAGTTCAACTTTTCTGTTACCGGGAGTAACGAATACCTTTTTTACAATGTAACCTTGCAGGTACTACCTTGGCTAGAAACAACTATTCGGTATACTCGAGTTCAAGACTTGCCATACTCCACATCACTTCCTGATGTAGACAATGAGTACACAGACAAAGGAATAGATTTTAAGTTTAGAATATGGGAAGAATCCCAATATGCGCCTGAAATTGCCATTGGGGTAAGAGACTTCGCTGGTACTGGCCTGTTTGATGCAGAATATATTGCCGCGACCAAACGATACTCAACTCCTCAGCTTGGAACATTCGACTTTACTCTCGGTATGGGCTGGGGCTACTTAGGAACCAGAGACAATATAACCAATCCATTTTGTAAAGCTTCAGAGAGATTTTGTGATCGGTCTGAAGAGTTTCTTGACTCTGGAGGAACAACTAATTTTGACAGAGCCTTCAAAGGGCCCGCGGCTTTATTTGGTGGCGTAGAATTCCAGACTTTGCATACTCCTTTACGATTTAAAGTTGAGTACGACAGCAATGATTATTCTACAGACTATGCAGTTGTGGGCGCAGACGTTGATATGACCCCCCATACACCATGGAACTTTGGTGTGCTCTATCGTCTAGGAATAGCTGATTTTCGTTTAAGTTATGAACGTGGAGACACGTTGGTCGCGGGCTTAACGCTAAACACTAATTTCAATGACATGCCATCATTCTGGCGAGACACACCAACACCAGAAGTAGAAAGCAATCAGCCAGAAGAACTGTCTGATGTTGACTGGGAACGTGTAACAGAAGATTTAGACAAAATTGCAGGTTACCAAAACACGCGCATTTATGTTGATGACAACACCGTAACTGTCGTTGGTGAGCAAAAGAAATATCGTGACCGTACAGAGGCACATGAAAAAGCGGCGGCTGTACTTCATAATGAAATGCCTGACGATATTGATACCTATGCGATCAATGAACGTAGCCGAGGCTTAGTCGGCGAACAAACGATTATTTCCAAGGAGAAATATCGCGACTTTTCCCAAGTTAATTACATCAACCCCAAAATAGAAGATGCAACCGCAAAAGCTAGCAATAAGCCAAGTGGAGAATCTGTCTATGATGGTTTTGAACGTTTTGATTGGGGCTTTGCACCTAAGCTTGTTCAAACTCTCGGAAACGCTGAAGATTTCTATCTCTTTAGTGTAGGGCTAAGCGGTAATGCCTCATACTGGCTAACGGACAACCTTGAAATTGGCGGTTCGTTATACTGGGATTGGTATAACAACTACGATAAGTTTATCTATGTCACTCCACCTGATGGCACTACCGTTCCTCGTGTTCGCACCATGTTCCGCGCTTACCAAAATGAACATGCTGTAACCATGTCAAACCTACAATTGACTTGGTTCCAAGAGTATTCCAATACCATGGATCAGCAATTCTACGCGGGTTATCTGGAGAGCATGTTTGCTGGAGTCGGTACCGAGTTTCTTTACCGCCCACAAGGAGCTAACTGGGCGATTGGCGCTGACGTCAACTTAATTTCTCAACGTGATCCACAAAGTTACTTCGGTGTTTACGATGAGAAATGGCAAAACGTGCCAGAATATGGACGTCCGTTCCAAGTTATTGATAAAGGCTTCACTGGTTTTATATCTGGTTACTACTACCCTCAATGGGATTTCCTACAAGATTTGATGATCCAAGTCGATGTTGGTCAGTTCCTAGCTGGTGATGTTGGTACACAAATCAATGTTTCTAAGCAGTTCAAGAGTGGCGTAATTGCTGGCGCCTTTGCCTCATTTACAGACTTGTCTGCGGATGAATTTGGTGAAGGTAGCTTTACCAAAGGCTTCTACTTGTCGATTCCGTTTGACATCATGACTGTTAAGCCAAGTAACAATCGTGCGAACTTTAGTTGGCAGCCTCTTACTCGTGACGGAGGACAGAAGCTCGGCCGCAAATACAGCTTAATTGAGTTAACCGACGAACGAAATCCTTGGTACCAAAGACCTAACCGTTCGGATGTGGAATAATAAAGTAATCAAGGGAGCTGCGGCTCCCTTTTCATATCCAGATACTGAGTCATAGAAGACTAAAACCTATCTTCCTGCTTCCAATAGCGCTACTTTTCGTTTCTTGCTAGAATTCCTGAGAAAATTTTAATCTATGGTGGAAGTTCTATGATCATCGTAACTGGTGGCGCTGGCATGATCGGCAGCAACATTGTTAAAGCACTAAACGAAGCTGGTATTAACGATATCCTGGTTGTCGACAACCTAAAAAATGGTAAAAAGTTTAAGAACTTAGTTGATCTGGACATCACAGATTACATGGATCGTGACGACTTTCTGACCCAAATCATGGCGGGCGATGATTTTGGTCCGATTGAGGCAATTTTCCACGAAGGTGCTTGTTCTGCAACGACCGAGTGGGACGGCAAGTACATGATGCTAAACAACTATGAGTACTCAAAAGAGTTGCTTCATTACTGTCTAGATCGTGAAATTCCATTCCTTTACGCCTCTTCAGCAGCCACTTACGGCGATACAGATACTTTCGTTGAAGAACGCGAATACGAAGGCGCACTGAATGTATACGGTTACTCGAAACAGCAGTTTGATAACTACGTTCGTCGTCTATGGCAAGACGCTGAAGAACATGGTGAGACCCTTTCTCAAATCACCGGCTTCCGCTACTTCAACGTATATGGCCCACGTGAAGACCACAAAGGTAGCATGGCATCAGTTGCGTTCCACCTCAACAACCAACTTAACGCAGGTGAAAATCCTAAGTTGTTCGCGGGCAGCGAATCATTTAAACGCGACTTCGTTTACGTTGGTGATGTATGCAAAGTGAACCTATGGTTCTTAGAAAACGGCGTATCAGGCATTTTTAACTGCGGTACTGGCCGTGCTGAATCTTTTGAAGAGGTAGCAAAAGCGGTTATCAAGCATCATGGCAAAGGCCAAATTGAAACCATCCCATTCCCTGAGCATCTAAAAGGCGCTTACCAAGAATTCACACAAGCCGATCTGACCAAACTGCGCGCCGCAGGCTGTGATGTTGAGTTCAAGACGGTTGCAGAAGGCGTTGCCGAATACTTAACTATCCAAAACCGTTAAGCACCACAAGGTGGCAGAACCATAGCCTGCCACCTTTACTCAAGTGCAATAGCCTGTATCATTCCTTAATATCTTTTTTCTCATTTAAACCACTTCGCCAGTACACGAATAGGTAACTAGACACGCCATGACCATAAAACGTGATGACTTCGACCCTAAAGCATATAACCCTGAGTTTAAGCGCCACTTCCTGTCGCCTAAGTACTGGGGCACGTGGTTAGGTGTTCTCTTATTTTTACCTTTATCATTAATGCCACTAAGTTTACAAAAGTGGTTGGCGAAAACCATTGCCAAAAAACTGTCTAAATCCCACAAAGGGCCAGCTCACCGAGCGAGGGTTAACTTTGAGCTGTGTTTTCCAGAAAAGTCGTTCCAAGAACGTGAAGCTTTGATAGAAAAAACACTCTACACAGCGGCCATGTTCTTTTTTCGCTTCGGGTTACTAAGTTTACGCTCACCAAAGTGGCTTCAGAACCGTTGCCAAATTCGCGGCCTAGACATTTTACGACAGCACATTGATAACAACGAAAATGTGATTTTAATGGTTCCCCACTCTTGGGCAATTGATGTGCCTGCTATCTTGCTCGCTTCAATGGGAATGCCAGTTTCTGCAATGGCGAAGAAACAAAAGAATGATGTTGCTGACTGGCTGATGCACAAGCAAAGAGTTCAATACGGTGGTCGTGTTTATGAACGCTCAGGTGGCATTAAGCCTTTTCTGAAATCCATTCGAGATGGCTATGTGGGGTATTATCTACCCGATCAAGATCACGGCCCAGAGCATAGTGTGTTCGTAGATTTCTTTGCTACACGTAAAGCAACGCTACCTGGTTTAGGCAAAATTGCGAAACTATCACGCTCAAAAGTACTGCCTCTATTTGCGTCGATGAACACTGAAGATGGTACGTTTGATATTGAGATTTTACCGGCGTTTGAGCTGGATAAAGGCGAAGAGCAAGACGCTCGTACCTGTAATGAAGCAATTGAATATTTTGTCGGTGATAAACCCGAACAATATATGTGGGTACTGCAGTTGCTGCACTCTCAAGAAGACGGCAATAACTATTACAATATCTTTAAGCCTAGATATGATACTGATTGGCAAGTAAATAAATGAAAAAGATTTTAATTATTGGCCCTGCGTGGGTCGGCGATATGGTAATGTCGCAATCGTTATATATCGTATTAAAGCAACGTCATCCAGATAGCCAAATTGACGTTATCGCTCCAGGATGGTGTAAACCGATTCTTGAGCGTATGCCAGAAATCCACCAAGCGATTGAAATGCCTATCGGTCATGGTGAATTTAACTTATTAGGCCGCAGGGAAATTGGTAAATCATTACGTGAAAAGCAATATGACCACGCCTATATCTTGCCTAAATCAGCGAAATCAGCACTGATCCCATGGTTTGCCAACATTCCTCTTCGTACTGGCTGGAAGGGAGAAATGCGCTATGGTTTATTGAATGACTTACGCCCCAACATGAAGTCTTTTCAATACATGGTAGAACGCTATGTAGCATTAGCTTATCCAAAAGCAGAGATGGTGGACTCCAACTCCCTTGGCGGGCTTGAAACCTTGCCCCGCCCACGCCTTGCAATCAACGCGGCTGAGCAACTAGCCACGATCAAAAAGTTCAACTTAGCCCAAGACCAAACAATTATTGGACTGTGCCCAGGAGCAGAGTTTGGTCCCGCAAAAAAATGGCCCGAAACACACTACGCTGAAGTTGCGACGCAAATGGCTCGATCTGGGCATCAAATCTGGTTGTTTGGTTCTCAAAAAGACTTAGAGACTTGTAACAATATCCGCGCACTTGTTCCGACGCAATTCCATGAGCACATTCATGTTCTAGCAGGCCAAACCAGCTTAATTGAAGCGGTCGACCTACTTGCTGCATGTAAGACTGTTGTCGCGAATGACTCCGGCTTAATGCATGTGGCGGCTGCAGTTGGTTGTAATGTTGTTGCCGTATATGGTTCAACATCACCGAAGTACACCCCCCCACTCGCAGAAAAAGTGGAGATTGTTCATACCGATATTGATTGTCGCCCTTGTTTCCAGCGTGAATGTCAATACAAACACCTTAAGTGCTTGACAGAACTTTCGCCTAAGCAAGTGCTAGATAGCATCCAAAAACTTGACGCCATTACGATAAGCTCATGTTAGTTCGTATTGTTTATACCTTACTGCTCGCTCTCGCGTCACCGCTGCTTTTATTTGGTTTGTACAAGAGCAAACCAAATAAGCCTAAGTTCGGCTCTCGCTGGAAAGAGCACTTCGGCATAACTCCCAAGCTAAAAAGCAACGACAAACCTATTTGGATACATGCCGTATCTGTTGGTGAAAGCATAGCAGCAACACCTTTAATCAAAGCCCTTAAGGAACAAAACCCCGAACAATCTATTCTAGTTACTACAACAACGAGTACGGGAGCTGAACAGATTGCTAAGTTGGGTGATTTAGTTGAACACCGCTATATGCCAATTGACTTTGGGTTCGCTATCAAAGGTTTTCTTAAAGCAGTACAACCAAAACAGATGTTGATCATTGAGACTGAGCTGTGGCCAAACACGCTTCACAATGTTCACAAAGCGGGTATCCCTATAACTGTCGTGAATGCGCGCCTATCTGAAAAATCATGCTGTAACTACACCAAAGTTCAACCTTTGTTTAACGTTATGTTGCCATGCCTAGCTCAAATCCTTTGTCAGACGGAGTCAGACGCAAACCGGTTTGAACGACTGGGTGTTGATAAAGACAAATTAGCCGTAACTGGCTCTATTAAGTTTGATATTCAAATATCAGAGCAAGTGAAACAGCAAGGACAGCAGCTTCGTGCTCAGCTTGGAAACGATCGTCCGATTTGGATTGCAGCTAGCACCCACAAAGGCGAGGACGAACAGGTATTAGATGCACATAAACAAGTTTTAAAGTCTCATCCAAATGCTTTACTCGTTTTGGTTCCTCGCCATCCAGAACGATTTGATGATGTATTCACGCTTTGCCAACAGCAAGGCTTTAGCACTGTTCGCCGTACTTCAATGCATGCAGTAGAGACAAATACTCAAGTCTATCTCGGCGATACAATGGGTGAGATGCTAACTTTGATGGGTGCAGCGGACATCTGCTTTATGGGGGGTAGCCTAGTTGGAGATAAGGTTGGTGGGCACAATGTTTTAGAGCCCGCAGCACTGGGAGTACCTGTAATCACGGGACCAAGCTATTACAACTTCCAAGATCTGGTTGCGAAAATGCTTCATAAGAAAGTTATCAAACTGATTGAGTCACCTAACGAGATGAGTCTAAAGGTTGAAGCTATGTTTCAAGATGCGTTAGCAAAAAGTGTAGTTCAAGAAAACCTCCTTAACTTTGTCAAAGATAATGTTGGTGCGCTAACTAAGACAATTAGATGTATTGAGAGTATAAAATGAAAGTTTTTGTTATTAACTTGAAACGCTCAGTTGATAGAAGAGTTCGCATGGAAAATGCACTCAACAAAGCCAACATACCATTCGAATTTATAGAAGCGATAGATTCCTCTGCGCCAGACTTTCTATACTCTGAACGTAGCAATGATGACCTTACTCGAAAACGATTTGGCTATAGGCTAGTTGAGAACGAAATTGCCTGCTTCTCTAGTCACCACCTAGCCTGGGAAAAGTGCTTGGAGGTAAACGAACCAATACTGGTTCTAGAAGATAACTGCGACTTATTACCTGAGTTTTTTGACGTGTTTTCACATTTCGACACATTAGCGGAACAATACGACTTTCTAAAACTTGCTGCAACCAAGCCTAAATCATTTAAAGTTATATCTTCAGTTAATAACAAACTTAATATTGTACGCTTCAACAAACGCACATGCGGTATTATGGGATATATTCTAACTCCACATGCAGCTTCCAAATTCATAAAAAACGCAACTCAGTTTATAGAACCTGTAGATGACTACATGGAAAAACCGTATAAACATGGTGTATCCACGCATGTTTTAAGGCCAGATACTGTCAAAAGAGCCGATATTCCATCAACAATTGGCAGTTCTCGAAAAGATAAATCTGGTATCACCGCATGGAATAAGCTCTATATAGAAATATTTAGGTTATACGAGCAACTTTCTGATTTTCTATATAACCTTGAGAATAAAAAATGAGTAATAACAATCCATTAGTCAGTATTATAGTTCCTATATATAATGTAGAAGAGTATTTACCTGAATGTCTAGATTCCGTCGTACAACAAACATATAGAAATATAGAAATAATTGCTATTATTGATGGTTCTCAAGATAATAGCATAAACATTGCTAAGCAATATCGAGATGAGGATCCTCGAATAAAAGTCATAGAGCAAACTAACCAAGGGCTATCAGCAGCGAGGAATACAGGGATAAAAAACTCTCGTGGAGATTTTTTGTTTTTTCTAGACTCAGACGACTGGTTAGAAAAAGATGCAATTGAAAAATTATTGTTGCATTCTACTGGATACGATATTGTTTCAGGAAGAGTAACTAAGTTTTATCAAGAAGATAAAAGATATGAAGACTATAGAAAGAGAAGAATTACAGGAAAATTAGATTTAGACAAAAAATTTTTCTCCCTAGAGTTCGTAGTTTGGAATAAATTGTATCGAAAAGAAGTGCTTGACAACATATGGTTCGTACCCGGATTAATTCATGAAGATGAAGAGTTTTATTGGCAGGTATTTACTAAAAAATTAAGAATCTACTCTATCTGTGACAATATCATATTTTATAGAATTAGAAAAAATTCTATCATGAATAGTAAAGTTAATGATGTTAATTACCAAAATAATTTTGTGAAAATCATTGACTCTGCATATTCTACTATGAAAGGCAGTAACAAACTCAAGTATAGTTTTTACAAAACAGCCATTAAATATTTAAGAAAGCTAAAAAATGAATCAATACCATATGAAAAATATGAAAAACATATAAAGTCAATGTACAACATTAGTGATTCATTTTTATTCAGAATAAAAATGAAAATATACAAAGTATTTAGTGGTTAATTATCGTTTCATATAGCCGGAGGAGCTATGAGTAGAAGTAGAAGAGAAAACAAGTGGCTTGAGATTATGGATAGCGCAAAATCTCAGCATAACCTTATTGCATCTCTGATAAACGGAAAGTCTATTGCTTATATAGACATACCGATACATTTTAATGTTGGGGATCTTCTTATATACCTTGGAACGGAAGAATTTTTTAAAGAACATGATATTAACGTTATATATCGTAGTGGTTGTGAAAACTTAGATTTTAAGAAGATTAAAGAAGCTGATGTCATAGTTTTACACGGTGGCGGTAACTTTGGAGATCTTTATAAAGTTCACCAAAATCTAAGAGAAAATATCATATCTAAATTCCCTACCAAAAGAATTATATGTCTTCCACAAACAATTTTTTTTGAAGATATATCAAATGAGGAGGCTAGCGCCAAACTTTTTTCTAAACATAAAGATTTCCACTTTATTACTCGCGATGAAAGAAGTTACGAAATCTCGAAAAAATTCACGAATAACTATCATTTGCTTCCTGATATGGCTCATAGTCTTCATCCGATGATCGAAAAAGAAGAACTTTGTGATGAACTTCCTCAACAACGACGAATTTTAAATCTGATTAGAAAAGATATTGAGTCACAAAATAATGACTTGAGACTACAAAAAAAAGGTTTTGACTGGGATGACCTTATTTCAATTTCAGATATTAATATCAAGAAAAAGTATTCATCGCTAGAAAAGTGGAAATTTAAACAAAAGAAAGCTAATGACCTTTGGTATAGACTATCAAAAGAGATAGTGTTTCGTTCAGAAAATTACTTTCATATGCATAATGAAGTTCATACTGATAGACTACACGGACTGATTTTTTCATGCTTATTAGGAAAAAATATACATCTCTTTGATAATTCCTATGGTAAAAACACCTCTTATTACAATAAGTGGCTTTTTGGCCTCCCTAATATAACCGTTTGTTCTAATAGTAAATAGAATTAAGGAGTATAGTTAATTACTTGATCAGCTATACTCCTACATTTAATTTTTATCAGAATATATATCATAGTATTCTTTCAAAAATTTAAAATCCTTTTCGTTCCAATTAATACTCTTACGAGAAAGCTCTTTATTAAATGAGCGCAGGAGTCTATTTAGATTTTGATCTTTCCAATCACCAGAAGTTTCAAAACGACACTTATCAAAATCGATAATCCATACCTTATCTTTGTCGTCGATCAAGATATTGTGGATATTCAAGTCGGTATGGTTAACGCCAACCTGATGCATCTTGGCAATTTCTTGCCCTATTTTCTGATACATTTCTGCCGATAAAGACTGTTCTTGCAAGATACTAACCAGATCTCTGGCGTTTGGGATTCGCTCACTTAATAAATCAGCTTGATAGAAGAGTCCTGACTTTACGGCTCTTGCTGCAATTGGACGAGGAACGTGCACCCCAGCCTCAATTAGCGCCAACAAAAGCTGAAACTCTTGCGCACAACGGGTGTTATCCCAGCCAGAGAACCAATAATGATCGTTAACCAACTTCCCAAACAAACCGCCACGACGGTAATGACGCAGTGCTGCTTGCATGTTCTCTAGTTGGATAAACCATGTCGTGCCTCGCCCCGTCGCACTGCCAACCACCTTGTCTAAGGACTGCCAGTATTCCGCATCAAATATCGGTTGGCTAGGGTCTGTAACGATCTCGTCATCAAACCAGATCATTTGGTTGTTGTTTTGATACTGTTGAGTCACGCGCTTACCCTCTAGCCTAAATATCGGCTGGCTAATATATACAACCAAGTAAATCCGGCGAACACCAATGCAACCATAACGGCAGCAGAGCCTATGTCTTTAGCTCGACCACTGAGTTCATGCCGCTCAATACCGATACGATCAACCACAGCCTCAATAGCTGAATTCACAAGCTCTACAATCAAGACTAACACCACGACCCCGATCATTAAGATACGCTCAACCATGCCGACATCCACTAACCAAGCCAAAATCACAGCGATACTCAACAGAGCCAACTCTTGTCGAATGGCAGCTTCATGCTTAAAAGCCGCTTTTAATCCTTGGATCGAATAACCCGTCGCTTTAACGATGCGCTTTAGCCCGGTATTACCCGGTTTGCCAGATTCTTGCGATTGATGCGGTGTTGTCTTTGACATTGCAGAACACTTATCAGTACTTAGCTATATTCGAGCAGTGTATTTTACATTTATTAGGGATGTCTGCATAATTTACCTGCCTCTATTCATCGAATCAGACAATAATTATGTTCACTTCTGCCCCATCGTCATTATGCATCTTGCGTTTGTCCGCTATTGGAGACGTTTGCAATACCATCGCCACCGTTCAAGCTATTCAGAAACACTGGCCTTCGACCCAGATTACTTGGATAACGGATAAACTTGAAGCCCAGTTATTAGCCGCCATTGATGGCGTAGAAGTGATTGTTTTTGATAAAA
Organism: Vibrio sp. ArtGut-C1; assembly: GCF_002105475.1. NCBI lineage: Bacteria > Pseudomonadati > Pseudomonadota > Gammaproteobacteria > Vibrionales > Vibrionaceae > Vibrio > Vibrio sp. ArtGut-C1. Next base: position 166,172 of record NZ_NCTH01000008.1, on the reverse strand, counting down.
AAGCGGGACTCGATGGCTACAAATCGCTTTGGCGACAGCTGAAAGGCAGAGAGTTTGATGCGCTATTGCATATGCAGTACGCGATTCGAGCGAGTGTCGCGACGTTGGGTATTAAAGCAAAATACAAACTTGGTTTCTCTTCTGATAGAAGCCAAGATTTTCAGACGCTATTTACCAATGTCAAAGTGCCTTCCCCGCAATCTCTGCATGTCGCAGATGGCTTAATGGCCTTTGCCCATCAAATTGGGGTACCAAAGGCAGAACTGGACTGGGTACTTTCTTATTCAGACCACGACCAAGCTTGGGCAGAGTCTCATATTTCTCGTAATAAACCTAACCTGCTGATTGTGCCTGGTGCGAGCAAAGCTTATAAAAACTGGAACGCGGAAGGTTATGTGGATGTGATTCATCACGCCAGAGCAAAAGGCTGGAACGTGATTCTGGCAGGCAGCCCTGCTCAGGTAGAATTGGACCTGGCAGAGGCCATTCAATCTCGCTTGGAAGAACCATGTCTAAATTTAGTGGGGCAAAGCTCAATTCTGCAAATGCTTGCGTTAATAGATAAGGTTGAAATGGTCATCGCTCCCGATACCGGACCAGCACACATGGCGAATGCAATGAAAACACCAATCATCGGACTCTATGCACACCATAATCCGCTGCGAGTGGGACCTTACCGTTATCTAAAATACGTTGTCTCGGCTTATGAAGAAACGATCTTTGCGGAAACAGGCAAAAACAGTCACGAGTTAAGCTGGCGAACTCGCGCTAAAGATGAAACGGCAATGAACCGCATTACTAACTCTCAAGTAATGAGCATGTTCGATCAAGTCTTAGAAGATTTGTATCCTCAATACCAGTAAACTTACTGTCTTGATTTGTTAAGAAGGAAATGACCTTGTCCAAACCAACCTTAGCCGTTGCCTTAATTGTAAAAAATGAAGAGAAGCACTTACAAGCTTGTCTAGACACAGTAAAAGATTGGGTCGATGAGATTGTCCTTCTAGACTCGGGCAGCACTGATCGTACCGAAGAAATCGCCCGACAATACACAGATAAGTTTTACACCAACCTAGATTGGCCAGGATTCGGTAAACAACGCCAACTTGCGCAGCAATACGTTACGGCAGACTACGTTTTATGGCTTGATGCAGACGAACAAGTCACTCCAGAGCTAAAAGAAAGTATCTTACACGCGGTATCAGCCAATAAGCCGAACGTTTTATACAAACTTAATCGACTAAGCTCAGCGTTTGGTAAGTTCATCTACCATTCTGGTTGGTCTCCAGACTGGATTGTGCGCTTATATCGCACCGAATATACGCAATATAATGATTCGCTCGTTCATGAAAAAGTTGATGAGAAAAACTATCAAACTAAAAAACTGGATGGTCGACTGCATCACTACACTTACGAGCACCTTCATCATTACATCAATAAAACCACTGGCTACCTCAAGGCCTGGACGGATGAACGTGAAGGTAAAAAGAAAGCGGGTTTAACGACCGCTATCGTTCACGCTCTTGCGAGCTTTTTGAAGATGTATGTGCTCAAACGAGGCTTCCTTGATGGCAAGCATGGCTTTATTCTGGCTTGGCTAAGCATGCACTCTACTTTTGTAAAATATATCGATCTCTACTTACGTGAACAGGCAAAAAAATCATGAAAACGACTTTAATTATCACCACTTACAACTGGAAAGAAGCATTAAAAGCGGTGTTAGAAAGCGTGAAACGTCAAACCGTTTTGCCTGATGAAGTCATCGTTGCAGATGACGGTTCTCGAGACGATACCAAAGCAATGATCGACCAACTGCGTGACGGCTTTCCAGTACCACTTATTCATAGCTGGCACGAAGATAATGGCTTTCAACTTTCAATGAGCCGCAACCGTGCTATCGCAAAAGCATCAGGTGACTACCTCATCATGATTGATGGCGACATGGTGCTGTCCCAAACGTTTATTGAATCACATAAACAAGTCGCAAAACCAAATTGGTTTGTACAGGGTGGACGTGTGTTAACGGATGAAAGCTGCAGCAAGGCCATCATGGAAAACGGCTTAGTGCCTTCTATCTTCAGCAAAGGCATTCGCAATCGTAAAAACTGCATCACCAACGCTTTGCTATCGAAATGGTTCTCTTACGAGCGCAATAACGATAAAGCCACTCGCGGTTGCAACATGGCGTTTTGGCGACAAGATGTCATCGAAGTGAATGGCTTCAACCAAGATTTTGTTGGATGGGGACGCGAAGACAGCGAGTTTGTTCATCGCATGTTGAATGCGGGTAAGTCACGTCTTTACCTAAAATTCGCAGGTGTAGGCTACCACTTGTACCACGTAGAAAACTCTCGTGCGTCACTCGGACAAAATGACGAGATTTTAGAGAACACCATTAAAAACAAGCTTAAACGCTGTGAGAATGGTGTTGATCAATTTCTAGAAGCTTAAGATTATAAAAAAGGGGCGAAACGCCCCTTTTTTATTGTTGCTGAGATAAAACGAAGTACTTATCGGCAACCATCAATGAGATCAAACGCTCTTTACGTTTATCTTTGAACTGCTCAACCCACTGGTGCGCATTTTCAATGATCGCTAATGCTTCTTGCTCATTCGCTAGATAATAGTCCATCTTTTCGGGCAAATCCGAATAGTCATCCTTCACTTCAACATAGTGGACACCAGCCTCTAACTTACCTTCCATAAACCAAGTCTCATATTTTGGCTTTGACATAATAACCAAGGAGTTAGACGACATAGCCCACTTAAGGTTGGTGGCCACATCATTGCCTTCTATACACAACAAGAACTTGTATTGAAGTTGCTCCTCAATGCTCATAAAGCCTTTTTCCCAAGGCTGCCCTTCTACCGGGCGGGTCTGGCCAATGTTGCATTGCGGATGGTTGTAAAACGCATGAATCACCTTTTGACGATGCGGCTGAAAACCCACGCCGCGCCACGCTACCATGTCCTTTTTATCTTGATAGCGAACAGAATCATCAATAAATTTAAAATGACGAACTTGATTAAGTTTCAACACCACTGAATTTTGGTTGTTACCCAAAATAGGGCGGCTTTTTATAAAACTCGGTACATTGGGAATGTGTGTAACATCGCCGTTGATGTAGTTAAACGCAAAACTGGAAGGGAAATAGCGTACAACTTGGAGAAGATCGAAAAAATACGTCCAACCTTTCGTTTTTTTAAATGTATCGACTGTCGCGTAACTTTGTTCTCGGCTATCGACTGAAAACGGCGTTTCACACTTGTTGTAATAGTTCACCCGCTCAAGGCAGAGTTGCTTCTCGGCTTCAGTTAAATTCGAAAGTAAACGCTTTGCTTGTGCTCGATATACAAAACGAGGGATAAGTATCGAGAGAGCGTTTGAGAAATAATAAGGGAATTTACTGTCTTTCATTCAGTTTTTCCCCAATCGCGATGGCTACTGGCTTGGGAACGAACTGATCGATACTTCCGCCATGAATGGCCACTTCTCTCACGATAGTCGACGATAGAAACGCAAACTCTTCTTCAGGTGTCAAAAATACACTTTCGATACCTGGTAATAGCTTTCGGTACATGTTGGTCAGTCCAAACTCGTATTCAAAGTCTACCGTTGTTCGCAAACCACGAATAAGAACCTTAGCTTGCTCATCTCTCGTGAAATCCACTAATAACCCAGAGAACCCCTTTACCGTCACACCAGGTAAATGCGCTACAACGTCCTGCATCAGTGCAACGCGCTCTTCCAATGAAAACATGGTGTTCTTCGATGGGCTTGCGGCTACGCCAATCACAACCTCATCAAACATTTCGTGAGTACGTTCTATTAGATTGAGGTGACCATTAGTCACTGGATCAAAAGTGCCCGGATAAATGACTTTCATATAATTTACTAAGTTATTCGAAACTGATTGAATTATTGAGGCTCGAGCGCAAGATTACAACAACTTAAACTCTATATTAGTTCGTCTTACTTCTGACAATCATTACAGAAGAAGGTATTACGTTGGCCAATCTTTAGTTCTTGAAGTCGTTCGCCGCACTCTGGGCATGGCTCTCCGGCTTTTCCGTAAACTAGTAACTCTTGTGCAAAGTAACCCGGCTTTCCATCGGCTTGCGCAAAATCTTTCAGCGTAGTCCCACCTTGCGTAATGGCAATCTCAAGTGTCATTTTGATATTTTCAACAAGTAACCCCCACTCTTGAGAAGTCAGCTTACCTGCAGGCCTTGAAGGGTGAATTCGAGATTTAAACAACGACTCATTCGCGTAGATGTTCCCGACACCAACCACGACTTTGTTGTCCATGATGAACTGCTTGACGGCGACACGCTTATTTTTAGCTTTCTCCGCTACATATTCCGCATTGAACTCTTCAGTTAAAGGCTCAGGCCCCATGTTTGCTAGTACAGCATGTGACTCGCCAGGAGCACACCACAGCCATGCCCCAAAACGACGCGGATCGTTATAACGCAGTATTTTTCCACTGCTTAGTTTGAGATCCACATGATCGTGCTTTGCTGGCGGAAAGTCGGCATCTAGGACACGTAAAGACCCCGACATGCCCAAGTGAACAATGGCTGTACCTGTGTTTGTCTCGATCAGTAAGTATTTCGCGCGACGGCTAATCGCACGGATCACCTGCCCTTCCAATTTTTTAAGCTCTATAGGAATATCCCAGCGCAATTTAGGCGTTCGAAAAGTAAACGACTGGATCGTTTGTCCAACCATGTGGGGGCTAATTCCCATACGACTGACTTCAACTTCTGGCAACTCAGGCATTAGATTCTCCAATTCACCGGCTAATAGTTCTCGCTGCTAGCATAATCGAAAAGAAAAACGATAAATAGGGAAGCTTATTAGGGGTATAGACGCAAAAAGGCTTTACTCTGGCATAAGGTAGTTTTCATCGACGGAGATAGCGACCCATTTGTCTTGCCAGGTTTTAAATAGCCAGAAATCAGGTAAACGAAAGAAAGTCACCCGCTGCGGCTCTTCGAGATCTTGATACCAGACTTCTACCGTTTCAGGTGCCGTCAGGTTAGGTTTTAAGTGATCGTACTGTTCTGAGGTAAGCTCGGTCCCTTCCAATGATTGCCAACGTGATACAAGTTCACTGATCGGTGCGTCGACTTTGATGTTGGATTGCCATCGTCCATTATGCAGTTCGAACTCCCAGCCACTATAGTACAAAGACTCCACCGTATAGTCGGAGCGAAGTACATTTGGGTAGGGGTCTGCTTGGTCTGTTAATAGGTAAGTTTTGATCCACATCGGCGCATTTAAGATCACTATAAACGCGATAATGCCCAGAATAAGAATATTGTTCCATCGGCGGCGACGAGCCGGACTCACACGCATAACCATCTCTACTCTCTTATAGTTATGAGTAAACTACCAAAGAGTATTGAGCTTGACTAGAACAACGGTGTGCAAGTGTGTAGGGAAGTGGTAACTAAGCGGCAGAGAGCGATCAATCAAAAAATTCGAGTATAGAGTCGGACCAGTAAAATAACTTCGGCAGTACTTTATAATCCGATGACGTACTGAACCTTTTCTTCAGCACTTTTATTCAGGTAATAAAAAACCCAACTCGAAAGTTGGGTTTTTCAATTCATCAAAGAGACTGAAACCAATTATTTGATTTTTGCTTCTTTGTACATAACGTGCTGGCGAACTACTGGATCAAACTTTTTGATCTCAAATTTGCCTGGCATATTACGCTTGTTCTTATCAGTTGTGTAGAAGTGGCCTGTACCTGCAGAAGATACTAGACGGATTTTCTCACGAACGCCTTTCTTTGCCATTGCTTATTTCCTCTTAAACGTTTTCGCCACGTGCACGCATGTCTGCAAGAACAGTATCAATACCTTTCTTGTCGATGATGCGCATACCTTTAGCAGATAGACGTAGTTTAACAAAACGTTTTTCGCTCTCTACCCAGAAACGATGAGTTTGTAGGTTCGGCAGAAAACGACGCTTAGTAGCATTTCGTGCGTGTGAACGGTTGTTACCCGTTACTGGACGCTTACCAGTTACTTGGCATACTCGTGACATGAATGTCTTCTCCAAAATCGTTTCAGCTCGATATCAACCTTGGTGGCCGAACCTCTCTATCTCTCGAAAAGAAGTTAGAGGTTAAGAACCGCTATGGAAAATCCATACAAGGCTATCAAAGGTCGCGCATTATACTAACTTGATATGCATTGCTCAAGACCCGAACAGATCCTTTTTACAGGTTTTCGTGATCTTTTTTTAGACAGCAGATTTTTTTAGCAGTCCAAGCTGAATTCAGTTAAAAATTTAGTGGCGTGGATGATAGCAGATTTTTAGCAACTAACAACCTAAAAAACGCACAGTTATATCCAGCCTCTTTCAGCAAAAGAGACACTTTCCCCATCTCCGATAACGAAATGGTCCAAAATACGAATATCTACCAATGCTAATGCGTCGGTGAGACGCCTTGTAATCCTTCTGTCAGCTTGGCTCGGCTCAGCAACGCCTGAAGGATGATTGTGCGCCAAAATCAAAGCCGCCGCATTATGATGCAAAGCACGCTTGACGACTTCTCTCGGATACACCGACGCGGCATCCAACGTTCCTTCAAATAAAATTTCATCTTTTATCACTCGGTGCTGGTTATCGAGAAAAAGAATATAAAAAGCCTCTCTTTGCCGATCCCTTAAAATAGAAGAAAGATATAACTTAGTTTGGTCGGGGCTGGTTAAGGCGTCACCACGCTTTAGCGTTTCCGCTAAATAGCGCTGCGTCATTTCTAGTACCGCTTGCAACTGAACATACTTGGCTTGTCCCAACCCTTTATGACGACAAAACTCTTGCTCTGATGCTGAAAATAGTTGTCTTAGCGAACCAAAGTCTTGAATAAGGAAGTCTGCAAGTTCAATTACGTTCATTCCGTGGGTGCCCGTGCGCAAGAAAATAGCCAGTAGCTCAGCATCGGTTAATGCTTGCGGTCCTCGTTGCAGCAGCTTCTCCCTGGGCATGGACTCAGTTGGCATAGCTTTCAGTATCATCTGATGTCTCTTTATATGGAAAGTGCCCCTATTCCACAAAACAAAAAGCGAAAGTCGAGTGTGACTTTCGCTTTCTTCGTACCATCAGTGCTTTCAATGCAACTTAACAGTTCATCAGAGTTTAAAGTTGCCAACCAAGCCGTGAATTTCTGTTCCAGACTGTGATAGCTGCGTGCTGATTGACTCGGCATGCTGCAACGTCTCATTAATGTTGTTCACGATCTGTTGAATAGCCACTAAGTTTTGGTTGATGTCTTCTGCAACCGCACTTTGCTCTTCGGCGGCAGACGCGGTTTGAATACCCATATCTCGAATCGTACCGATAGAATGATGAACACCAGAAAGAGATTGCTGAATGAGCGCCGATTCTTCCGCCGTTTTTACACCTCGTTTTTGGCTCACCGACATTGTACTGACCGCTCTTGATACACCATTTTGTAGCTGCTTGAGCATGTCGCCAATTTCATGAGTACTATTTTGTGTACGACTGGCTAACGAGCGAACTTCATCCGCAACGACGGCAAACCCTCGGCCTTGCTCACCCGCTCTAGCCGCTTCAATCGCCGCATTTAGGGCCAACAAATTCGTTTGCTCGGCTATCTCGCCAATCACATCCAGCACTTTGGTTATTTTTTCGGTCTGTAAACTCAACTCAGAAATTGCATCTGACGTGCTATCTATCTCCGTCACGAGTTCGGTAATGCCTTCTATTGCTTGCTCGACCTCATGCTGAGCGGCGGTGACTTGACTGTTGGCATCCTCAATCGCCTGTGCAGTCGCATTGGTATTGCTCGCTACTTCTTTCGCTGTCATGCTCATTTGTGTCACCGCAGTCACGACTTTGTCCGTCTCTAAACAGTGATCCTGCATTTGACCGCTCGCTTGGCTGGTCTGAGTGTTCAGGCTTTGAGAAACGGTCTGTACTGTCGTCGCAGAGCGGTGGATATCCTGCATCAGTGGGTGCAGCTTATCCATAAACTCATTAAACGCGGCCGCCACTTCACCGACTTCATCCTGACTTTCGACTTTTAAACGAGCCGTTAAGTCACCGCCGCCTGCGGCTACATCTTTCAATGACGCCGCGACATGTTGTAATGGCTGAATGCCTTTCGACACCACGATACTGGTGAGAACACTGGTAATGATCAACCCAACAACGGAAATCAACACGGCAGATAACGTATGCTCTTTTAGCTCTTGAGTCTTTAACTCTCTGTGCATCGCAACTTGCTGGTCGATGTCATCAATATAAACACCAGTGCCTAAAACCCAGTCCCATTTCGATAAATATTCTGCATAGCCTAGCTTAGGCGCTTGTGCGTCAATGGTCGGTTTGTGCCACGAGAAATAGAGGAACCCATCCCCTTTTTGAGAAGCATCAATCAAGCCCGCGATAACTGCGACCCCATTTTCATCTTTTAAGTCGTAAAGGTTTTTACCCTCTAAAGAAGGTTTGATGGCATGTAACGTATTCACACCTTGAGAGTCGTAGGCAAAAAAGTAACCATCGCTTTCAAAGCGCATGGCTTTCAGAATTTCTTTTGCTGCCTCTTTATTACTTCCATTTACATCCGTGTCGTATAACGGTTTTATCGCCGTCACGCCCATCATCATGTAGGCTTGTAGCTCTTTCTTCTTCGTTTCGATGAGCTCTTGTCTGTCTCTTGCCAGCTCCGCTTCCAAACTTTTACTGCTGTTGATGTAATACACCACTGAGATCAACGTGGTGATCAACAACAGCGGAATTAGGGTTATCAGCAGCAATTTGTTTCGACTTTTCAACACCATGGTTTCCACTACCTCTTTTTCTTTTCAGACTTGCAAACTCCGCGCAACTTGTCTGTGAGGTAGGCGAGAATTTTCCCTTCCTCGGTCAGATTAATACTCTGGAGTTTGATGTGAATTATCTTCTCGTTATATATGCTCGGGCGGTCAGACTTTGAATTGTGTTAAAATCCGGTCATCAAATTGGAGATCTCACATGCAAACACTAGCAGGAAAGAAAATTCTACTCGGCATCAGTGGCGGTATTGCTGCGTATAAATGTGCGGAGCTAACCCGTCGCCTCATAGAGAGAGGAGCGCAAGTTCAAGTTGTAATGACGAAAGCAGCAAAAGAGTTCATTACCCCTTTAACCATGCAAGCCGTTTCGGGCCGTCCTGTCTCGGACAGTTTATTAGACCCAGCGGCGGAAGCCTCTATGGGCCATATTGAATTGGCCAAGTGGGCAGATTTAGTGCTATTAGCGCCAGCGACCGCGGACTTAATCGCGCGCATGTCCGCAGGCATGGGGAACGATTTACTTACTACGCTCGTGCTCGCGACGGATTCCCCTGTTGCTGTTTCTCCTGCGATGAATCAACAGATGTATCGCAATATCGCAACCCAAGAGAACATCGCTACGTTAGCGCGTCGTGGTATGCACATCTGGGGCCCCGCTGCAGGAGAGCAAGCCTGTGGTGATGTAGGACCAGGTCGAATGCTGGAACCAATGCAGCTAGTACATCTATGTGAACAGTTCTTTCAACCAAAATTGCTAGAAGGTAAGTCGATACTCATTACCGCCGGACCAACTCGCGAAGCGATTGATCCAGTGCGTTACATTACGAACCATAGCTCCGGGAAAATGGGCTATGCATTGGCGAGCGCCGCAGCGCAGATGGGAGCAAAAGTCACCCTCGTGAGCGGTCCTGTCAGTTTAAATACGCCCGTAGGTGTTGAGCGCATAAATGTTTCCAGTGCACAAGAGATGCACGAAGCCGTTATGACACATGCAAACCAGCATGATGCCTTTATTAGCTGCGCTGCCGTTGCCGACTACCGCCCACAAACGATCGCGTCTCAAAAGTTGAAAAAGACAGAAGACAACGACGAAATGGTCATTAATATGGTTAAAAATCCTGATATTGTTGCATCTGTGGCAGCAATGACGGAGAAGCGTCCGTTTACCGTCGGCTTTGCGGCTGAAACCAATGACGTAGAGACCTACGCTCGAGGCAAGTTAACAAAGAAAAACCTCGATATGATCTGTGCAAACGACGTTTCGGTTGCAGGGCAAGGATTTAACAGCAACGACAACGCGATTACCCTGTACTGGCCTGAGGGTGAACTTGCGCTCGATTTAGAATCAAAAGAAGCATTGAGCTTTAAAATTCTCGAAAAAATGCATCAATTGATGTAACTAACGTTTGAAAACCCTGCCAACTTTTCACAAAAGCTGGCATAAATTTGGTACAAACATGACAACTAAGGGTGTTAAATCTCCCATTCCACCCTTAGTGATCTAGTTTGAGGCGAAATAGCGTCTTATAATCCCCTCCGCTCAACTTTGTATTTTGAAAGGAAGTAACTAATGGCCGGCAGTAAAAAATCCAACCGTCGTGAAGAGATCTTACAAGCATTAGCAGAAATGCTTGAATCAACAGAAGGCGCTTCACGTATTACTACGGCAAAACTGGCCAAGCAAGTCGGCGTTTCAGAAGCCGCGCTGTATCGTCATTTCCCAAGTAAAGCGCGCATGTTCGAAGGGTTGATTGAGTTCATTGAAGAAGCCTTGATGACACGTATCAACCGTATTCTAGACGACGAAAAAGATACACTAGAGCGTATTCGTATGGTGATGCACCTTATTTTGGCGTTCTCTGAACGTAACCCTGGTCTGACACGCATTTTGTCGGGCCATGCTCTAATGTTTGAAAATGAACGCCTACGTGAACGCATCAATCAACTCTTTGAGCGCATAGAAACACAATTGCGCCAGATCCTGCGTGAACGTAAGATTCGTGAAGGGAAGTCTTTCCCTGTCGAAGAGCGCATCCTAGCCGCGCAAATTCTGGGACAAGTTGAGGGTAGCCTAAACCGCTTTGTGCGTAGCGACTTTAAATACCAGCCGACTGCAAACTTTGACGAGTACTGGGCGCTTTTGAGTGCACAAATAAAGTAAAAGATTATGAGTAAAGACAAATACACGCAGCCCGAGTTTTCTCTTTCACTTCTTCACCCTCGTAACTGGGGCGTATGGCTTGGGTTTGGTCTGTTGGCCATCCTGGTCAATATTCTTCCTTATCGGCTGCTGCTTTCATTAGGTCGTTCACTCGGCAAACTTGGCATGCGCTACGGTAAAAAGCGTGTCCACGTTGCTCAACGTAACTTAGAATTGGCCTTTCCAGAGAAAACACCTGGAGAGATTCAACATATTGTTGAAGAGAACTTCAAAAATACCGGTATGGCACTCATAGAAACCGGGATCACTTGGTTCTGGCCGACTTGGCGCTTTAAAAAACTTATCGTCGAGAAAGATCTCGGCGCACTGCGTGAAAAAGCCAAAGAAGGTAAAGGCGTCCTACTTTGTTGTGTCCACGCTCTTAATCTAGAGATCACTGCGCGTGCTTTCGCCGTGTTAGGCGTGGCCGGGTACGGCGCGTTTCGTCCGCATAATAATCCTGCTTATAACTTTATCCAGTATTGGGGACGGACACATAACGGTAATAAACTGATTGATCGTAAAGATGTGAAAAAGATGATTCGTGTATTACGCAGTGGTGAGCGTCTGTTCTATCTGCCGGATCACGATTACGGTCGCAAAAAATCTGTATTTGTGCCCTTCTTTGCCGTAGACGATGCGTGTACGACAACTGGTACAAGCATTCTGGCGTATACCTCAAAATGTGCGATCATCCCAGGCTCAGGGTTTCGCAATGGTGAAGGGAAATACGACATCATCGCCGATAAGTGCATTGAAGCCGACTATCCACAAAAAGACGAAGTCGCCGCTGCCGCTTATATGAACAAGTATGTGGAAGAGGTCATTCTGCGCGCTCCAGAGCAATGGATGTGGCTCCATAAACGCTACAAAACCATGCAAGATGAGCATGTCGAGAAAGGCATTCGCTATAAGTAAGTCGTCAAGGCGATAAATCCAAAAACAAAAAAGGGCAGATGAATATCCATCTGCCCTTTTTACTTTTTCAGAAAAAGTAACGAATTAAATGCCGTATTCCGAGCGATAGGCTTTAACTGCTTCCAAGTGCTCAGCAGCGTCACCTTTCTCTTCTAAGTAAGTCACAAGATCACCCAAACTTACAATTGAAATCACGGCACAACCAAAGTCACGCTCAACTTCTTGAATCGCAGAAAGCTCGCCCTTGCCCTTCTCTTGGCGGTCGATAGCAACCAGTACACCAGCAAGGTCTGCGCCATTTGCTTGAATGATTTCCATCGATTCACGAATCGCAGTACCTGCTGTGATTACGTCATCCACTAGCATGATTCGACCTTCAAGCGCAGAGCCTACAAGGTTACCGCCTTCGCCGTGATCTTTCGCTTCTTTACGGTTGAAGCAGTAAGGCGTGTCGATATCGTGGTGATCCGCCAGCGCGACTGCTGTTGTCGTCGCAATTGGGATACCTTTGTACGCCGGGCCAAACAGCACATCAAACTCAATGCCTGAATCTGCAAGCGCTGCTGCGTAAAAACGACCAAGACGCGCTAGGTCACGACCAGTATTGAAAAAACCAGCGTTAAAGAAGTACGGGCTTTTACGGCCAGATTTCAAAGTAAACTCACCAAACTTAAGAACTTCTTTCTCAAGTGCAAACTCAATAAACTCACGCTGGTATGCTTTCATGGATTTCTCTCAATTTTCTTTTCGTGTGGGGATCAGGTCCTAGGACCTAGTAATATGCAAAAAAATAGCTTCCTTTCGGGGAAGCTATTTAAATAAATCATTAATTTTCTAACGCCGCCTTCTGCGCTGCGACAATTTCCGTAATGCCGATTTTCGCCGACTCGAGCAATGCCATCAGCTGTTCGTGACTGAACGGTTCACCTTCTGCGGTGCCCTGAATTTCAATCATCTTACCTTCTTCTGTCATTACAACGTTCATGTCTGTGTCTGCCGCTGAATCTTCAACGTACTCAAGGTCACACAGAACATCATCGCCTAGCAAACCAACTGAAACTGCCGCTACGTGGCCTTTCATTGGATTCGCTTTTAGCTTACCGCTATCCACTAGGTGTTGGAACGCATCGGCCATTGCAACACTTGCGCCGCTGATAGATGCAGTACGGGTACCACCGTCAGCTTGGATAACGTCACAGTCAACGGTGATCATGAACTCACCCATGGCTTTTAGATCGACAACAGCACGTAGGCTTCGCGCGATAAGACGCTGAATTTCCATCGTACGGCCGCCTTGCTTTCCACTTGCTGCTTCACGACGAGTACGAGAATGTGTTGCTCGAGGTAGCATGCCGTATTCAGCTGTAACCCAGCCTTTACCTTGACCTTTTAGCCAACGTGGCACAGATTCTTCGACGGTCGCATTACACAACACTTTGGTGTTACCGAACTCAACTAGCACTGACCCTTCAGCGTAAGCTGTGTAGTTACGAGTAATTTTGATAGGGCGAACTTGATCCGCCTTGCGATCGTTTGGACGCATGGGCATCTACCTTAAATATGAGGAGAAGACGATTTGGTTGGGCGAAGATTATAACGGAATCGATTCCGGATTCATAGGTTACGCCGCTGGCACAACATAAACAATCCATACATCCCGCGCACCTATCGACGCAGCGTGATACACTCTTGAAGTAATTTTCAAAAAATGAAGACAGGAAAATTCGATGATTTACAGTATGACAGCGTATGCACGCAAAGAAGTAAAAGGCGATTGGGGTTCTGCGGTATGGGAAATCCGCAGCGTGAACCAGCGTTATTTAGAAACATACTTCCGCATGCCAGAACAATTTCGCGGATTAGAGCCCGTTTTACGCGAGCGTTTTCGTAAGCGCTTAGCGCGAGGCAAAGTGGAATGTAATCTGCGCTTTGAAGCAAACCCTGCCGCAAAAGGTGAGCTTAGCATCAACGAAGCGCTTGCTAGCCAGGTAATTAAGGCCGCTGAACAAGTCATGCACATGACTGGTGAACTGAGCCGAATCAATCCATTTCAAGTCATGCAATGGCCGGGGGTAATGGAAACGCCAGAGCAAGACATGGATGCAGTAAATAAAGTGCTACTAGAAGCGTTTGATGGCGCAATGGATGAATTTATTGAAGCGCGCGCTCGTGAAGGCGAGAACATGAAAGCGCTGATTGAACAGCGTTTAGACGCCATATCTGCAGAAGTCGTAAAAGTGCGTGCCCGCATGCCAGAAATTTTAGAATGGCAACGTGAGCGACTATTCTCGAAGTTCGAAGACGCTAAAGTGGAACTGGATCCATCTCGTATCGAGCAAGAGTTGATTTTGCTAGCGCAAAAATCGGATGTTGCTGAAGAGCTCGATCGCTTGGACTCTCACGTAAAAGAAACCACAAACATTCTGAAAAAAGGTGGCGCAGTGGGTCGTCGTCTGGACTTCATGATGCAAGAGTTCAACCGTGAATCGAACACGCTAGCGTCGAAATCCATCAGCACCGACATCACCGCATCGGGCGTTGAACTGAAAGTTCTAATTGAACAGATGCGTGAGCAGATCCAAAACATTGAATGATCTAAAAGTCACGAGTATTGAAACAAAAAAGCCCCGCTAGTGCGGGGCTTTCTTTTATTCATCTTTTTCCAAGGTTCTGTTATCAACGTAGGGCCAATAATGATGCCCGACTCTGATGAGCAACGTTGCCGCAGCTAAGATAAACGCTGCCAGAGATAACCACACAACCAAAACCGCATCCAGCTCTTTCATTCCGAGTGTGATATAGCGGGCGATCGCCATCATCGCGATATAGATAGGATAGCGTACCGGAATTTTACCGTTCATCACGAACTGCTGCACCATGGCGAGCACTTCCAGATAGATAAACATCAAAAGAATATCCGTGAGTAAGACACGCTTCTCGACAAATACGTGTACAAACTCTTGCATCATGGCGTACAACGTCGCCAAGGTAATAGAGACTAATAATACCGCCTCCAAAATATGGAAGATTTTCAGGAACGGTCGACTAAAGGATTTCGGTAAATTCGACGGCATGGTCCATTATCCAGACAAATAAGATAGGCCTTGAGTTTAGCATGCAACGATCTTCAATCAATCATAATACTCAAGCGCCAATCGACACCAAGACCTAACATAGGCCTATAAAAACGCTCCGCTTATTTGGCGGAGCGTTTTTGTGTTATAGGACCTGTGGCATCACTTACGCCACTTGCTGCTTTTTTTCAGCCAGGCGCTTTTTCTTCCGATATTTAGGGTGGGTGATCGGAATCGCAGATAGGAGTTTCTTGGTGTACTCGTTTTGCGGGTTTGCATAAATTTCTTTCGCGCTGCCTGCTTCTACCACTTTACCAAAATACATCACGGCAACTTTGTCTGAAACGTGTTTCACCACAGAGAGATCGTGAGAGATAAAGATGATCGCCAAGTTCATCTCTTGTTGCAGTTGTAGTAATAGGTTCAGAATTTGTGCCTGTACCGATACATCTAGTGCAGATACCGATTCATCACAAATCAGTAATTTAGGCTTCAATGCAATCGCGCGAGCAATACCGATACGCTGACGTTGGCCGCCTGAAAACTCATGTGGATAGCGGTTGACTGCCGTTTCTGGCAAACCCACCTTGATTAAAAGCTCTTTTACCCACTGTTTGCGCTCGGCTGGCGTACCGATTTTATGAATAACAAACGGTTCTTCTAGAATCATACCGATGGTATGACGCTGATTGAGTGATTCCATTGGGTCTTGAAAGACGATTTGCATGTCTTTACGCAGCGATCGCATCTCTTTGACAGACAGTTTAGTGATGTCTTTACCTTCAAAGAAAATCTTACCTTCCGTTGGCTCGTATAACTTTAAGATCGTGCGCCCAAGGGTGCTTTTACCACAACCTGACTCACCAACTAGTCCCAGTGTTTCACCTTCAGAAACAGACAGTGAAACCCCGTCTACCGCTTTGATGGTGTAGCCTTTCTTGAACAGCCCTTTACCAGAAACAAAGTGCTGCTTAAGATTTTCAATTCTTAATACTTCTTTTGCCATAACATCCTCTTTTATGACTCGTTCACTTTGCCCAGTTAACTGGCAAACATGCTGGCATCAATAGGCTTGATATCGATCATCTGCTTCGGCTCATTATCTAAGCTCGGCATCAACCCCATCAAACGCTCTGTATATGGGTGCTGCGGGTTATCAAACAACTCAAAAATTTCTGCTTTTTCGACAATACGCCCACCATACATCACGGCAACATCATCAC
The DNA here is from genome assembly GCF_002105475.1 of Vibrio sp. ArtGut-C1. Lineage (NCBI taxonomy): Bacteria > Pseudomonadati > Pseudomonadota > Gammaproteobacteria > Vibrionales > Vibrionaceae > Vibrio > Vibrio sp. ArtGut-C1. The sequence continues at coordinate 149,940 of NZ_NCTH01000008.1, read as the reverse complement.
ACACTTCTGCCACAACCCCGAGGTCGTGAGTAATGAAGATCATCGCCATGCCCGTTTCTTCCTGAAGCTCGTTCATCAGTTCAAGGATAGACGCCTGAACCGTAACATCCAACGCCGTAGTCGGTTCATCACAAATCAGAATGTCCGGCTTACAGGCCAACGCCATCGCGATCATGACACGCTGGCGCATACCGCCAGATAGGTTATGGGGATACTCATTCAATCGTTTCTCTGGCATTGGGATTTTGACTTTTGCCAGCATCTCAATCGAGAAAGCCTCCCGCTCCTTTTTGTCGAGCTCTGGTCGATGGAGTTCAAGCACTTCACATATTTGACGACCAATAGTGTGTACTGGATTGAGCGCCGTCATCGGATCTTGGAAGATGATCGAAATGCGATCGCCACGCATGGCGTACATCTCTTCCGCAGGCAAATCAACTAGGTTGGTGCCGCGATAATTCACTTCACCTTTGATGATGTTGCCATATGGCTTAGGCAGTAGCCCCATGATCGACATTGAGGTTACGCTCTTCCCACTGCCTGACTCTCCCACCAGACCGAGTGTACGTCCAGCTCTCACATCAAAGTTCACACCATGCAGCACCTTCACTAGTCCATCATCGGTGGTGAATTCAACTTCGAGATCTTTAACACTTAGGATTACATCGTTTTCCATAACCAATCCTTACAGCTTATAAGTGTCATCTACGACGACGACAGGTTCAAAAGCTTTGCCTGATTTCATCGCTTGTTTGGTTTCTTTCTTGATATCGCTATCAATCCAGTAAGTGCCATCCCCTATGATGCCACCACTGAACAACGCCTCTGTCATGCGATTCATTGGCTTATCAGGAAACTTTAGCCAGCGCCAGTGACCGTAGCGGACATAAGGAATCATGTAGCCTGTTACGATAACGTGCGCATCAATGATGTCACGCTGAATCTCATGACCTAGCTGGATCTTTTTATCCATATCCATGCTAAAACGATACTCGATGATCTTTTCATCCAGCTCTGGCGTGCTGTAGTTTGTGAAAGAGTTAGTTTGCGGCTTGTTCGCATTGACTGAATGGAAGTACTCCCAATACGTTGGGATCTCGGACGTACCCATATCTAAGAAAGCCAAATCGTGCTTTTTCTCACGGACGTATTTGAACATGGATGAGCCATCAACCAACTTGAGCTCAATATCCAACCCTGCTAGCTTGGCTTGCTCACGCAAAAAAGCAATACGAGGAGTATGAACAGGTGTTCCGTAGGTCAGCTCGAAGCTTAAACGCTCACCTTTATCATTGACACGAATACCATCGGAACCAATTTTGTTAAAGCCTGCGGCTTCGAATGCCTCGGCCGCTTTTGCGGGGTCAAATTTCGGTGCTTTCGCGTCTGGTAGGGTGTATTTACCATGGCCATAACCCGTCGGGTTTGGCTTACGGGAGTAGTCACCACGCATGATATTCTCAATCATGCCATCAAAATCAATTGCGTAAGTAATGCCCTTGCGAACGTTTAAATCATCCAGTAAAGGCATCGCGGTGTTCATCCATACGCCGCCCGCACCGACTGGAAATTGGTTGTAACCCCAGAACTTTTGAATATAGCCTTTTTGGTACGGTTCTGTGTTCGATTTATCGTGCCATAGACTTGGCAGAACCAGACCAAATGCATCCAACTTACCCTTTTCAAAATGCTTCATCGCAATATCGCTATCGCGGATCACTGTGATGCGAATCTTGTCGACATTGTAGCGATTTTGGTAGTACTTATTGCTGTAACCCCACCAATCTTCACCAACATGTTTGAAAGTCACACTTCTACCTTTTTTGATATCATCTAGGTAGTACGCACTGGTCGTTGGTTCACTTTTAAAGTTGTAGTAACGGACAAAATTATCGTGAATACCATCACCATTTTCGTCCTTTGAAGGATTGGCATAAAAGTGTGCGGGACGAGGGCGTAAAGCCCCCATTCTTAGCAATAATTCTTCCGGATTGAACTCTTTCGCGGCCTTAACAGCAAACGTATGAGCGTCGTACTTAATAACGTCCGCAATGGTTTTGTTGTAATAATCGTTGTACCAAGGTTCTAGGATATCCTTAGAACGATAAAACTTAAGCATGAATACAAAATCGTCGGCAGTCACAGGCTTGCCGTCCGACCATTTGGCTTCTGGATTGAGTTTGAAATAGACGGTTTTATTGTCGCCAGCTAACGCCCACTCATTAGCAAGTTCAGGGATGAACTCTAAAGTGTCTGGGTGTCGAACCACCAATCCAGGGGTTTCATCCAAGATAAAGGAACGCAACCCCGCATTAGCGTCTGGGCCAACACTACGTAACGTCTGTGGAAAACTTGACATGAAGGTGCGATAGGTCCCTCCACGTTTCGCTTCAGGCGAACCATATTGAGGCTCATCCCAGTTTGTTTGCCAGTTTAAGTCAGTCGGAAGCGTTGCTGACATTGCACCAAAACTCAGGGCGCTCAGCGTGGACGCTAAAAATAATTTCTTCATAAAACTTCCCTTTTTTATGTTTTGCTCACAATGCTCGCTTAAACATAGCGTGTGAATTTTTTCGGGTCGAAGGCCGCTCGAATGGCTTCACCAATAAAGGTCACCATTACCAACACGAGTACAATTGACGTCACCACTGAGGCAACAATCCATGGCGAGTCTAGGTTAGATTTACCTTGTTGTAGCAGTTCCCCCCAACTTGGCGTTGGTGGCATCAGACCTAAACCTAGATAATCCAAAGCGGTCAGCGCAGTGATGTTTGCTGCAATAGTGAACGGCGCCAATGTCACGATCATCACCATCGTATTCGGTAGGATGTGATTAAACAAAATACGTCCCGTCGATGCCCCTAAAGCACGTGCCGCCATTACGTATTCTCGTGCCGCTTCTTTATAAGTCATGGTCCGCATGTACCATGTCATCCCCATCCAGGTGAAAAGCACGTTAATAGCGACAAAGAGAGCGAACGTCGGTTGAACGATTGAGACAAGAATCATAATGACGTACAAAAACGGTACCATTGACCAGATTTCGATAAGTCGCTGTACAAACAAGTCAAATTTACCGCCCCAAAAACCCATAGCACAACCAACTGCGGTACCGATCGCGTAGGAAATTGCCATGGTGAGCAACGCAAATCCCATTGCCGTTCTGAATCCGTAGACAAGTCGTGCCAAAATATCGCGACCTATCACATCTGTACCTAAATAATGCTTGTTTTCGGCACTAGGCGCTGTTGGCGGGAAATCACCACTAAAATCCTGTTCATATGGGTTCCATGGCACAAGCGGCAAAATAACAAAGTTGTCGCTCCCTTCGGCCTCAAACGCTTTTTTCAGTACGCGATAATCCGCTTCGCTGGATGACTCTTGGCCGAATTCACTGCCTAAACGGACATCACTGACAACAGGAAAATAGTAGCTACCATCGTACTTGACGACTAGCGCTTTACTATTAATCAGAAGTTCAGCAAAGAGCGACAGGATCAACATGATTGAGAGAATGACAAACGACCAATAACCTCGTTTGATCTCTTTAAAGTGGCGAATTTTCTTTTGAGTTAATGGACTAACTTTAATCATGTTACGCTCCAAACTTCACACGTGGGTCGACTAAAGCAACACAAATATCTGAAATAATGTTACCAATGAGCAGCAACAGCGCATTAATGGCGACAATACCCATAACAACAGGGTAATCACGCTCCATGATTGATTCGTAACCCAATAAACCAATGCCATCAATATTGAAGATAACTTCAATCAGGAAGGCACCGGTCATGAAGAACAACAAAGAGTTACCAAAATGACTCGCGATTGGAATTAAGCTGTTACGCAACGCGTGCTTACGAACCGCCTTTTTGAAAGGTAAGCCCTTCGCGATAGCTGTACGGATATAGTCTGAAGAAAGGTTTTCCATCAGGTTGTTTTTCATCGTCATTGTCAGTGTTGCAAAGTCGCCAATGAGGTAACAGATTAAAGGCAACACCGCGTGCCACATGATGTCCTTGGCGCGTTCAAAGAAAGTTTCGTAATCGTCGAAGTCATCGCCGACAAAGCCTCCCATCGGAAACCATTCCAAGTGATAACTAAATAGCGTGATGAGCAATACACCCACCACATAGCCAGGCAAGGCATAGCCCACAAAGATGAGTATTGAAGAAGCGGAATCAAACACAGAGCCGTGCTTGAGCGCCTTGTAATAACCAAGAGGGATCGAGATAAAATAACTGATAAAAAAGGTCATGCCGCCATAAAATAAAGACACAGGTAAACGCTCTGCAATCATGTCAGAGACAGGCTCGTAGTAACGTGTTGACTCACCAAGGTCTAGCACGACCAAGCGACTTAGCCACTCCACATACGCTTCTGTCACTGGCTTATCAAGACCGTAAAACGCATTTAGCTCAGCGATTTGATCATCAGAAAGGGCGGTATTGCCACCAGCAGACGTCATTGATGCGGCACCATCCCCTTGAGACTGCATTTGTGACAACATGCGTTCAACAGGTCCGCCCGGCACGAAACGAGTGATAGCAAAGATAAGAATAGTTATCCCGAGAAACGTTGGTATCACCAACGCCAAACGGCGTAAAAAGTACGACAGCATATACAACTTGCTCCTTGTCTACTGTCCAGTTCAGGCGGAGTGAAAGAGGAAGTTCCCCGCCCAAAGTGGTGCATATTTATCTCGTAGTAACTAAAACTGTTGAAACACACTCCCTGCGTTTCAAGAACCAGACTTTTCTACTACTGCAATAATTTCAGCGTCATATTTATCTTGAATCCACATCAGCTTCAAGTGTTTGAAACCAAAACATGACAAACTTCCTCCGAAGTCGAAAAACAGAAATGTTTTTGTAAAAAATTATAAAAAACCACAAAAATAATTCACACAGAATATCAATCTAGGCTGTTTAGAGCCAAAACCCTACATAAAAATGCAAATACATGGAATAAATAGACATATCCACCACATGTATATTTGACCTAAAAATACGAGTGAGCCCTTTTACAGCAATGGGTATCATATTTTGATACCACCCTATAAGTTCGAGTCACCAAAGTATGGATTCGATATAAAACTCATCTCAGAACAATTCACTGGAAAAATATCTTTTTTCAGATTCAATTACCCACTAAAAAACCATAGGCAAGATAAGTCATTAAAGTTTATAAGAAACACAAAATACGGTGTTTTATTGAAATTTGATGTCGCCCTGGTAAGGCTATTTAGTTTTTTATTCCGCGTTTTAAACTAACCCTGGTTATTTACATCTTTTTTACATTTAAGCATCCCCGTTTACCACTGGTTTGACTTCCTTTTTTCATCTCGGTTATACATTGGCCGAACGTTAACGAAATATTAACGTCACAATTGGCCGCTATGCGGCCAGACATAGGAAATAATAATAATCGGAGCAACAAGGATGTATAAAAACACAACCGCTTTATCTGTTGCGATAAGCCTTGCGTTAGGGACAGCAGCAGTCGTAGCCCCAGCAACAGCACTGGCAGAAGAGCAACAAGTTGAAAAACTTCAAAAGATGAAAGTTACTGGTTCGCGTATCTCCACGACGGATATGGAAGGTCCTTCACCAGTTACTGTTATTAATAGTAAAGATATTGAATCTAAAGGTTTTAACAGCGCGCAAGACGTGTTGAACAGTTTGACTCAAAACACCGGTGGTGTAATGGCTCAAACGAACTCTTTCTCATTCACACCTGCGGCACAGTCAGTCAACTTACGTGGTCTTGGCGCTTCACGCACATTGATTCTTATCGATGGTCGTCGCCTTCCTCAATATCCACTGGCTCAAGATGGCACATCTAACTTCCAAGACATTGGTCAAATCCCTGTTGCCGCTATCGAGCGTGTTGAAGTAATGACTGATTCAGGTTCCGCTATCTACGGCTCCGACGCGATCGGCGGTGTCGTAAACTTCATTTTAAAGAAAGACTTTGATGGCGTTTCTGTAAAAGTACGTGCGGGTGACGCAACAGATGGTGGCTACCAAAATGGCCGTTTAGACGTTGTTGCCGGTAAAGATTTTGACGATAAACGTATTCTCTTCGTTGGCCAATTTGCGGGCAACGAAATGCTTAAGCAATCTGACCGAGATGATTGGGCTGGCGATGACGGTTCAAGCCGTTCTCAGCTAAGTGGTTACTCTAGCTACGGTGCAAACTTTGAAGGCGCAAACGGAACACTTCTAACACCAGCTGATGTTGGTTCTTCATGTAAAGAAGTCGTTGGTGATGCCGCTATTGAACGAGCGGATGGCAAGTGTGGTGTTAACCGCTCTGCATACCGAACGTTGAAACCAGAAAATAAACAAGTAGACCTGCTTTTACGTGGTGAAATGGACATTAACGACAATGTCACTGCCATGGCAGAAGCCCGTTTTGGCTACAAGTCTACAGAATCTGAATTCGAACCTAACCCTTACAGCGTAGAAGTTGATGCCACTCACTTCCGCGGCGAAGGTGAATACACTCGCCGTATGGTCGAATTTGGCCCACGCGAAAGTAACACTGAAGCCGATTCTTTTGGCTTAACCTTAGGCTTGAACGGCCTGCTTGCTGATACGTATGATTGGGACCTATCAGCTGGTTACTCTGAGCAAAGCGTTGAAACAAGCAATCCAGCAATCTTCCTAACTCTTGATCAAGCCGTACAAAATGGCGATGTCGATCTTCTAGGGCCTATCTCTCAAGACGTTGTAAACAAATACAGCGGCACATCAAGCAAAGAAGCCTACTCAAAGCTTTACTCTGTTAACGGCTCACTGGCCGGTGATTTGGTTGAACTGCCTGCTGGTATGTCTGGCTTTGCTGTTTATGGTGAATGGAACCGTACTGACTACAACGAAACGATTGATGCGACAACAGCGGCTGGTGGTTTCTCTGGTCTAGGCGGAACATCAGGTGGCGGTGACCGTGATCAGATTGGTCTTGGTGTCGAAGCCCTAATTCCTATCATTGAAGATTTGGAAATGACTGTCGCTGGTCGTTATGACCACTACTTCGACGACTCGGCAACAGGCGGAGCCTTCACTCCTAAAGTAGCACTAGCATACCGTCCTACTGACACTCTATTGCTTCGTGGTAGCTACGGTCTAGGTTTCCGAGCTCCAGACTTGAAACGACTATTTGGCGATCAAACTCGAGGCTTTGGCTCTGGTTTTGACCCTGTGCTTTGTGCCAACGCTGGTGGTAGCGGCCCACAAGATAAAGATAAGTACCCAGAGTGTGATACTCAATACTTCGATACGCTTAACGGCCCTAACTCTGAGCTGAAAGAAGAAACAAGTACAAACATTAACTTGGGTCTAGCTTGGGAACCTGTGGATGACCTTGGCGTAACCGTTGACTGGTACCACATCAAGATGGAAGACGTCGTAACAGCACCAACTTACCAAGACGTAATTAACGATCCAGGTAAATACCCAGGCACAGAAGTAGTTCGTAATACAGACGGTACAATCAAGTCCGTATCTTACGGCCCAGTCAACCAGTCATATGAAGAGCGTTCTGGTGTTGACCTTGCTGTGAAATATGCTTACGACACTAATGAGTTCGGTTCATTCAATACGCGCGTAGCTGTAACTAAGATCTTGATTGCTGAATATCAAGAAAACGACAGTGAGCCAGTAACAGATGAAAGAGATTTCATGCCTGAATACACCGCAACGTTAAACCTTGGCTGGGCATACGAAGATGTCGCTATCAACCTATTTGGTAAATACCGCGACCGTATGTGTTCAAGCTATGCGAACCGTTACTACTTTGATGACTGTGACTCTGCTAAGAAAGCTGGTTACAAAGCAGAAATCGCGAGCATGACAACATGGAACCTAACGGCTTCTTACCAATTCAACGAGAGTGGTCGTGTAACTCTTGGTGCTATCAACATGTTTGACAAGGTACCGCCTGCCGATCCTCTAAATGATACCTCTCCATTCTATGCAACTGGATATGACGATCCAATCGGCCGTCAGCTTTACATCGAGGCATCATACGACTTCTAAAAAATATTTGGCGCGGGTTTTCCGCGCCCTTTTCGACTGACTAAAACACTGACAAGGATGCAACCATGAAATTCAAGGAATTTGGTCTCAGTGCCATAGCTGCAGCATTGCTTACTATCAGTAGTAGCTCTGTAGCGGCCAACTCTGGTGCTGTCGTTTCCACACAAGCAAAAGCAAATCAATCTTCAGAAGCTTCGCAACAAAAAATCGACAACTATGCCGAAAGCACTGAAGGCATGTTGGCAGAATACAAAGGCTTACTTCGTCAAATCGACAGTATGAAAGTCTACAACGAGCAAATTAACCGTATGGTTCAATCGCAGCAAGGCGAGTTGGACTCATTAAATAACCAAATTGCTCAAATCGATCAAACGGCAACAGAAGTGGTGCCACTTACATTAAAAATGATCGATGCACTCGACGAATTTGTGACTCTCGATCTGCCTTTCCAGAAAAAAGAGCGTAATAAGCGAGTTCAAGAACTGCGTCGTCTCATGGATCGCGCCGACGTAACAACTTCAGAAAAATTCCGTAAAGTAATGGAAGCGTACCAAATTGAAGAAGGCTTCTCTCGCTCAATCGAATCTTACAAAGCTAGCCTAGACCGAAATGGTGAAATCGTGACTTACAACTTCCTACGTATTGGTCGCACAGCACTTCTATTCCAATCTCCAGACGGTGGTGAGACAGGTATGTGGAACCAACAAACACGTCAATGGGAAACATTACCAGAAAGCTACCGCATCGCGGTACAGCAAGGCCTTCGTATCGCGAAGAAGCAAGCGCCACCAGCGCTAATCAAACTGCCTGTATTTGCTGGGGAGGAATAAGAGATGAAAGGATTCAAAACTCTAGCCGCTGGCCTACTAGCGAGCTTATTTATGGTTTCTGGCGTACAAGCAGAAGCGCCTAAAAACTTATCTGAACTACTTAAAAACGTAAAATCAGAAAGCATCGTTGAGTCGAAAGAGAACAAAGCCCGTGAAGCTGAGTTCAAGAACAACCGCGATAAGCAAGCGGCATTATTGCAACAAGCTCGCGAAGAGTTAGCTGCGCAGCAAGCTCTGGGCGATCAACTTAAAGCAACCTTTGATGAAAACGATAAGCAGCTAACTGAACTAACAGAAACCCTACGTGTTCGCTCTGGTACTTTGGGCGAAATGTTTGGTGTGGTCCGCCAGTATGCGGGAGAGTTTAAGGGCTTATTTGCAGCCTCTCAAAACGCTGTTCAGTTCCCAGAGCGTGACGCTCTACTAACGAAACTGGCTGAAAGTAAAGAACTGCCGTCAACACAAGAGCTAGAAGCTTTCTGGCATACCATTCTTCAACAAGTGGTTGCTTCTGGCGAAACTGCAACAACCCAAGCAACGGTTGTTTATGGCGAAGGTAAAGAAGCGGTTCGCGATGTCACTCTCGTCGGTGAGTTTAACGCGATTGCCGATGGTAAGTACGTCACTTATGTACCTCAAACAGGTAAGTTCGAAGAACTCTCTCGACAGCCTCGCACCAATATTACACGTCATGTTGCAGGATTTGAGTCAGCGTCAAACAGCTATGAGCCACTGTTTATTGACCCATCCCGTGGCGTCATTTTGTCTCTACTTGTGCAAAGTCCTACCGTTCAAGAACGTATTGATCAAGGTGGCATCGTAGGCTACGTCATTCTAGGTATGGGTGCAGTTGGCGCTATCATTGCTCTAATTTGCTTCCTACGCCTTCAAGTGATTGGCGGCAAAATGCGTAAGCAAGCAAAATCAGAAACCGTGATTCCTGGCAACCCATTGGGTGAAGTTATCCAAGCTTACCAAGAGCACAAAGGTGACAACCTTGAAGATCTGGAAGCGAAGCTGGACGAAATCATTCTACGTAATGCTCCAAGCATTGAACGCTTCATCAGCTCAATCAAGCTATTTGCTTCTGTAGCGCCTCTACTTGGTCTACTGGGTACGGTAATGGGTATGATCGGCACATTCCAAGCCATTACTCTGTTCGGTACCGGCGACCCTAAACTGATGGCTGGCGGTATTTCTGAAGCTCTTGTTACCACTATGCTAGGTCTGGTTGTCGCAATTCCATTGCTGTTCCTTTACACCATCGTACACAGCAAAGGTCGTCGTTTGGTTCAAACTCTTGAAGAACAGAGTGCAGGCTTCATCGCTCGCTATCAGGAAAAACTGCATAAAGCCGAAAGCTAAGGAGGCGTTATGTGGTGGTTAGTTGGAGAACTTGAATCAATTAGGCGCTTCTTGGGAATGGGTGGCGATGTACTCGTCGCCATCTTCATCCTCAGCTTTATGCTGTGGGCAGTATTGTTAGAACGTTGGTTCTATTTTGCTGCCGTCGCTCCAAAAGCCATGAAAAAAGCCGTTGGCTCATGGCAAGAGCGCTCAGAGCATCAAAGTTGGAACGCTAAGATGATCCGACAAGAAATCGTTTCTCGTCAGGATATTGAGAATAAAAAGGGACTACCAATCGTGAAAGTGTTGATTGCACTTTGTCCCCTACTGGGTCTACTCGGCACCGTTGTCGGCATGATCCAAGTATTCGACATCTTAGCGGTAACAGGAACAGGAAGCCCTCGAGCAATGGCCTCGGGGATCTCAAAGGCAACAATCCCAACTTTAGCCGGGATGGTGGCTTCTCTATCAGGACTGTTCTTTAGTTCACGTCTTGATCATTTAGCCAAAGTCACAACGCAAAAGCTGGAAGATAAGCTAAAGCATATTGCCTGAGTAAATGGAATTAGAGGTATAGGTCATGAAAAGACGCTATAGCAGTGATAGCAGTGATGAAACCGCTATCGATATGACACCGATGCTCGACATCGTATTTATCATGTTGATCTTCTTTATCGTAACAACATCGTTCGTAAAAGAAGCAGGTCTGGAAGTAAACCGTCCGACGGCAAGCTCAGCGCAAACCGTTAAGAAAGGTAACATCATGGTCGCAGTTGGTGCGGCGGGTGATGTTTGGGTTGATAAACGCCGCATCGAAGTGGACGCGGTTCGCGCGAACATTGAACGTCTTCGTGCAGAAAGTCCTGATGGCGCAGTTGTTATCCAAGCCGACACTGAAGCAAATGCTGGCGTAGTCGTGAAGGTTATGGACCAGATCAAAATGGCAGGTGTAGAAAGCATCTCCATTGCCGCAACCAATAAGGATTAAGCTTATGCGGTATCTGGCCTCAATTGCACTGGCGCTCATTGTCTCCCTCGGGTTGTTCTGGGGGATGGACAAGCTAGTAAACAAAGAGCGCCACGAGTTAGTGTCGAATGATGACCTGCGTATGGTCGAGTTTATTCGCATTAAACCAGAAGAAAAAATACAGGAGAAAAAACGCGAACTTCCAAAACCACCACCACCTAAGCGTCCGCCGCCGCCACCAGAAATGAAAGTGACAGCGACAGTAAAACCGGTGATGGAGCAGACCCCAATGGACATGCCAAAACTTGACCTACCCGTAAATGTTACAGGTGGCTCGGTGCTTGGACATTATAGCCAGGGTGGAGGTGCACAATTAGCGGGTAGCGGAGGTCCGACCCCTCTTGCAACATTCCAGCCTCAAATGCCTAGAAAGGCTGCGAAAGCAGGAATTGAAAAAGGGGTTGTCTTACTAGAGTTTACTGTAAATGCACGTGGTGCCGTAGAGGACATCAAAGTTCTTAAAGAGCAACCACGACGCTTAGGCCTCGGTCGAGCGGCAAGAAAAACAGTCTCTAAATGGACATTTAAACCAAAATTGGTTGACGGGAAACCTGTTAGCTCGCGCCTATCGCAAGAAATAGAGTTCTCAACCAATTAAGGAGTCACGATGAAAAGTTTATGGAAAAGCAAAGTGGCTTCTTTAATTCTCTTCGCAGGAGTGGCATTTGCCGCTCCTACGATGGCAAAAGAAGCTCCTCAGTTATCAGATCGGACATTTCGAACCGTCAACAAAGTGCAAGAGTTGATCGCAACTGAAAAATATTCAGCGGCGAAAGAAAAACTAGCAAGCGCTTTAGAAAGCACAAGTTCGAAAAAATACGACCGAGCAGTTTTACTTCAGCAAACGGGCTTTTTGTATTCGCTACAAGACAATTATGTGCAAGCCGCGAAATACTTTGCCGAAGCATTAAAGCTCGATGCGCTTCCCGTTCCAGTCGCTCAACAAGTTCGCTACAGCTTAGCTCAGCTTTACCTAGCTGAAGAGAAGTACACGTTGTCTGTAAAAACGATGAAGGAATGGTTCAAGGTAGCAGAAACAACCAAAGAAAAACCTCAAGCTCATGCTTATATCACGTTAGCAAGCGCTTATGTCCAGTTGGAAGATTACAGAAATGCAATCCCACCAACCAAAAAAGCAATTGCGATGAGCAAGAACCCAAGTGAGTCTTGGTACTTAATTCTCGTTGCCTCTCACTACGAGTTAGGCCAGCTGAAAAGCGTTGCCAGTGTGCTAAAAACCCTTACTTCAAAGTACCCTCAGAAAAAGCGTTACTGGATGCAACTTTCTGGCGTTTATATGGAGTTGGGTCAAGAGCAAAACTCTTTAGCAACCTTAGAAATGGTTTACAAAATGGGGAAACTGGAAGGAGAGAAAGAGTACTTACGTTTTGTAAACTTCTTAGCTTACCAAGGTATTCCATATAAAGCGGCCAAAACTCTTGAGAAGGAGATGGCAGCTGGAAACATTGAAAAGACGAAGGAAAACTATGATCGCTTGGCCAGCTTCTGGCAGCAAGCTAAAGAGCTAGATAAATCGATTCTCGCTTATAAAAAGTCATATAACATCGCTCCTTCTGCTAAAACGCAAATTCAGATTGCTCGCTTAATGGTACAAGACAAGCAGTATTCTGAAGCGACTCGCTTTGTAGAAAACGCAGCATCGAATGCCTCTAAAGAGCAAAAGGCAGAACTTGAATACATTCGCGGAATGGCCTATTTCGAGCTTAAGCAGCCACAAAAGGCCTTACAGGCAATGAAAGGCGCGGCTCAATCGCCAAAATTTAGGTCTACCGTTAGCCCTTGGATAAATTTCCTAGAATCCCAAGGATAATTTGAAGATTAAGTGTGAGTCAGTCGCACGCCTGGGGAAGTGAAAGCTTCCCCTTTTTTCGTTTGTTTTTGCGCATGCGAGCTCTTTTCAACATTTAAGTAAGACGAAAAGATCAACTGGTAACAAAATAGAGATCATGATACTCTTCGCCTCCATTTTTCTGGCGGAATTATCACCAATATCCATCCCTTTGGTGGTTGATTTATCATTGCCAGTGCTATCGTTATAAGAATGTCGGACTTTCCTTCGGCACTCAATCAATCCAATCAAAAGTGGAACAGTACAATGGGCAAAGGTACTCTCTATATCGTATCTGCACCTAGCGGCGCAGGTAAATCTAGCTTGATCTCAGCGATGTTGGAACGCAATCCAACCTACGCAATGAAAGTGTCTGTGTCTCATACCACGCGTAACATGCGACCTGGTGAAGAAAATGGTGTCCACTACCATTTTGTAGCGAAAGATGAGTTTGAAGCCCTGATCGCTAAAGGTGATTTCCTAGAATACGCAGAAGTGTTTGGCAATTATTACGGCACCTCTCGTGTGTGGATTGAAGAAACGCTAAATAAAGGTATCGACGTTTTTCTAGATATCGACTGGCAAGGCGCACGCCAAATCCGTGAGCAAATGCCTGAAGCCAAAAGCATCTTCATCCTGCCACCATCAAACGGTGAGCTAGAGCGTCGCTTGAACACTCGTGGTCAAGATAGCGATGAAGTGATCGCAAAACGTATGGCTGAAGCCAAGTCAGAAATCTCTCATTACAGCGAATACGACTACGTGATCGTAAACGACGATTTTGATACCGCTTTGATGGACTTTAAAGCCATCTTGCGTGCAGAGAGATTGAAGGAAGAAAAGCAAGCTGCTAAATATAAAGGTATGCTTGACGCGTTGTTAGCAGAGTAACTTCAAAAAAGTCACGCTGTAAAACATAAAGAATTTCTCGTTTTTTGCTCAGTGCGAAAAACACAATAAACTACCTGAGAAAGTCCACAAACGGTGGCTTGTCTAATTGCTAGTAAATAAAGTAGTTAGGTTGTATACTTTCTCGTCATTCTAAAATTTTAGTTAACTATTTGGAGTCCTCATGGCACGCGTAACTGTTCAAGACGCTGTTGAAAAAGTTGGCAACCGTTTCGACCTAGTACTGATTGCGGCTCGCCGCGCTCGTCAAATGCAAACTGGCGGTAAAGATGCACTAGTGCCAGAAGAGAACGATAAGCCAACGGTTATCGCTCTACGCGAAATCGAAGAAGGTTTAATTACTAAAGAAGTTCTAGACGCTCGTGAACGTCAAGAACAGCAAGAGCAAGAAGCGGCAGAGCTAGCGGCAGTAAGCAGCATCGCTCACAACCGTTAATTCTGACTTTAGAATTCAACAACCTCCCGGGCCTATAATTTGTATCTATTCGATAGCCTCAAAGACGTTGCCCAAGAATACCTAACAGAGCCTCAGATTGAGGCTCTGCGTCAATCTTATGTGGTAGCGAGAGATGCCCATGAAGGGCAAACCCGCTCTAGCGGTGAACCATACATCATCCACCCTGTCGCTGTGGCTCGTATCTTGGCCGAAATGCGCCTTGATATCGAGACCCTCCAAGCTGCTTTGCTGCATGACGTCATTGAAGACTGTGATGTAACTAAAGAAGATCTCGAAGAGAAATTCGGCAACACTGTCGCAGAGTTGGTTGATGGTGTATCTAAACTGGACAAACTCAAATTCCGCGATAGGAAAGAGGCTCAGGCCGAGAACTTTCGTAAGATGGTTCTGGCCATGGTGCAAGATATCCGCGTCATTCTGATCAAACTGGCTGACCGCACGCACAACATGCGTACGCTTGGCGCGCTTCGACCAGATAAAAAGCGTCGTATTGCTCGTGAAACGTTAGAGATTTACGCGCCACTCGCTCATCGTCTTGGTATTCACAATATCAAAACCGAACTCGAAGAGCTGGGCTTTGAAGCGCTATATCCCAACCGCTACCGCGTACTAAAAGAAGTGGTAAAAGCGGCACGCGGCAATCGTAAAGAGATGATCCAACGCATTCACAGCGAAATAGAAGGCCGTCTGCAAGAATTCGGCTTGAATGCTCGCGTCGTTGGTCGTGAGAAAAACCTGTTCTCTATCTACAACAAGATGAAAACCAAAGAACAGCGCTTTCACACCATCATGGATATCTATGCGTTCCGAGTCGTTGTTGATACCGCTGATACTTGTTATCGCGTTTTAGGCCAAGTACACAGCTTGTATAAGCCACGTCCTGGTCGCATGAAAGATTACATCGCGGTACCAAAGGCGAACGGCTACCAGTCGCTACATACTTCTATGGTTGGCCCACACGGCGTACCTGTTGAAGTTCAGATCCGTACTGAAGATATGGATCAAATGGCAGACAAAGGTGTCGCGGCACACTGGTCTTACAAAGACAAAGGCGACAAGTCTGGCACCACTGCGCAAGTGAAAGCTCAGCGTTGGATGCAAAGCCTGTTAGAGCTACAACAAAGCGCGGGTAACTCATTCGAATTCATTGAAAACGTAAAATCCGATCTTTTCCCAGATGAGATTTACGTCTTCACACCAAAAGGTCGTATCGTTGAATTGCCTTTAGGCGCAACGGCTGTCGACTTTGCCTATGCCGTACATACCGATGTAGGCAACTCTTGTGTTGGTGCTCGTGTTGACCGTAACCCTTACCCATTGAGTAAGGCATTGAAAAACGGTCAGACGGTGGAAATTATCAGTGCCCCTGGTGCGCGTCCGAATGCGGCATGGCTGAACTATGTCGTGACTTCTCGTGCCCGCACTAAGATTCGTCAAGTACTGAAAACGATGCGTCGTGAAGAGTCGATTACTTTAGGTCGTCGCCTACTTAATCACGCACTTGGCCGCCACTCGATTGATTCAATTTATCCAGAAAATATCCAAGAAGTCTTGAATGATCTTCGCCTAGAAAGCATCGATGATTTATTGGCTGCTATTGGATTGGGTGAGTTGATGAGCATTGTGATCGCACGTCGTCTCCTTGGTGACACCGAAGAACTCACGACAACAAGCTCAATCCCAACGGACTCGAAGAAGAAGCTTCCGATTCGTGGCGCAGAAGGCTTATTGCTGACGTTTGCAAATTGTTGTCATCCTATCCCAGATGATCACATTATTGCTCACGTATCGCCTGGTCGTGGTTTGGTTGTTCACCGAGAAACATGTCCGAACGTTCGCGGTTATCAGAAAGAGCCAGACCGTTATATGGCTGTCGCTTGGTCTGACGACTACGATAAAGAGTTCATTGCTGAACTTAAAGTCGACATGCTTAACAACCAAGGTGCTCTTGCAGAACTGACCAACGTGATCTCGAAAACAGGGTCAAACATTCATGGTCTTTCAACGGAAGAGCGTGATGGTCGTTTGTACACTGTGACTGTGCTGTTGACGACGAAAGATCGCGTCCACCTTGCTGGCATCATGCGTAAGATTAAGGCAATGCCTCAAGCAACCCGAGTCAGACGCAGAAAGAACTAACCTCTATCGCCACCTACTCTGTTAGGTGGCGATTTTTTATACCTCAATAAATATGAACCTAGAACGTTACAACCGCATTCACCAAGTCCTAAAAACTCGCCAAACTGATCTGACACTTTGTCTCGAAGAAGTGCATAAGCCAAACAACGTCTCTGCCGTGATCCGCACCGCTGACGCGACAGGTTTACACAAAGTTCATGCCATTTGGCCTGACAAAATGCGTACGCTGAGCCATACCTCAGCTGGCGCGCGTAACTGGGTTGAAGTGGATACTCACGATTCGATTGAAACTGCGATTACCGAACTTAAAACGCAAGGTATGCAGGTTTTGGTGACCAACCTTTCGGACACCGCCGTCGACTTTCGCGAAATCGACTATACCAAACCAACGGCAATCATTTTAGGCAGCGAAAAAGTTGGCGCTTCAGAGCAAGCCAAACAACTTGCCGATCAAGACATAATTATCCCGATGGTGGGCATGGTGCAGTCACTAAACGTATCGGTCGCCAGTGCCGTAATTTTGTATGAAGCGCAACGTCAACGTGAAGCCGCAGGCATGTACGACCGAGAAGAAAGCGCTCTACCTAAAGAGACAATCAACCGTATTCTCTTTGAACGTGGTCACCCAGTGCTGGCAAAAGTCGCGAAACGCAAAAGGCTCGCTTACCCGCCACTCGATGACGAAGGCCAAATCATCGCCGATGATGCGTGGTGGCAAGAGATGCAAAGCAAGTAACAGACTTTCGTCATCCTGAACAGCGACGAAGGAGCGTGATTCAGGATCTAATTCTCAAATATACAGATGCTGATAGTGTTAACTTCAACGACATACTTGTTGGAAATAGATTCCTGATGTCGCTAGGCTCCTCGGAATGACAGGTTATCAGTCAGATCATGACACTAACTAAAGCATGACTATTTTTTCCTGTACAAAAACACAGCTCCATGGTTAACATACTGCTATGTTAACCATTTTCTTGAGCCCTCTATGTCCGCCCAAATGTTATCTGCCGTCCCATTAACCTCCCTTTCTGGGGTTGGCGCGAAAGTCGCAGAAAAACTCGCCAAAGTTGGCTTACATAGCGTTCAAGATTTGCTGTTTCATCTTCCACTGCGCTACGAAGATCGTACCCGTATTTATCCTATTGCTAAACTGCATGCTGGCCTTTGGGCGGCCGTGCAAGGCAAGGTCATGGCAGTCGACACCATCTTCGGTAAGCGCAAAATGTTAACGGTAAAAATCAGCGACGGTAATGGCACTATCACGCTGCGCTTTTTCAACTTTACCGCGGCCATGAAGAACAATTTCACACAAGGTAAGTTAGTACATGCTTACGGTGAAATTAAGCGCGGTGGCATGGGCTTGGAAATTGTTCATCCTGACTACAAGTTTTACGTCAGCGATCAAAAGCCCGATGTAGAACAGAGCTTAACCCCTGTTTATCCCACTACAGATGGTTTACGCCAAATCACATTGCGCAACCTTACCGAACAAGCTTTAGCGCTGCTTGATAAAACCGCAGTGCAGGAATTACTTCCAGCCGGGCTGTATAACCATCAAATCACGATGTCGCAAGCGCTGCACACCATTCATCGCCCACCACCAACCATTAATTTAGATGAGTTTGACGAAGGCAAACATCCTGCTCAAATCCGCTTGATCATGGAAGAGTTGCTCGCACAAAACTTATCGATGCTGGCGGTGCGTAGCAAAGGCCAGAAGGATTCAGCGTTACCTCTCGGTCCTTGCAATAAACTAAAAACGCAGCTTTTAGCCCAACTGCCTTTCTCTCCTACAAACGCTCAAACCCGAGTAGTACAAGAGATTGAAACCGATTTAGAAAAACCCCACCCAATGATGCGATTAGTGCAAGGCGATGTGGGATCGGGGAAGACGTTGGTTGCCGCTCTGGCCGCCGTTCGTGCCATTGAGCACGGCTATCAGGTGGCACTCATGGCACCAACCGAACTATTGGCTGAGCAACACGCGATCAACTTCGCCAACTGGTTTGAAACAATGGACATTCAAGTCGGTTGGTTAGCGGGCAAACTCAAAGGTAAGGCAAAGGAAGCCGAGCTGGCTCGCATTGCCAGTGGTGAAGCACAAATGGTAGTGGGTACTCACGCGCTATTCCAAGAGCACGTTGAATTTCATCACCTTGCTTTGGTCATCATTGATGAACAGCACCGCTTCGGTGTCCATCAGCGATTAGAGTTACGTGAAAAAGGCGCAAAACAAGGCGCCTACCCACATCAGTTGATCATGACGGCAACGCCTATTCCTCGCACGTTAGCGATGACCGCATACGCTGACCTGGAAACTTCCGTGATTGACGAACTGCCTCCGGGTCGAACGCCGATTCAAACCGTCGCCATTCCTGACACAAAACGTGACGCCATCGTCGAGCGTGTCCGAAATGCCTGTTTAAACGAAGGTAAGCAGGCATATTGGGTGTGTACTCTGATTGATGAGTCGGAAGTATTAGAAGCGCAAGCCGCGGCTGATACCGCTGAAGAGCTTCAACGTAAGCTACCGGACGTAAAAATTGGTCTAGTACACGGCCGAATGAAGCCGGCAGAGAAACTAGCGGTGATGCAAGATTTCAAAGACAATAAACTGCATTTGCTGGTCGCAACAACAGTGATTGAAGTTGGCGTGGATGTGCCAAACTCTAGCTTGATGATCATAGAAAACCCTGAACGTCTTGGTTTGGCACAATTACACCAGTTGAGAGGTCGCGTGGGCCGAGGTTCCGTTGCTAGCCATTGTGTGCTGCTGTACCACTCTCCACTGTCGAAAACCGCGCAAAAACGTCTCGGAGTACTACGTGAAAGTAACGATGGTTTCGTCATTGCACAAAAAGACTTAGAGATTCGTGGCCCAGGCGAACTCTTGGGTACAAAACAGACTGGTCTTGCTGATTTCAAAATCGCAGACTTAGTTCGAGATCAACGTCTGATTCCCGAAGTTCAGCGCATTGCGCGTCATATTCATGACAATTACCCGACTAACGCAACAGCAATTATTGATCGCTGGTTGGGGGAGCGGGATATTTACTCCAAAGCATAGTGATTAAAAGCGAGCCAAATGGCTCGTTTTTTAATACGCTAAAAACCAAAGCAATCGTTTGCTTTTTAGGTAGATCTCTCTATAATCGCGCACAAATTTTTAAGTGTGTTGCATCACACTCCACCAACCTGAGTTGACTCTGATTAACAGCAATCACAGGTAACGACGTCAACTCCACCCTGCTCTCCCATTCAGCGAGATCTGGGAATATATTGCGACTAGCGAGACAAACAATGACAACTTCAAACCGATCTTCGGAACTGGTTTATCAACTCAATGATCGACCACCTTTGCCTCAAACCATTTTTGCCGCACTTCAGCACTTATTGGCGATGTTCGTCGCGGTTATCACTCCGTCACTGATCATCTGTCAGTCTTTGGGTGTACCAGCAGACCAAACGAATACCATCATCAGCATGTCTTTATTTGCGTCAGGCGTGTCTTCGTTTATTCAAATTCGCACCTTTGGCCCAATTGGCTCTGGTTTACTCTCTGTTCAAGGCACCAGCTTTAACTTTTTAGGCCCTATTATTGGTGCAGGCCTATCGCTGAAAGCTGGTGGTGCAGACATCAGCACCATGATGGCAGCCATTTTTGGTACGATTTTAGTCGCATCATTTGCAGAAATTTTCCTATCTCGCGTATTAGAGCATGCTCGTCGCATTATCACTCCGCTCGTTTCAGGCATTGTCGTCACTCTTATCGGCCTCACACTGATTCAGGTCGGCTTAGTATCAATGGGCGGTGGCTACGCAGCATTAAATGAAGGCACATTCGGCAGCTTAGACAAACTTGCGCTCGCAGGAACGGTACTTGGCTTAATTGTGATATTAAACCGCTCTAAAAACCCATACATCCGTGTGGCTTCGATTGTGATTGCGATGCTAGTAGGCTACATCATGGCGTATTTTATGGGGATGGTAGATACTTCTCAGCTAGGCACAACCGAGCTTGTAGCACTACCGGTACCAATGCAATATGGCTTATCGTTTGACTGGTCTCTGTTCATTCCGCTGGTGCTGATTTTCTTTATTACCGCACTAGAAGCCATCGGCGATATTACCGCCACATCCGAAGTGTCTGGCGAGCCAGTCAAAGGCCCAGTGTACATGAAACGCATTAAGGGTGGTGTACTAGCAGACGGCTTAAACTCTGCAATCGCAGCCGTGTTTAACAGTTTCCCGAACTCCACCTTTAGCCAGAATAACGGCATCATCATGCTAACAGGGGTCGCGAGCCGTTACGTGGGTTACTTTATTTCTGGCATGTTAGTGATTCTTGGCTTGTTTCCTGGTGTCGCTAGCTTTGTTCAGCTGATTCCTGAGCCAGTACTTGGCGGCGCAACGATTGTCATGTTTGGTACGATTGCTGCCGCTGGTGTACGTATTATCTCTCGTGTTGAGCTCGATCGCCGCGCAATTCTGATCATGGCCTTATCCTTCTCAATGGGGCTTGGTATCGCGCAAAAACCAGAGATTCTGCAATTCATGCCAGAATTTATTAAGAGTATTTTCTCCACTGGCGTTGCTGCAGGTGGTATCACAGCGATCATTTTAAACCTACTTCTGCCAGAGAAACTGGAAGACGAAGATGAACTTCCTCAAGAAGTGAAAGAGTCTTAATAAGATTGTAGAGAAAAGCAAAGCCCAACCTGTTTAGGTTGGGCTTTTTGTTTTAAATGGTACAGTCACCGACTTACTTGGTAGGAAAGCTGATTTGAGCGATTAAACCGCCTTCACTGCGATTACGCATCACCACAGAGCCTGAGTGCTGGCTGATTATACGCTTCACTATCGCCAGCCCAAGCCCTGTACCTTCACTGCCACGAGCTGTATCACCACGCGTAAAGGGTTCAAATAATTTTGCGATTTGAGAATGCTCGATACCCGGTCCGTTGTCTTCTACCGATATCCACACTAGCTGCTTATCTGCCGTCACACCGGTACTGATTTTGACCCAGCCATTGCCGTAACGCAGTGCATTGACAACTAAATTACTGATCGCCCGTTTAATCGCAATGGCGCTTCCTTTGGCTGGTGGCAGGTTAGGATTAAGATCCGTTTCAATTTCAGCCTCATAACCACCTTCCGAACTGGCTACATCACTGGCAATCGTACTGATATCTACAGGTTCAAACGATTCTTTGTTCACCGGTTTGAGGTAGTCCATAAACTGGCTAATGATCTCATTACACTCTTCCGTATCGCTAATGATCCCTTCAGCAAGGTAGCTGTCCTCGGGAGACATCATTTCTGTCGCTAAGCGAATGCGCGTCAGCGGTGTTCGCAAGTCATGGCTAATCCCCGCCATTAATAGGGCGCGATCTTCTTCGAGCTCCTGAATGCCTTTGGACATTTGATTAAACGCTCGGGTTACAGAGCGAATCTCCGATGCGCCTTTTTCTGCCAACGGTGGCGGGATTTCACCCCGACCGACGTCTTTCGCGGCTCTCTCTAAAGCCAAAAGTGGGCGGTTTTGTAAACGAATAAACAACCAACCACCAGCAATGATCAGCAGCGCCATAATCAAGCTGTTACGAAACAGCGGTGCAAAATCTTCTTCTTGCAGCTCAGATAAAGGAATACGAATGATGGAGTTCGGCAACTTTTCGATGTGCATCCACAAGATGTAACTTTCATCGCCAAGCAATAAGCGCACTTCGGTGGGCGAGCCTAGCTCTTGGCTCATTTCTTCAGACATCAAATCAATCGACATCGCGTGATGAAATTCAACCGCTTTATCGCTGTCGAGGCTGTGAACCGTCACCCCCAGCCTTTCTAATAATTGACGTCTCAGCGGTGCATCAGATTTTAATGGCCCTTCATCATCAAGCACCAAATTGAGCTCATGGGCTAGAATTTTATTGAACTGCTGCAAACTCGGCATCAACGCGTAGTTAAAAACGGCGTAGTAAGAGAAAACTTGGCTAGCGAGGAGCAAAGAGATGAACAGTAGGATAGATTGTGTCAGTGAACTTCGGATGCGCATGGAACGTTCCTGGTGGTCCTAATCGCGAAATTTCAGCCTTCGAAGGGAAGGACTTGAAGGCTGAAGTTGCTATAGCCAAGTGCTGGCTATGGAGTGAGGAGATTACACCTCTTTGCCGTCTGGGACGAAAACGTAACCTAACCCCCACACGGTTTGAATGTAGCGTGGCTTGCTTGGATCGTCTTCTAACATGCGACGCAAACGTGAGATTTGCACGTCAATAGAACGTTCCATCGCAGAATATTCACGGCCACGTGCCATGTTCATCAATTTGTCTCGTGACATCGGCTCTCGCGCATTCGTCACGAGCGCTTTCAGGACAGCAAACTCTCCTGAGGTCAGTGGCATTGCCTCGTCACCGCGGAACATCTCGCGAGTGCCTAGATTGAGTCGGAACTCACCAAACTCCACTACTTTTTCTTCGGTGCTTGGCGCGCCCGGCAACTCTACGGTTTGACGGCGTAATACGGCTTTAATGCGAGCGAGTAATTCACGTGGGTTAAATGGTTTTGGCAAATAATCATCCGCCCCCACTTCCAGACCCACAATGCGGTCCACTTCATCACCTTTCGCGGTGAGCATTAAGATTGGCAGCATGTTGTTTGCATGGCGTAGGCGACGACAAATCGACAAACCGTCTTCACCTGGCAACATTAGGTCCAGCACCATTAAGTGAAAGTTTTCGCGCGTTAGTAGGCGATCCATCTGTTCGCCATTGGCGACACTTCGGACCTGAAAACCTTGCTCAGAAAGGTAACGCTCCAATAGAGCACGTAAACGAGCATCGTCATCAACCACTAAAATTTTATGATTTTCTTGCATTGAAACATCCTTTCAGAAGCATCTATTGTCGAAAATGTATCACTGTTTTTCCTAACGTGCTCAAGCAAATTGTTACTCTTTTTATCTTAAGCGCTTTATTTTCTCTCTAGTAGGTATTTTCAGCACCTACTATTGGCCATAATTCCATTCCAGTTCACGTTTGGCCTCAAGTAACTCTTGTTGTGCTTCTGCCAATTTGTGACGTTTTTTCTCGATTTTGTCTGCTTTCCCTGAGCGCTGCGCTTCCGCTAGTTCTTGCTCACGCTCCTCAACGTCTCGCGCCTTTTCGTCCACTTCCGCTTGCAGCTCTTGACGCAGTTCACCTTCCGAGCATTCATTCTGGATAGCGGTAAGTGCCTGTTCTAAGCCTTTAATTCGATGTTCATTACCTTGTGCTTTCGCATACTCAAGCTGCTGTTCTACCGCTAACTCTTTGGCGTCACAGCCTTTCACTTCATCTTGAGCAAAAACTGAGAGTGAGAATCCTATTGTTAGTGCAGCACCACACATGACTGCTTTGTTCATTTTACTTCTCCGATAAAGGCACCATGCCTTTGTATCCAATAAGCTGACGTTGAGACTCAAGTCACTTCTAGTGAACTTCAAGAGACTTGAATCAGTGATAAAGCCTCAGTCTTCCAAGGCTGGTTTGTTGTATTCAATCGAGTTAATGAACCACTCTTTTTCACCTTCTGGGGTGCGTACCGTGAATTCTTCATCCACTTGCTTTTTCAACATCGCTCGCGCCATAGGTGAATCGATAGAGATGTAGTCTTTCGCATCTCCATAAATCTCTTCAGGCCCAACTATGCGGAACTTCTTCACCTCTCCAGCCTCATTTTCTATTTCAACCCAAGCACCAAAAAAGACTTTGCCTTCTTGCTGCGGAGAATAGTCAACGATCGTGACTTCAGGCAGAAACTTGCGAAGAAATCGAACACGACGATCGATCTGACGAAGCAGACGTTTGTTGAAGGTGTAATCCGCATTTTCTGAGCGATCGCCCAGGCTCGCCGCCCAAGTGACGATTTTGGTGATTTCAGGACGCTTTTCATTCCAAAGGTAATCATGCTCTTGTTTGAGTTTGTTATAACCTTCACGGGTAATCAGCTTAGTTTTCAAGTTAACTCCTATCTCAACTAAAAAATGCCGCTCTTGAGCAGCATTAAGGAGATGATATACCCAAAGCACTGGCTTCGTTCGGGCTTTGGGTATCAAGATAATAAGGCGGCCAGAGTGCTACTTTTCGTAATCTGGTTTTTGCGTCACGATGTAATTCGTATCACTCGAAACAACCGCGCCATGTTTTAGGAAGTTTTTACCTAAAATCATGCTGTAATGGAAGCGACCTCGGTCTTGCAAATTGACTCGGATCTTCTTCTCTAACTCGCCAAGCTTAACGTGCATTTCTACTACAGGCCGTTCGTTGGCCTTTTCTCCTTTTTTGGCCGTTATACGCATGACATCCACTACCTCACGGGTAAACGCTTTGGTCATGCCTAGATCGTTTTCATAAGTAAAGCTCACCATATCTTTACCATCTTTTTGAAAGCGCTTGATGTCCTTGGCATTAATCGAGCTCACGTCAGCACCAGTGTCCAATTTAACAGGGAAAGACATCCCTTCCACTTCAGCCACTTCGATATGACCAGCTTTGAAAAGTGGCCTTGCATCTAGTAAATGGTCGGCGCGAGTATTCAGCAGCACACCGCCTTTGGCGATATCATGACCAAAGACGAAAAATGGTTGCGTCTCGTCTGCATCTAGCACGTCGAGTGCAAATTCCATTGATGTCTCTTTGCTACCGAAAAGGAAATCGCCATCAACAACGGGACGCACAGTGCTACCCACTTTGAGCTTTTTCACCACAGGCTTGGTAATTTTTTCTTCTTTACCCTCATCGTTCATTAAATAAAACGTGACGGATTCATCCTTACCTTTTTCTGTTACTTCAAAGCCATTTACACGCAGCAATGGCGTTTTCACCGTAAACGTGGGGTAAGCAGGAACGGTATAACCATCAATGGTGACTTGTTCTTCCGGTGAAATCACGAGGGGCTTTGACTTGAGTGCGCTCTTGAACGTTTTTTCAACACCGCCCAATAGGTTTTCTCTGTCGGTATCAATCACAAAGTGTTGGCTCGCGACATCCTGACCCAAGCGAATTTGTGAACTGAACTTACTGCGGTCACGTAAATAGACTAACCAACGTTGAGTTTCGTTTTCGTCGATTTTCACTGGTAAGTAGACCAACGGACGCTCGCTTTTGGTGGTTTTCAGCATGCGTACCAAAGGTAACGTCATTGGATGGCGCTTGCCGTTTTCACCTTCTAGCGTGAAAGAAACTTCATTGTTCTTTTTATCAACCTTGATATCCAGTGCGTGAACGTTGGTGTAGCGGCTGGTGGTTGAGATGCTGATCTTGTATGGTACGCCCTCGACTTCAACCGTCTCTTTTTTGCCGATCATTTTTGCGCTTGGTTGCTCTTGAAGATAATCGTAGCCAGCGAATACCCACGCATTGTTATCGAGATAGGTTTTACCAATCAAGATAGGAGAAGAGAATTGCGTGCGCTTGGTCAGGTTCACTTCTGTATCAACGGTATGGCCTGCAATCGTCATCGGCATTTTTATTGTCGGGCGTAAAATAGGCTTTTTGCTTGTTCGACTACGAATGGCGCTCACTCGCTCCAGATCGTCGGTAATCTGTATTTCTTTTCCTGTGTAAGGATGAGGAACCGTAAAGCTCACCTTCACTTGATATGGTTTAAAAGTATCGGCATCCCACTTCGCCTTCGTCCCACCTAAATCATCGACAATCGCCCACAACAACTCGTTGTCTTTCAAGTTCTGGTAGTCAGGATGAGAGCTACTGACATGGATGTTCTCTGCATGCATAGACGTGGTGTCAGCACCAGTATCAATCTTGCCAATAAATGGTACCGCTTTTAGCTCTGGAATATCACTGTAGTAAACGCTCTCCACTCGTCCAAGCACCAACTTGTCATCAAGCTGATATACAGGGTCTTGTGTGGTTGCTGATATGGATTGTGCCCAACTAAGCGGGGCGACAAGTAAGGCACTCGTAAGCGCTAACGCCAAAGACATTTTTTTCATCATGATTATCCGTATAAGCCGAGGTACATTTAGTTATATCAATAACCGTGGATATAGGTTAGTCGATAGTTGCGGATATAAGTTCTCAATTTAATTACAGTTTTGACACAAATCTGACTGATGTCCACCAGCGCCCGGTAAATTTTTGTCTCGTTAATTTAAAACATTGCAAATTCTTCGAACGACCCCAATGTTCTATACAACCCAAACCGAATTGAAAGAGAAAACACGGATGAGCCAAGCTATCTGTCGTATGATTGCTCAAGAACTGAATGTTCGCCCTGAGCAAGTCAACGCCGCTGTCACCCTAATTGATGACGGTAACACCGTCCCTTTTATTGCACGTTACCGCAAAGAGGTGACGGGTGGCCTTGATGATACCCAACTGCGTACTCTGGACAGCCGTCTGTCTTACCTTCGTGAAATGGATGACCGCCGTCAAACCATTCTCAAATCGATCCAAGAGCAAGGCAAACTGACGCCTGAGCTTGAGCAAGAAATTATTCAAGCCGATAGCAAGACTCGTCTTGAAGACCTTTACTTACCTTATAAACCTAAACGCCGCACTAAAGGCCAAATCGCCATTGAAGCCGGCCTAGAACCGCTAGCTGACATGCTGTGGAATCATCCGCAAACCGAGCCAGAAAGCGAAGCAAGCAAATATCTTGATGCCGACAAAGGCATCACAGATACCAAAGCCGCCCTAGACGGTGCCCGTGCGATCATCATGGAACGCATTGCTGAAGACGCAAACTTACTGGAAAAAATCCGTAACCACTTAAATCGTAATGCGGAACTTGTCTCACGAGTCGTTGAAGGAAAAGAGCAAGAGGGTGAGAAGTTCAAAGATTACTTCAATCACAACGAACCGCTGAGCAAAGTCCCTTCTCACCGTGCACTTGCGATGTTACGCGGCCGCAATGAAGGCTTCCTGACTTTAGCCATGAACGCTGATCCAGAGCAGGAAGAAGGTGCTCGCCAATCTTACTGTGAAACCATCATTGCCGACCATTATGGCGTGACGTTAAGTAGCGCACCAGCAGATGCATGGCGCAAACAAGTGATCAGCTGGGCATGGCGCATCAAAGTATCGATGCACATGGAAACCGAGCTAATGGGCGCAATGAAAGAGCGTGCTGAAATTGAAGCGATTGAAGTATTTGCGACCAACCTAAAAGATTTGTTGATGGCGGCGCCAGCAGGCCCTCGTGCAACACTTGGTCTCGATCCTGGTCTGCGTACCGGTTCAAAAATCGCGGTTGTCGATTCAACGGGTAAAGTTCTCGCTACGGAAACCATCTACCCTCACCCTCCGCAAAAACAATACGACAAATCAGCGCAAATCGTTGACCAGTTAGTGCGTAAGTACAACGTGGATTTAATTGCGATTGGTAACGGCACGGCTTCTCGTGAAACCGATAGTTTTGTCGCAGACGTAATCAAACGCGGCAACCTAAAAGTTCAGAAAATCATCGTCAGCGAAGCAGGCGCATCGGTGTACTCGGCCTCTGAACTCGCAGCGAAAGAGTTCCCGAATATGGATGTATCACTGCGTGGTGCAGTGTCGATTGCGCGTCGTTTGCAAGATCCATTGGCTGAGCTCGTGAAAATCGATCCGAAATCGATCGGTGTGGGTCAATACCAGCACGATGTAAGCCAATCTATGTTGGCAAAACGCCTAGATGCGATTGTGGAAGACTGTGTAAACGCGGTTGGGGTTGATGTGAACACGGCTTCTGCCGCACTATTAACGCGTGTAGCGGGCTTATCAAGCACCATCGCGCAGAACATTGTCGACTTCCGCGACGAAAATGGCCGCTTCGAAGCACGTACGACGTTGAAGAAAGTACCTCGCTTGGGTCCTAAAGCGTTCGAACAGTGTGCGGGCTTCCTACGTATTATGGACGGCAAGAACCCACTTGATGCTTCAGCAGTCCACCCGGAAGCGTACCCAGTAGTCAAAGCAATTGCTGAGAAAAACAGTAAAGACATCAAGGCACTGATTGGTGACTCAGCATTCCTTAAAGGCTTACACGCTGTGGATTATACCGATGAACACTTTGGTGTCCCAACGGTTACCGATATCATCAAAGAACTGGATAAACCGGGTCGTGACCCACGTCCTGAATTCAAGACCGCTACGTTTGCAGAAGGCGTAAACTCAGTTTCTGATCTAGAACCGGGCATGATCCTAGAAGGCGTGGTGTCTAACGTAGCCAACTTTGGTGCCTTTGTTGATATCGGCGTTCACCAAGATGGTCTAGTACACATCTCTGCACTGACAGATCGTTATGTGTCGGATCCACGTGAAGTGGTGAAAGCGGGCGACATCGTAAAAGTGAAAGTGATGGAAGTGGACGTACAGCGTAAGCGTATTGGTCTATCGATGCGTATGAAAGACGAACCGGGTCAAGATAACCGAAGCCAACGCTCTTCAGCCGCACCGCGTCGTAATGACCAAGCACAACGTCGTCAGCCTCGCCGCGATGAGTCTTCATCGAACAGTGCAATGGGCGGTGCTTTTGCGGCAGCGTTTGCTAAAGCGAAAAAGTAATCTCGCCTAGGCTCACCGCTAACGAGCTTTCATAGCTAAAAAGAAAACGCTCCAATCAGTTCAATCTGCTTGGAGCGTTTTTGTTTGAGTAGGATATTGAGTCGTCATAATACTGCTATCACTTCTGACGGGGTATGGGGAGCGACTGCATGACCATAATGAAACTTGATCACCTTCCTGCGCTTTTCCATTAATCCTTCATTGATCGCAGCATCCAAAATGCGCTTTGGTAAGCGAAAACGAATTGCGTAGCCCTTACCTTGGTCTTCACTGTACGACTTGAGCGCAAGCAAACTAAAAAGCCGTTCTAGTGTATCTTCCGGCTCTTCTTGATAACGCGTGTCGACTTCTGTTTCCATGTCATAATCAGGATGCTCTGAAGGATCCCAAGAAGACTGACGTCGGCGCTTGTCATCGCCTTTTACTTTTCGCTCTGCATTGGTTTTGGCCAATGCGACCGTTGGCGTCACAGGCTCTCGGACTTTATTGTCGCGAGCTGCTTGTTCCGTCTGCACATTCACGGATGGGGCGATCAGTGGCACACTTACGTTGGTCGGTGACACAATCATTGCGAACCCTCCTCAGAGTCGCCCAACTCGTCAATATGGCTTAGCTTTATTGGCTAATAAAACCTCACCAACCTTTATGTCGACCACTTTTTAAACAGCTTGAGCTTTTTCCGCTCGTATTTGATTAATCGTGAGCAAACTCTCGAATTTGGGCACAAAACTCGTCATGTTCGGTCATAAAGGGCGCATGAGAGGACTGATTGAAAACAAACTGCTGGGTATGAGGTAACAGTTCACTTAAATCATTCGCCACTTTAATCGGCACCAATCCATCCAAACGACCATAAAGACGCAGCATTGGTACAGAAAGAGACGTCAACGCATCGCGCAGATCCACATCAGCAAGGATGTTTAGTCCAACCAACAGCGACTCAGGGTTTGGCTGAGGGCGCGACAGTACCGCTTGCTTGAGTTGTTTCACATCTTTGCGTGCAGATGGACTGCCCATCGCTTGCAACGCCATAAAGCGCTCAATGGTCAGTGAAAAATCTTCTAACAACTGAGAGGTGAACGCGCTCAGTACATTCGGTTGAATGCCGCGCCACGGTTTTTCTGCGGCAAATTTTGGTGAACTGGCAACCGTAATCAACTTAGCCACACGCTCGGGCATATTTAACGCCACATGCGTCGCCACTAAACCTCCGAGGGACCAACCAAGCCAAATCGCTTTCTTTGGCGCACTTTGCGCGACCAAGTTAGCAATATGGTCTAAATCTTCACCATGATGCTCGGCACTGTGTCCATAGCCCGGAAGGTCAACAACATGAACACGGAAATCGGTTTGAAGTGATTCGACGGTTTGCTGCCAAACCGCGCCATTCATACCCCAACCATGTAACAACACCAGATCAGGTCCTTCACCAAACGACTGCCAATGTAATTTCGTGCTCATGCTCTCAATCTCTCCCACTTATTTTATTCCCTACGCCATCAGCCAAGCGTTAGGCTGAGTAAAATATCACCATGAATAAGCGCTATGTTATCTCATCACTGGCAAAACATCATGCATCGCGTGTTGAGCAGTCAATGCGGTCTGTGTCGGTTCCCGATTCAAACACCAAACCACACGCATGCTCTGCGTTGGTGTGAGCACTGTTTACAACACCTAACTCCAATCAAGCGATGCCAACGTTGCGGTTTAACGTTACAGAAAGAAGAAATGAGTACGGATAGTATTTGTGGTGAATGCCTTTCAGAACCACCGCCATGGCAAAGACTATATACGTTAGGCGATTACGACTTTCCCCTTTCACGGGAAGTACAACGCTTTAAAGATCACGGAGAGTCTTGGCATGTAAAAGCACTAACCCAGCAACTGGCGCAGCACATTACAACACCAGCTCCAATCATTACCAGTGTACCATTGCACTGGCAGCGCTACCTACGCCGGGGATTTAATCAAAGTGATGTTTTAGCCCGACACCTCGCCCAGCAATTGAAAACCAATTTCGACGCGAAGGTCTTTCGCCGGGTCAGACTCGCCCAATCACAGCGCGGCAATACTAAAGCGAGCCGTGAACAAAACCTAAAAGGCGCATTTGTTCTCAATAAGCGACCGCCATCTTCCCACGTTGCCATCGTCGATGATGTGGTCACCACAGGCAGTACCGTCCGACAATTATGTCATTTACTACTTGAAGTTGGCGTAGAAAGCATCGATATTTACTGCATCTGCAGAACACCTGCTCCTCGTTCTCTCTAGATCGCTTCGCCATGCCTTAGCATCAAAAAGACTAGACCCATACGTCAACAAGAGTAGAATAGCAGCAGTAACCTACAAATTTACTCGGGTATTCGTCGTGTCAAATATTACTATTACAGAAACTGCGCAAACGCATTTCGCTAACCTTTTAGGTCAACAGCCTGAAGGGACTAACATTCGTATTTTCGTTGTGAACCCAGGTACACAAAACGCTGAGTGTGGCGTGTCTTACTGCCCACCAGAAGCAGTAGAAGCGACCGACACTGAAATCCCTTACAGCGGTTTTTCAGCTTACGTGGATGAGCTAAGTCTGCCATTCCTTGAAGACGCTGAAATCGATTTTGTTACCGATAAAATGGGCTCTCAGCTAACGCTAAAAGCTCCGAACGCTAAAATGCGTAAAGTTGCGGACGACGCGCCACTGGTTGAGCGCGTTGAATACGTTATCCAAACTCAAGTCAACCCACAGCTTGCTGGCCACGGTGGTCACGTAAACTTGGTTGAAATCACTGAAGACGGCATTGCTATTGTTGCATTTGGTGGCGGCTGTAATGGCTGTTCTATGGTTGACGTAACACTAAAAGAAGGCATCGAGAAAGAACTGCTAAACCAATTCGTTGGTGAACTCACCGCTGTTCGTGATGCAACAGAACATGACCGTGGTGATCACTCTTACTACTAAGAGTAAATACGGTCAGAAAATGGGAGGCTTCGGTCTCCCATTTTTGTATCGATACTGAGGTAACCTTGAGATGCTTAGTTCTGCCCGTAAAATCCGCTAGAAACTCAGGCGGAGTTCTCATATATTAAGAATCTTACGCATCTCGTAAACGCCAACGACACCAAGGAGCCAGCGCCATGTCGAAACGGACCCCACCAGAGATACTCTCATGCCAAACGGTCGCAAAATCCAAACTGTTTGCCGTGGAAGCGCTCGACCTTCGTTTTTCTAATGGTGAACACCGTACTTATGAACGCATGAAGCCAAGTGGACGCGATGCGGTGATGGTGGTTCCTGTGACTGAGCAAGGCGATTTATTACTGGTACGTGAATACGCCGCTGGGACTGAACGCTACGAGTTGGGCTTCCCGAAGGGGTTGATTGATCCAGGTGAAACCCCACACCAAGCTGCGGATCGAGAGTTAAAAGAAGAAATCGGCTTTGGCTGCAATCAGCTGACTCCGTTGAAACAAGTTATCCTCGCGCCGTCTTACTTTTCGAGCAAAATGACTCTATTTTTAGGACAGGCGCTTTATCCAGAGAAGCAAGAAGGCGATGAGCCTGAGCCACTGGAAATTGTGCGTTGGCCACTTGCGCAAGCCGAAGAGTTATTAACTCACATGGATTTCTGTGAAGCACGAAGCATCACCGCGCTAATGTTGGCACTGAAACACTTACCAAACACCACTCACAAACATAACCAATAACGGTCATGAGAACCGAATAATACTGTGAGTAAGGACTATCACTTATGCCAATGACAAAAGATCTATCTCACCTGCTTCCTCAAGTCATCGAAATTGCCCGTAGTGCCGGGCAAATGATCCTCGAAATATATGAAAAAAAACAGTACGAGGCCTACACAAAAAGTGACGAGACTCCGGTAACGAGCGCAGATATCGCGGCTCACAAGCTCATCACAGAACGCTTGAGTGAACTCACACCCGACATTCCCGTATTGTCAGAAGAAGACGCAGACATCAGCCTCGAGCAACGGGCTCAGTGGGAACGGTATTGGTTAGTCGACCCTCTCGATGGTACTCAAGAATTCATCGCTCGCAGCGGCGACTTTGCGACTATTATTGCACTGGTCGACAACAATAAACCAACCATGGGGGTCGTTTATGGCCCTGTCTCTGGCGTGACTTATTACGCTTATAGTGGCAAAGGTGCCTGGAAAATTCCCGACATGTCGGACAGCGTAAAAATCCATACGCACAAACACGAGCAGCCAGGGCAAAGCATCGCGATTGCTATTAGCCGCCGTCAAGATATCAATCGCATCACTAGCCGCATGAGCAGTGCTTGGAATTACGATTTAATTCCGCTCGGCTCTGCGGCATTAAAAGCGTGTCTTGTTGCAGAAGGCGCTGTGGATTGCTATCTCAGACTAGGTCCAACAGGTGAGTGGGACACCGCCGCGACACAGTGCATTGTTGAAGAAGCGGGCGGTCGCATTCTCAGCACGCAATTGGAGCCGCTGTCATATAACGAGCGGGAAACGCTAGAGAACCCAAACTTTATTGTGCTTGGTGACGCGGATTTACCTTGGAATGAGATTTTACAACGCAAAGATTAAGCGCTCTATCCGTAAAGTTAGCGCCTAAGTACTAGCAATTGAAAGGCCACGAATATGTTCGTGGCCTTTTCTTTTTGACCTGTTTGTACAGCGTTAGGAGCATTTGGCCTACTATGTTCCAATCGCTTAAAGTGCTGAACACAAGAAAACAGATCCCTCAAAATCAGAATCTTAGAATTGTATTCTATTATCACCACGATCTTTGTACAGCGAATAGAGGGTTTCGCCTACTATGATCCAAAAGCAAAAAGAGCTGCACAATCGCAGCTCTTTGAGAATTTTGGTTTTTGTCGCGATAGGTTAGAAGCGACCTTGGTAATTAAACTCGTATTGACCTTGAGGGTTCGGCTTGCCCAACCATTTCAGTTGCTCACTCATGCTGGATGGGAACTCAGCTCCTGGTTTAAACCAGGCTTTGGTTGAGTATCGCTGATTAGGCATAAGCTCTGCTGAGAACGCCGCTGAGACTTGTTTACTGCTTTGCTCACCAGTCGCTGTCAACACACTGTCCTGACAGTTTAGAACGGCAATCACAGGGCCGAGTTCAAGGCTACCAACAGGGCTTTGAATACCACTCGCATTCCATACCAAAGTGCCTTCACCATTCTTACACCAAGGCGCGGCATAAGTCGCATGACGAATATTTAACTCAAGTTGCCCATCAACGCCGACGGGCACAGGGAGACGTGCTTGCTCAACAACTTTTACTGCCGGAATCGAGGCAACTAAGTTTTTGGCATAAGGACCACCACTCAAGCTATAGCCAACAAAACCGCGACCACGAACGTCCATTTCACTACCACGACCAAAGCGTACGGCAAACTCAGCTTTACCAGTTAGTAGACTCGACCATTGGAAATCCCAATTAACTTCTCCAAGGTTCTGGCGCTGCCAACGAACACTAGAAGCTTGACCTTGCCATACAGAGCCATTGGCTCCCTGAATGTCTAGTCCTCTCACGGTTGGTGCTTGCTGTAACACCCAAGAAACGGGTAATCCCATTAAAAGACTAACTGAAAAAAAGACGATAAAGATAACAACGTAAAGTACTGCTCGCTTCACCTTAACCTCGCTTAAACTGAAGGCGGTTCACATCAATCATGCCCGCTTGATCCGTTCGGTCGATATCTAAAAATTCGACTTCAATACCCTGTTGCTCTTTCAAGTAACGTAACCAATCCACCAGCTGATTAAACGCGAGTGGTTTGATCCACACCTGAACACTCTCATTGCGAGGTTGTACTCGAATCAACTCAACTTTATAACGACGGGCTGAAGAAGAAACCAGTTGATTCAACGGTTGACTAGAGTAGCTCACACCGCTGCTTTTGCGCAGTGCAGTGATGCCATCCGCTTTATCTTGTACCCAAGCCAGCAACTGTTTTTCACTTTGAATACGTGATTGAGCTAGCTCCGCACGTTGGCTCATTGGCTGTAGCAACCCCCAATAAATAATGCCGATAACGGCAATAGCGCCACATCCCATGACCAAACGCTGCTCACGCTGTGAGATGCTGCTCCACCAAACCTGAGCTTGAGAAATTAAGTTTTTCATCATCACCTCACAAACGCTTCAAAACAAAGCTGCCAACCACAACGTTATCGCTACGGTTCAGCTGTCCTTGCTCAACATTAAACTTCTCTGCCAATTTCACACGAGCCTGCTCAAAAGGTTGGAAGTCTGAACTGCGAGCTTGAATTCGCACTTCGCCACGTTGACCATCATATTTAAAACTGGTGATTTCCAAATCGCTGACCTGACCCAGTGTCGCTGGCAGTGCCGCCAACCAAGACAACATCGCCTGCTGACCGCCACCACCAGATAAGCGGCGCTCTTCATCATCCATTTGTCGTTTGAGATAACTAACGGTAGGAATTCGTCGTTTATTCGGGAACACCTGGCGGAAAATGCGCTCACTCTCCTCACGATACGCTTGTGCTTGTGCTTCGTACTTGTGGACGACGAGCAACTGCTGCGCAACCATAACAACGATAAGCACGCCCGCAGCAATGGTGGCTTTTTGCCAGAGCTTCCAGTATTTACCCCAAGAAGATTTAGGCTTGAAGATCCCGGTCAGCAAATTGACTTTGCTTTCTGTCACCCCCTTCGCCAGTAACCCCATGGTCATTTCTTCTGGCTGCGGCTCCCATACTTCAGGTAACGCAGATTCAGGGACTGAGCTATAGCAATCGAGCTTCCAACCTTCATGATTTTGTAGATAAGAAGAGAGGTAAAGGTCTAACCAAGAAGCATCGACAACCGCACCCTCTGTCGCTGAGTGACGAATCAACCATTGATCACCAAGCATCGCGGCACTGCTATGCTCTCCCTGAACAGGTAACGCAAGCACATCTGGCAAGATGCGTTTGATGGTGATGCCTTGGCTTGAAAAACGCTGCAATACGGTCTGAATCCAAGCGCGTTCAACAGCGCACACTTGCGCTTTATCCGCTTGTTTACCTAACACGGTAAAGTGAAGGCCATCAACGTCCTGCGCGACTTCATCTTCCACGAGGTACGGTAACATCGCGTCGAACTGACGTGTTGCGCCTGGCGGTATATCCACTTGCGTCAAGACCACATCATTACTCGCCAATAGCGCCACAACTTGGCGCTGACCTGCATAAGAGATCAACTCATCTAAGTGTTCCCATCCGGCGATTTCACCGCTGGCAATCACTTCCTGTTGATCTGTCGACCACACCACCCAAGGAATGGTACTTTGTTGTTCGCTACTCAGCCGAACGGTCAGAAACTCGCTCACTGATCCCTCCAAAACGACGGCGAACTACGGTCACCGTCTCTCTATTTGTACTTTGCAAAAGGCTTCGGATACGTACACGTGATTCATCCACCAACACTTGTGCATCCAATTCAAAAAAGGCGCTATCCACACCCAAATAGCCTTTGGCGTTTTTCTTTACATCTTCACTTAAGCCAGCCATTTCTGACTCTGCTAAAAATTCATCAATGCTATCCCACCCATCAAATGGGCGTTTTTCAATTAGCTGAATCGCATCACTACTGCTTAAGTTTGGTGAGAACATTGCCACCAAAATCGGAGCTTGCTCGACTTCAATCGTATTTACGTTTAAACGCCAATCATCACTAGGCAATGCGCAGATTAGCGGTTCCAATTTTTGGAAAATCTCACCACTCACCTGATAAACCGCTCGCAACTCGGTGGCATCTGCCATCCAGCCATTTGACGCTAAATACGCGGGTTTCATCGCTTCATATGTGCTGTCTTCGACCCCGGTTGTGGAGCGCACGGTGTCATCAGCATCAATGTATTCCCAGGTAGAGTCTGCAATGATTTCTGCCTGATACGACTCCACATCCGATTCTTCCAATAAACGCTGCAATACATTGACTAAATACGGTCTTGCGATTTGCTGTCCTGTCGGTTGCACACGGCTCAATACATTGAGGTTAAAGCACGCTTGTTTGTCTCTAATTCGTCCCGCCGCTTGACCATAATCTAGCGGATAGACTTGTTCTTTTATTGCCCACGGCTGACTCATATTGATCGTATCGGTGTCTTTGTAGCTTTGCTCGATACCGACTTTTGCCAACGCCTCTACCCCAAGGCTATACCAATACGCTTGCTGGTAGTTAACTTGATTGGCGCCCCGCTGAAACTGCAAAAACAAACGCTCCGACATGCTGGCGGCAACTGTCGCCATAATCGCCAGTAACATCAGCACAATAATCAAAGCGACACCGCGCTGACGATTAACCATTATTGCTGCCTCCTGAACTTCCTTCTTTCTGACTCAATGTGCCATCAGGAGTCAGATAGGTGCGGGCAATCTCTCCATAATCTTTTAGAGTAAGGATCACAGAAACCGCTTTCGGTAGCGACTTTTCATCATCCCACTCTTTTTTCCATTGGTTACCATCGTAAAAACGCATATCAAACGATTCGACCTGCGTCAGCAATGGGGTAACGATGCCTTGTTGACCCACTGGCGTGTCAGGGTAGCGCCACCATACTCGTTGTAATGTTTCTTCTTTTAAACGATAGCCAACCTTAGTGACCTCCCCTCGGGGGAACTGCAGTTGAGGGTTGTGCCATCCTAAGCGAGCAAACATTAGCCCTTTAGTATCGGAGTCGAGCAAGTAATCTGACCAAAAAATCAGTTGGCTCGCGGGCTCTTCACCATTTGTCCGCGTTTGGCGCATCGCCATTTGACGAAAGTCATTATCCATCATCACCATGGCGCGCTGAATTTCATTTAAGCGCTGAGTTCGCTCTTGTGATAGTGCATTGCTGCGCTGCACTTGCGATACCACTTGATACGCGGCGACACTTAAACTGGCAAAAATGGCAATCGAGACCAGCACTTCAATAAGTGTAAAACCTTTTGCCAGTTGGCGCTTACTTGCGCGTGGATTCTTATTGCGCCACATAACTTCGTACCGTCACGACTGGGCTCGCGTTTTTCTCGAGCGCGACACTCACATCAAATGCTTTCAGCAATGGCTGCGTGGTGGCAACAGGCGTGATTTTCCAGTACCAAGTGCGCCCAGCCAGCTCTTCTGTGCCGTTCTTTACTTTAAGTTCACTGGTACTCAACATCACGTTGGCCATCTGATTATCCACAACCATGGCTGCAAACATTTTTTCTTCTAAATAACTGATCGTATTAATATGCTGGCTCACCGAGCGAATGACGCTGATGGCAGCGGTGGCGAAAATAGCCAGTGCGACCAATACTTCCAGTAGTGTCATGCCTCTCGTCCGGCGATGACTCCAATGTGGGCGAGCTTGCTTAGAATTGCGCATTCTCATCCTCTTTCACTTCTTCGCCCGGCGCTAGTAACAAGATTTGTCCACTTTCTTTGCCGATGACTCGCCACCCGTCATTAAAGGCGTCACCATTTTGCGGAAAAAAAGACAGAGTAAATGGCGTAACTTCTGCACTGGAGAAGATAAACACTTGCGGTGGCTTAACTTTCTTTTCGTCGTCGTCTTCTTCAGCAAACATGTCTTCATCAAAAAGAGAGCCCGGTTTGAATAAGCGATCATCATTATCCCAAGCACCGCCACCTAGCTCGAGCAGTAGCGTAATGTCATCTTCCAACTTGGTTTTGCTCGGAATCTGCTTTAACTCCAGAGGCTGCCAACCTTCCGCGGTCAAACTCAGTAGAGCGTACGTTGATTTAGCGTCATCCACTCGAACGCCAAAGTCTTTACCGCTTAGTACTGCCTCTTCGTTAAGCAGCTGTAAACGCTGAAAAAAGCTTTGAGCATACTGTTTGGAAAGATCTTTTTGGCTGGTCGGTAATGTCGTGATCACGGCCACTGCCGTGAGGGATAGCAAAACCAGCACCAATAGAATTTCTATCAATGTAAAACCGTTGTGTTTTCGCATTTGCTTCATTAGTGCTGGCTTAGGCTCTATTTATTGGAAATCTTGCATGTTCCAGTTGCCAATATCTGCAGCTGGACCTTCTCCACCCTCTTGGCCATCTGCGCCTAGAGTGAAGATGTCAATCGTACCGTTATCGCCTGGGCTTAGGTACTGGTACTGGTTACCCCAAGGGTCATTAGGAAGACGTTTGATGTAACCGCCATCACGATAGTTGCGAGGCTCTGGATTAGAAGGTTTGCTAACTAATGCTTCCAGGCCTTGGTCTGTCGTTGGGTAAACGCTGTTATCCAACTTGTACATGTCTAGGGCATTTTCCAGCGCTACGATGTCCGTAATCGCTTTTTGTTGGTCAGCCTTCTCTTTGTTACCCAATAGGTTTGGAACAACGAAACTTGCCAAAATACCAAGGATAACGACAACAACCATCACTTCTAAAAGTGTGAAACCGTGTTGTTTACTACGCTTAAATTTCATTTTTTTCTCCGAAAGTTAGATTCAAGCCATGCCGTAAGTAGACACGTCTTAATTCGAATTTATCCGCTCATCAAGTTATTCATTTCTAGCATTGGCATCAAGGTCGCCATCACAATAAACAACACTAATCCAGCCATTAAGGCAATTAATGCCGGAGTGAATACGCCTAACGCAATATTGACTGTAGATTCAAAGTTTTGATCTTGGTTATCGGCAGCACGCGTCAACATGCTCTCCAATTCACCACTTTGCTCACCACTGGCGATCATGTGTAGCATCATTGGTGGAAACAGACGAGTTTGATCTAACGCCTTACGCAGGCTGGCACCTTCTCGAACGTTATCTGCAGCAAGTAACACTTGCTGCTTCACATAGCGATTAGACATAACATCCACCGCGACACGCATGCCTTCTAGAATTGGAATCGCACTGGAAGTACAAATCGAAAGTGTTCGTGCGAATCGTGCGGTATTCAAACCTCGAGAGATTTTGCCCAATAGCGGTAGACTCAAGATTTTTCTATCCCAAGCTAAGCGAAAGTCTGGTTTTTGCAACGCCAGTTTGAGCCCATAGAAAAACACCACCAGCACGACGAAGATGATAAGCCCCCAATCTTGCACAAACTCACTGGCTGCCAGTAAGAACTGTGTTGACTGAGGTAACTCTTGTCCCATCTGAATGATTGGCTCAATGATTTTGGGTACCACTGTCGCTAATAAGAAAGAAACAATAACAACCGCAAACACCACTAAAACCACCGGGTAAATCATGGCTTGAAGCAGTTTGGAACGCATCTTCTGACGGTTTTCGACGTAGTCCGCCAAACGCTCTAATACCGTATCAAGATGGCCTGACTTTTCACCCGCCGCAACCATGGAGCGATAGAGCTCATCAAACACGTAGGGGTAATCAGCAAAACTGTCGGCGAGCGGATAACCCTCGGTTACTTTCGAGCGAACCGCAGCCAGCATAGAACGAATTCTCGGCTTTTCAGCCTGCTCAGAGACAGCACGCAAACATTCTTCCAAAGGCATACCTGATTGGACTAACGTGGACAATTGACGTGTGATTAGTGCCAGCTCAGATGTTGAGATGCCGCGCTTAAAGCTGACTGAGCCTGAAGACTTAGCCGATTTAGCTTTCGTCTCGACCACTTCAATCGGGATCATCCCTTGCTCTTTGAGTCGCTGGCGTACTTGTCGGGCGTTGTCCCCTTCTATCGTGCCTTTTTTATGCTTGCCTTTTGCATCTAGCGCTTTGTACTCAAATGCCGCCATTAGGTTTCCTTCGTCACTCGCATCACTTCTTCAAGTGACGTAATACCACGACGTACTTTGCTTAGACCATCACTGCGAATACTTGGCGTATGGGCGCGAACGGCTCTCTCAATTTCTTGCTCACCAGACTCTCGGTGAATCAATTCTTGCACTTGCTCATCGACCATAATGAGCTCGTGGATACCTGTTCGACCTCGGTAGCCTTTTTGGTTACACGCTTCGCAGCCCTTAGCACGGTGTAGCTCTAGTGGTTCATGTGCTTCCATACCAAACAGTTTCTTCTGTTCAGCATCGGCTTCATACGGTTCTTTGCAACTCGGGCAAAGCGTACGAACCAAGCGCTGTGCTAACACACCTAATAACGATGAAGAAATAAGGAATGGCTCAATGCCCATATCGCGTAGACGCGTGATCGCACCAACAGCGGTGTTGGTGTGAAGGGTCGACATTACTAAGTGACCCGTTAAGGACGCTTGCACTGCAATTTGTGCGGTTTCTAAGTCACGGATCTCACCGACCATCACCACGTCAGGGTCCTGACGCAGAATAGCACGCAAGCCACGCGCAAAAGTCATGTCGACCTTCGGGTTCACCTGAGTCTGACCGATGCCATCAATGTCAAATTCGATCGGGTCTTCGACCGTTAAGATATTGCGTTCGTTACTGTTGATCTCTTGCAAGCCAGCGTACAAAGTCGTCGACTTACCAGAACCCGTCGGGCCGGTGACCAAGATAATACCGTGAGGACGCTGAATAAGATGACGGAAATTGTCGTGCACGGAAGGCGTCATACCTAAGCTATGCAAATCGAGACGCGTCGCGTTTTTATCCAACAGACGCATAACTACTCGCTCACCATGTGACGACGGCATTGTAGAAACACGCACATCAACCGCACGACCACCAATACGCAGCGAGATACGACCATCTTGAGGTACACGCTTTTCTGCAATATCCAGCTTCGCCATGACCTTCACTCGCGACACTAACAGTGGTGCAAGCTTACGACTTGGAGTGAGCACTTCACGCAATACGCCATCGACACGGAAACGAATCGAAAGGGTTTTCTCGAAAGTTTCGATGTGAATATCCGACGCCCCTTCTTTGATCGCTTCACCCAACATCGCATTGATCAACTTAATAATTGGTGCATCGTCTTCTGACTCTAGCAAGTCTTCATCATGCGGCAGCTCTTCAGCCAATGAGAAAAAGTCGTCGCTATCGGCACCGATGTCTTCCATCAATTGACGCGCTTCAGACGAGTCACGTTGATATGCTTCGGTCAGCTTTTTATCAAAGGCTTCTTTATCGATAGGCTGCGGTACGAAGCTTTTCTTCAGCACACGACGGACTTCGACCAGAGCCGCTGGGTTGAGCGGCTCGACATAGTAAAGAATGGGCGGACGCTCAGGATGCTCTGTCTCCAGCACCAGTTTAAAGCGATTGGCAAAACTGAATGGCAGACGACGCATACTTGGCGCTGTGTCTAACATATCAACCATTAGTTGTTTTCCATTTGATCAATAAACGCTTGGATCTCGGTTGGGTGCTGACGCTCCTGGCCAAAGGCTGGCATGACTGGGATCTTCTCGTCAGCCATCAACTTCAATCCTTGATCCGCTTTGTAGAGCTGCTCTGCGCGAATAAAGTTGTATTTGCGCTGTGTAATGCCGTCTGCAGTCATACCATCACGAATAATCGTCGGCTTGATGAACACCATCAAGTTACGCTTTTCTGTTTGCGTGCTGGTTGATTTGAACAAATGACCAAGCACTGGGATGTCACCCAGTAGCGGTACTTTTGACTCACTTTCGAGTGCACGTTCATCAACCAAGCCACCAAGAACCAGCATCTGACCATCTTGGATCATGACTGAGGTATTTAGCTGACGCTTAGCAAATCGAACGTCAACCGCACCGTTTGCACCTAATACATTGGACACTTCTTGCTCGATATTTAACTGAACAGAGTCACCTTCGTTAATTTGTGGCACAACCTTAAGCTTGATGCCCACCTCTTTACGGTCAACCGTTTGGAATGGATTGTCGTTGTTTGAGCCAGCCGTAGAGCCTGTGATAACAGGCACTTCTTCACCAACAATAAATGATGCTTCACCATTATCCATTACAGTAATACTTGGAGAAGATAGAATGTTTGAGTTGGAGTCGGTCGCTACTGCACTGACCAAAGCAGTCCAGTCACCCATCACGATGCTCATCGCAGCACCGTTAACACCGCTCAGTGCCGATGCTAACGTCGAGTAATCACCTTTTGTCGTGGTTTCTTCGTAGTACTTGATAGCACCTGTCTCTGAGTCTCGGATCGGTTTTTTCTCTACCGTGTCTTTTGCTTCTTCTAGACCAACCATCACCTGACCAATCGGTGCACCAGAGTTACCGTACTGAATCACCGCACCGGTTTCCAGTGAGCCCCACTGAACACCTAAGTTAATGCCGTCACCTTCTGACATTTCAACGATCAGCGCCTCAATCAAGACTTGAGCACGACGAATATCAAGCTGAGCAATAACATCTTGTAGCGCATTCATGATATCTGGTGGAGCCGTTAATACTAAGGCGTTGGTCGCTGCGTGCGCAGCAATCACCACTTCACCACGCTGGGCACCTGACGCTTTCTGGCCGACTTGCTTTTCAGCTTGTAGGTTATCGGAGACACCTTTTAGTACATCCACCAAATCTTCAGCTTTCGCGTTCTTCAGGTAAACCACGCGGTTGTTACCTTTGGTCGCCATTTCAACGTCAAGTTGACGAATCAATCGCTTCAGACGCGCACGTACTTTAGGATCGCCAGAAATCAAAATCGCGTTGGTGCGTTCATCGGCAACAATTTTAGGCTCAAGGAACTCAGGCGTGCTCTTCTGATTGGTGCTTTTATTCAGTGCTTCAACAATACGCACCATTTCGGCAGCAGAAGCATTGCGCAGTTCCACCAGCTCAATTTCTTTATCACCCGCTTGGTCAACACGCTTAATGATTTCTGCTAAGCGATTTACGACCGCCGCACGACCTGTGATTAAGATGATGTTCGCAGGATCGTAGTGAACTACGTTACCAGCACCAGCATTATCAATCAGTTGACGAAGTAGAGGAGACAACTCACGAACCGACACATTACGCACCGCAACAACTCGAGTGATAACGCTGTCGCCTTGCGCGCTGCCATCACCTAATACAGGGATTGCTGACGTTTTTGAGTCTTTCGCTTTGATAACCTTAAGTACACCGTTGTCCATTTCTACGACGGCGTAGCCGTATACTTCGAGTACGTTAAGGAAAAAGCTGTAGTATTGCTCTTCGTTAAGCACATCATAGCTGCGGACATCGATTTTACCGCGCACTGAAGGGTCAACAATGATGGTCTTTTCGAGATTACGACCCACTATGTTGATGAATTCTTGAATATCAGTGCCTTTAAAGCTGGCACTAAATTCGTTTGCTATTGCACCTGGGACGCAGAGTAAACTTCC
This sequence comes from Vibrio sp. ArtGut-C1, assembly GCF_002105475.1. Taxonomy (NCBI): domain Bacteria; kingdom Pseudomonadati; phylum Pseudomonadota; class Gammaproteobacteria; order Vibrionales; family Vibrionaceae; genus Vibrio; species Vibrio sp. ArtGut-C1. The sequence continues at coordinate 105,601 of NZ_NCTH01000008.1, read as the reverse complement.
TGCTAGTAGCCAAGCACTTTTGCTGAACCAATGTTTCACGTATGTCTCCCTGAACTTACGCCGGTTGCCTAAGTCTTACAATTGGATATAGATATCGTACTGTTGGCCGTCGCGCTCAACAGTTAAATTTAATTCTTGCGGATCGCTCATCACTTGCATCAGTTGTACTGAAGAAGACGGGTCGCTTAAATCGATCCCGTTAAGTTGCACCGCAATATCACCAGGTTCTAGACCCACATCATTAAACAGCGCGGCATCACGACCCGGTGACACTCGATAACCAACAATGCCCCCGTCTCTTTTGACGGGTGAAATGGTGATGTATTTGAAAACGCTTTGTGGATCTTTCGCAATTTCCTCTCGGATTTGCTCTAATTTTTCTCCAACGTCAGACGTTGATTCTGCTCGTTGAGATTGGGCTCTGGCTATCTGCGGCGATTCAGATAGCTTCTTATATTCTATACCCTGCATCATTAAGGTCTCGTCTCGACCTTGGTTATCAATGATGACGCGATCCACTAATACGGCTTTTAGTGTCGCACGCGTACCTTCAATTTCTTCACCTAAACCATACGTTGCTTGCTTACCGCGGTTGGCAATGACAGCAAGGCTGGTATTCGCATCACTGCTTGCAACCGCGCCAACCAGTGTAAGGTTAAGGCGCGTCTTAGGAGCGTCTTTAACAACAGGTTGTTCTACAACTGCAGGCTTTTGTTCAGTGAATTTACCGAATAGGTTGGCATTCTGAAGGGCATTAAAATCTATCGCGTCGCCTTTATTGCTCGCAACAACGCTGCTCGTCGATGGACGCCATTGCGGCACTTCCGACGATTGAGGTATGGCTAACCATACAATTTTGCCAAGTATCCATCCGGTTATCGCAATAAACAGACAGGTGAGCAACAAGCTAAGTTTGGCTTGAATTGTATAATTATTGGACTTGATCTGAGCCAGTAGCGGTCTGCTTGATAATCCTGCACTTAGCTCTAAACGTTTCACTGAATGGATTCCTTTATTCTAACGTTCGTCATTTAAGCTATAACAATAGCTATCGACTTTAAATTGCTAAATTTGCAATAAAATTATTACTCAACAAAGAGCAGTGAACTATATCACAAGTTGTCTTTCATACCTTTTTCTTATGCAGTTTTTGCCAACTCCCTTGAAAAAAATACGCCTTGACTCCATCTGTAGGTGAATAATCCATCACTCATTGCCATATTCGGGCAGTGATTAGATAGCGTAGTGTTCTATGAGTTCCCTAAATGAAGCCGTTAGGCTAGATAAATGGCTATGGGCCGCAAGATTTTATAAAACCCGCTCTATCGCTCGTAACATGGTCGATGGTGGTAAAGTCCACTATAATGGCCAACGAAGCAAACCGAGTAAAATCGTTGAAGTGGGCGCCGAAGTAAGACTTCGTCAAGGCAACGAAGAAAAAACGGTGATCATCGAAAAAATTTCTGATCAACGCCGAGGCGCTCCCATCGCACAGACCTTGTATCGCGAAACTAATGAAAGTATAGCGAAACGTGAGGAACACGCGACTCAACGTAAGCTTAATGCCCACAACCCAAGTCCAGAACGCCGCCCAGATAAAAAGCAGCGCAGAGACATCATTAAGTTCAAACACCAATAAAAGCCGGAATTACCAACGAGGAAAGCACTCCATGGCAAATAATGTTTTAAACCGCTACCTATTCGAAGATCTTTCAGTACGTGGCGAGTTGGTACAATTGGATGAAGCGTACCAACGTGTTATCTCCAGCAAGGAATATCCGGCAGCAATAGAGAAACTGCTGGGTGAGCTACTCGTTTCAACCACTCTTTTAACTGCCACTCTTAAGTTCGAAGGCTCAATCACCATTCAGCTACAAGGCGACGGCCCTGTATCTCTTGCCGTTATCAACGGTGACCACAAGCAACGCGTTCGTGGCGTGGCTCGCTGGGAAGGCGATATTGCCGATGATGCAAGCCTCCACGATCTCATGGGCAAAGGTTACCTCGTTATCACTATCGAACCAAAAAACGGTGAGCGTTACCAAGGTGTCGTTGGATTAGAAGGTGATACTCTAGCCGACGTACTAGAAGGCTACTTCGCAAACTCAGAGCAGCTAAAAACGCGCCTATGGATCCGCACGGGCGAGCATGAAGGTAAAGCCCACGCAGCAGGTATGTTGATTCAAGTAATCCCTGATGGCACTGGTTCACCAGATGATTTCGAGCATCTAGAGCAACTGACTGACACGGTAAAAGATGAAGAGCTATTTGGTCTAGAAGCTAACGAACTACTATACCGCCTATATAACCAAGACAAAGTGCGCCTTTACGAACCGCAACCTGTCGAATTCCATTGTGGCTGTTCTCGTGATCGTAGTGGTGCCGCTATCATCACCGTTGAGAAAGCTGAAATTTATGACATTTTGGCTGAAGTAGGATCCGTTTCTTTACATTGTGATTACTGTGGCACGACCTATACGTTCGACGAAGCAGAAGTCACCGAGCTGTATGCACAAGCTTCTGCGGACAAGAAAACCCTGCATTAATTTACATAGCTTATCAAGCACGTAATTTACCCTACAAAATGCCAGCTTAATGCTGGCATTTTTGTGATCAACCCCTCGTAATGCCTCGCTTCAAGCGTAATAAAACAACTGCTTAATTTTAAACAATTAATAATGATTTTGCCCTAGCGCAAAGGATTGCGTGCACGATAAACTATTCCCACCAATATGTGACGGGTTACCTAAAACCTTATTGAAATCATGGATAAATTTTGAGCTATCTCCCTGTTTTCTCCCCGCCCCGTTGCTAGCATGGTGAGCAGATTAAAATTAAAACATTCTTACAAAATCCCTACAAAAATCCTTATAAGGAGCACCTATGACCGTTATGGAACATACTAAGGCTGCAACACTTGATCTAACCAAGCACGGACTGCATAACGTTAAAGAGGTTATTCGCAACCCTAGCTACGAAATGTTGTTTGAGGAAGAAACGCGTGAAGACCTAACTGGTTATGAGCGTGGCGTGGTTACTGAACTAGGTGCGGTTGCCGTTGACACTGGCATCTTTACTGGTCGCTCACCAAAAGATAAATACATCGTCAAAGACGCTACGACAGAAGAGCATATGTGGTGGACGTCTGATCAAGTAAAAAATGACAACAAACCAATCACTCCAGAAGTGTGGGACGAGCTGAAAGAACTGGTCACAAACCAGCTTTCTAACAAACGCTTGTTTGTTGTTGACGGTTACTGTGGTGCAAACCCAGATACGCGTTTGAGCATTCGTGTTATCACGGAAGTCGCATGGCAAGCGCACTTCGTTAAAAACATGTTTATCCGCCCAACGGAAGAAGAATTGGCAACATTTGAACCAGACTTCGTGGTAATGAATGGCGCAAAATGCACTAACCCAAAATGGGAAGAGCAAGGTCTGAACTCAGAAAACTTCACCGTATTTAACCTAACCGAGCGCATGCAACTTATCGGTGGTACTTGGTACGGCGGTGAGATGAAGAAAGGCATGTTCGCAATGATGAACTACTTCCTTCCATTAAAAGACATCGCATCCATGCACTGTAGCGCTAACATGGGCAAAGACGGCGACGTAGCGGTATTCTTTGGTCTCTCTGGTACCGGTAAAACCACACTATCAACTGACCCTAAACGTGCGCTAATTGGTGATGATGAGCACGGTTGGGATGATGACGGCGTCTTCAACTTCGAAGGTGGTTGTTACGCGAAAACCATCAAGCTATCGAAAGAAGCGGAGCCGGACATCTACAACGCGATTCGCCGTGATGCACTGCTAGAAAACGTAACGGTACGTAGCGATGGCTCTATCGACTTTGATGATGGTTCGAAAACAGAAAACACTCGTGTTTCTTACCCTATCTACCATATCGACAACATCGTTAAGCCAGTATCAAAAGGCGGTCACGCGAATAAAGTGATCTTCCTATCGGCGGACGCATTTGGTGTGCTACCTCCAGTGTCTAAATTGACACCTGAGCAAACGAAGTACCACTTCCTATCTGGCTTTACTGCAAAACTGGCAGGAACAGAGCGTGGTATTACTGAGCCAACGCCAACCTTCTCTGCATGTTTTGGCGCAGCGTTCCTAACGCTTCACCCAACTAAATACGCAGAAGTACTGGTTAAACGTATGGAAGCAGCAGGCGCTGAGGCTTACCTAGTGAATACAGGTTGGAACGGCACTGGCAAACGTATCTCGATTCAAGATACGCGCGGAATTATTGATGCGATTCTTGATGGTTCGATTGAAGATGCACCAACTAAGCACATTCCTATCTTCAATCTTGAGGTACCGACTTCACTACCAGGTGTGGATCCAAGCATTCTAGACCCTCGTGACACGTACGTTGATCCACTTCAGTGGGAAAGCAAAGCGAAAGACTTGGCTGAACGCTTTATCAATAACTTTGATAAATACACGGACAATACGGAAGGTAAATCTCTGGTTGCCGCTGGCCCTCAGATTGATTAAATCGAGTAACAACGACGTCGCGTAAACCACAGTGGTAAGTGGTCAGCCACTTATCACTTTTACGTAGACCAAGTTACAAAAAAACCGCTTCAAGCCCCTCTTTTGAGGGGCTTTTTATTGAATACCGCAGAATATTGATACAAGCTAAAGCCTATCTAGTTTTATTTAATAGCAAACGTAGGTTCTAGCAGGGATGAAAACAGCGCGTCGATTTCTAATTCTGTTACTGGTTATCTTAGTTGCCATTCCGGCCACTACGATTGCGCTGTTAACAACATCTTACGCCGATGCAACTTGGCGTCTGCTATCAAACAGCATTTCCTTGCCCTTTCAAGCAGAAAGCGTGCGTTACGATTTTCCCTACCACCTAACTTTACAGGGTGTGAACACAAACGTAGACGACGCTTCTTATATCGAGCAAGTCGATTTATGGATGAATCCCGATGTTTATCGCGATGGTAAATGGATCGTTGATAGCTTATTGATTGATGGACTTAATTTGCAGTATGGCGCGCCAAAGCTCCCGCCTTTAGATAACGTTTTGTTCCATCAAATCGCGCTCAAAAATATTGATTACGCCGACGAGCAGTTTTCTGGTAATGGCATTGACCTTCAAATTCAATCACCACAGTGGAATGGCCAGTTAATACCATATGGCGAGGTTCAACTTGCAGCCGACCAGATCTATTGGAATGGCGAAGCCTTTAATCAGGTCTTGGTCGACATGGACTACAAACCGCAAGACAGTACGCTCTATGGCACTTCATTTAACTGGCGTAACAGTCAAATTTCAGGGCAAGGCGAGCAGTATCCACAAGGCTGGTCTTTAGTGAATGTGACCATCAATAAGTTGCAACTCAATCATATCCAGCTCCAATCACTGCTTGCTAAGCCTTGGCAAGCAATGCCATTCAAGATTAATCACATTAATAGCTTAGACTTACTGAACGCCGATATTGAATGGGGCGATTGGCACTGGCAAAACTTAGAGCTCTCCGTAGAAAACGCCACACTGCCACTGTCTCTCTGGGAGACAACGGCTCAAGTTTCATTGCAGGCGGATAGCGTCCGATTCCAACAGCAAACCGCAATAGAGCCACGTTTAAGTGCTGTTATCAAGCCTGAAAAAATCCGACTCAACGAGCTCAGCTTAGATTGGCAGCAAGGTCGAGTGCAGGTCTCTGGGGTGTTCACTCGAACGCAATGGCAACTCGAAGAAGCCTCCATTCAAGGCCTCAAGTGGGCAATACAACCTGAAGATAACCAAAACTGGTGGCACGCCGCCATCAGTAAGTTAGATCATGTCACAATCCAACGACTCGACATCGAGCGCAGCCAAATCATTCAGCTATCTCACGAACCTTATTGGCAGTTCTCCGGTTTAAACATCGAAGGGCAGCAGCTTGATCTTAAACAGGTCAATCAACGTTGGGGCCTTTGGCATGGCGATCTGGAAGCTAGCGTTGTCAACGCCAGTTATAACCAAGTGCTCACGTCTCATGCTGCACTTGCCATGCAAAGTGAGAATGGCTTTTGGAAACTGACACGCCTTTTTGCACCACTCGAGCAAGGCTACGTAGAAGGCATCGGACAGATAGACCTAAGTACTCCGAGCCAGCCTTGGGCACTCAACCTCAATGCCGATGGCATTCCCTTATCACTCTTCCACGATTATTTACCCGACACACTGGCTATTGATGGTTTTTCCGATCTCAGCCTCGCTCTACAAGGATTATCAGGTGATCGCAACATGCTGGCCTACAGCTTATCGGGTGAAGTGGAAGCCAACCTACGAGATACCCGTTTTAAATCCCAAGCGAATCATTCGCTCAAAGCCATTACCTTAAGTCCGCTGCGTTTAAGCGCACAACGAGGGAAAGTCGCCATAGAACCAGTCACCATTTCAGGGAAAGCTATGAGTGGTAGGGTTTGGGGCGAGTTTGATATGGCCAACAACCCGCTAAATGGCATTGTTTATCAATGGAAGGACTCGTGCGGGAGCGTTGAAGGCGATCTACTCAGTGGCGAAATCCATCATAATGAATGTTTAAAAGCACCAGCACCAAAAGCACCGGCTGATGTTGAAAGCACTCCACAAACAAGTGAATCAGCCATGGAGCTGCCAACTGCGATTGATAACATCAATGTGGAGATTCAAGAGGAAGAATTTTCCGAAGAAATTGTCGAAGAAGACGAAGCATCTGTCACTGATCCCACCACAGAGGAACAAATCCTCCCACCGACAGAGCGAGAAAACGAAACAGATAAGCGCCCTACAGATCAGTAAGGCGCCCTCTCAATTAACAGCTGAGTAATTGCGAATAGTTCGGTATCAGCATATAGGTACCAACAAAATCTACGGCTGGCGTGTCGCCACTATAAATCACCACGTGAATGACGATGCGTGCTTTACGCCCTGACTCCAGTCGATCTAGGTCACCACTGATCCCATCCAACGAAGTACTTGCCACGGGGTTTTGTTCGACTGGTTGACGATAACGAATCGAGCTGTCGGCCAACACAATATCACCATGCAAACCGCGCTCTTTAAGCAGCAGCCACGTCATCCCCCACCCCGTCAAGGTAGCTAAAGTAAAAGCCGACCCCGCAAACATGGTGTTATGCGGATTAAGGTTTGGATTAAGTTGCGCGCAGCATTCAAACTGGTAACCCGTGTACTGGTTAATTTTTATCCCCATTTTGTCGCTAATTGGGATCTGTTGCTCCCAGCGCTGCTGAAGTTCAGTGCACCATTCTGGGCGACGTAACACATTCGCCATCGGATCCAATGGTTTCACCATTTGTTGGTGACGCACAGGACCGCGCTCATCGGTTAGTTCACCGCGACGCTCAAAGCCATTTTTCTCGTAAAATGCGATAGCATCTTCACGGGAATTACACACCAAGCGCTTCGCCCCTTCTTGGCGCGCTAACGACTCTAGTGCAACCAAAACCAGCGAACCCATCCCCTTACTGCGGCGATTATTTTTAACCGCCATATAGCGGATTTGGCCATCATTATCCGGCGTAATGTATAAACGACCGATCGCCATAGGACGACCTCGGCCATCAACAATCATACGGTGATGGCTCATTTCATCGTATTCATCGCGTTCAGAGCCAATTGGCATACGCCATGGCTCACGAAGCAGTTGCCAGCGAAACTGATAATACTTGTTTATCTGATTATCGGTTTTGGGAGTAATGAGTTTGAACATATCAATCCTTTGAAAGCACAACACTAATAAATGTCGGAAAAATCACTCCAAGCCAATTCCATGAGCTTGGAGTTAAAGCTTAGACTATGGCACCGGTGTTACCAGACTAGACCTGCAACCAAAACGTCACCGGACCGTCATTCACTAAGGACACTTTCATATCGGCAGCGAAGCGGCCACGCTGTGTGGGTAAAACTTGTTCACACAAATCAGAAAAGTAATCATACAAGCGCTCAGCATCAGCAGGATGCGCACCGCGAGAAAAGCCAGCACGAGTGCCTTTTTTTGTATCCGCAGGTAACGTAAATTGAGAAACCACCAGCACTTTGCCTCCTACCTGTTTGACGTTCAGGTTCATCTTACCTTCATCATCTTCGAACACGCGGTAGGTCGTAACACGCTCCATCAAGCGTTTTGCTTTGGCCTCATCGTCGTCTTTCTCTACTCCTAATAAGACCAGCAGACCACGATCAATTTCCCCTACGACTTCACCATCCACACGGACGGCAGCTTCACTGACTCGTTGAATTAGCGCTATCACTACTCTCGCTTCCTTCATCTGTTAACTGAGATTCAGCGGTCGAGTGTATCATGTCTAAATCTTCACTCCAGTGCTCTCGCTCACCAAGCGCTGCTGTGACTTCCGCACCCAATAACACGATCATCCAGCATAAATACACCCAAACAAACAAGATAGGAATCGCGGCTAACGCCCCGTAAATGAGCTGATAAGATGGGAACTGCGTGATGTAGAGTGCAAAGCCCTTTTTACTTAATTCGAACAGTATCGCAGCGACTGCTGCCCCCATCGCGCCATGAGCCAGGTGCACTTTTTTATTCGGCACCAGAATATATAAGCCAAGGAAAGCGAAAAAAGACAACAACAGCGGTAACCAACGTAAAAACAGATTGAACGCACCAGATAATGTCTCGTTCTCTAAAATTTGCAGTGAGGTCACGTACGATGTCGCCGCGATACTCGCACCGACCATGATCGGCCCTAACGTGAGTACCATCCAATACATAGAGAATGAAAAGACTAAACGGCGCTTGTCTTTAACTCGCCAAATGTAGTTTAAGTTCTTATCAATGTTCGAAATCAGCATGACTGCAGCAATGAATAAAAACCCACCGCCAACCGCGCTCATTTTGCCCGTATTCGCCACAAATTCCTGCAATGCCGTATGTACAGCTTCCCCAGATGCCGGAACAAAATTCTCAATAATGTAGCCTTGCAACACCTCACCGACGTTCGCAAAAACGGGAAATTTCGACAATATTGATAACAATACCGTCAGCATTGGCACGATGGATAACAAGGTAATGTAGGCAAGATAGCCCGCGTTCACATTGACGCGATCATGCGTTAATCGCTTAAGAAGATACTTAAAAAACGCGACGCAACTTGGCAGTAGATTGATTAATCTTGCCTTGTAACTCTCTGATAACTGGTTCATAGTTCATCCCATAATTAGCGTCGAGGACATAAGAATGCCTTATTTATTAGCAATTGTACTATCAATTTTCACTTTAACAGGGTGTCAATCTGCTTATTACTCAGCGATGGAGCAAGTTGGGTACCATAAACGAGATATTATGGTCGACCGCGTTGAAGATGCCAAAGAATCTCAACAAGATGCACAAGAAGAATTCACCAGTGCGCTCGAAGCCCTATCTGCGATCACTAATTTTGATGGTGGTGAGCTAGAAAGTGTCTACAACAAAATTAATGACAAGTACGAAGACAGCGAAAAAGCGGCGCAAGACGTTCGTGACCGCATTGCTGCGATTGAAGACGTTTCCGGCGCACTGTTTGATGAATGGCAAGACGAACTAGAGCTGTACTCGAGCGCGAAATTGCGCCGTTCAAGCGAGCAAAAGCTACGTGAAACCAAAGCCTCGTACAAAACCATGCTTAGCGCAATGAAGCGTGCAGAGAAAAAGATGACGCCGGTACTAAATACACTGCGCGACAACACGTTGTACTTGAAACACAACCTTAACGCGAGTGCGATTTGCTCTCTACAAGGTGAATTTTCTAGTCTAGAGAAAGACATTCAGTTTGCCATCAAACAGATGAACGAAGCGATTGCAGAGTCTGATAAATTCCTACAAAAGCTCAATCAAAAGTAAATGATTCAAACCTCCTCCTAGCGAGGAGGTTTTAGTCTGCGACCTCATCAAATAAACCGATGACTCTTCGAACAAAACCTACTCGTTCTAGCACACTGCCCCATGGCACTTCTACCACTTCGTAACCTAATTCAGCATAGATATCCACTAAGGATTGATGAATCTCCAATGCTTCTTCAAAGCTGTGTGGACGCACTTCATCTTGCACGTAAATGGATGCTTCAGGTCGACAAGTAAACACCTGACTATGGTACCCAGCACTTTCAGTTAAGAAAGCTTGGTCAACCTTACAACCGCCCACTTGTAAGTAAGCAATGATGTCTGGGATGGCGCGATCAACAAACGCAACGTCATGACAACGCGCATCACTCTTTTGCTTGCTCATCAAGTCGAGACACAATTGAGCAAACTCAGGCAGGTTCGTCCACGGCAAGATACCGTCGTCTAACTGGTTTTGCTGTTCAATTAGCGTACGAGAGCTCTCTGCAAACGTCGCATACCCTTGCCGCTCTAATGCATTCAGTAGGGTGGTTTTCCCCGCACCTGGGCCACCAGTAATCACAATTGGCTTCATGCTGATATGTTCATTCTCTAGATACAAAAAACCCTGAGCATAACTCAGGGCTTCTTCTTAATTGAATCGCTTAACGAAAATTATTTCGCGCCACGAGAAGCACGTTTACGATCGCTTTCCGTTAGGAATTTCTTACGGATACGGATGCTTTCAGGTGTTACTTCTACTAGCTCGTCGTCATCGATGAACTCAAGCGCTTGCTCTAGTGTCATGATGATTGGCGGAGTTAGAACCTGTGCGTCATCTGTACCAGATGCACGAACGTTGGTTAGCTGCTTACCTTTCAGTGCGTTTACTGTTAGGTCGTTGTCGCGGCTGTGAATACCGATAACCATGCCTTCGTAAACTTCCACACCGTGACCGATAAATAGACGACCACGTTCTTGAAGGTTGAACAGTGCGTTAGTTAGCGCTTTACCCGCAGCGTTAGCAATCAGAACACCGTTGATACGCTGACCGATGTTACCGCCTTTGTGTGGGCCGTAGTGGTCAAACGTATGGTATAGAAGACCAGAACCAGAAGTCAGTGTCATGAATTCCGTTTGGAAGCCGATCAGACCACGAGATGGCATGATGAAGTCCATACGTACACGGCCTTTACCGTCTGGAGCCATATCTTTCAACTCACCTTTACGTAGGCCGATATTCTCCATGATACCGCCTTGGTGCTCTTCCATTACGTCGATAGTTACCGTTTCAAACGGTTCCATTAGCTGACCATCTTCTTCTTTGATGATTACTTCTGGACGAGATACGGCAAGCTCGAAGCCTTCACGACGCATGTTTTCGATCAGGATAGACAGGTGAAGCTCACCACGGCCTGATACGCGGAATTTGTCTGGATCGTCTGTTTGTTCAACGCGCAGTGCAACGTTGTGTACCAGTTCCTTCTCTAGACGCTCAAGGATGTTACGTGAAGTGACGAACTTACCTTCTTTACCAGCGAATGGAGACGTGTTTACTTGGAACGTCATGGTTACTGTTGGTTCATCAACAGACAGTGCTGGTAGTGCTTCTACTGCGTTTTGTGCACAGATAGTGTCAGAGATTTTAAGCTCGCCAAGACCAGTGATTGCAATGATATCACCCGCGTTAGCTTGCTCAACTTCGTGACGCTCTAGGCCTAGGTAGCCCATTACTGTGCCCACTTTACCGTTGCGAGTTTTGCCGTCTGCACCAACAACCGTTACTTGCTGGTTTGGCTTAACGCTACCACGAGTTACACGGCCAACGCCGATAACGCCAACGTAAGAGCTGTAATCCAACTGAGAGATTTGCATCTGTAGTGGACCATCTAGGTCAACTTCTGGTGCAGCTACTTCGCCAACGATAGTTTCGAATAGCGGTTCCATGTTCTCGCCAGTTTCGCCTTCTTCTAGAGAAGCCCAACCGTTAAGAGCAGAAGCGTAAACCACTTTAAAGTCTAACTGTTCGTCAGAAGCACCTAGGTTGTCGAATAGGTCGAACACTTGGTCCATAACCCAATCAGGACGTGCACCAGGGCGGTCAATCTTGTTGATAACAACGATTGGTTTTAGACCATGAGCAAACGCTTTTTGTGTTACGAAACGCGTTTGAGGCATTGGACCATCAACCGCGTCAACGATAAGTAGTACAGAGTCTACCATCGACATGATACGTTCAACTTCGCCACCGAAGTCCGCGTGTCCCGGAGTATCTACGATGTTGATACGGTAATCGTTCCAGTCGATTGCTGTGTTTTTAGCAAGAATGGTAATACCGCGCTCTTTCTCGATGTCGTTCGAGTCCATGACTCGCTCTTCAGCTTCACCGCGAGACTCAAGCGTGCCTGATTGTTGTAGCAGCTTGTCAACCAACGTGGTTTTACCGTGGTCAACGTGCGCGATGATCGCGATATTTCTTAATTTATCAATCTGTGGAGTAGCCATGGATATTGATTCACTTAGATAGATGAAATGCCCCCACGCTGAGAACGGGTGCTCTCTGGCGACATTTGCTGATTAAAAAAACGGCCATAATGTACCAGATTTTAGCAAAAAGCCTAGAAATATGTGATCTACTCCCGAGCATTTCTGCGATTTTTACGCTTAATGCCCATTTTCTTCCTCAGAACGAATTGATTAAACGCAACTTTATTCCAATCGATGCATAATTCAAATTGACTCTTGCTCAAAAACTGGGCTGAATAAGCAATGCGCCTGTCACATTATGGTGCAATAATTATTTTCCGCACCACAATAGTGCAAGTAAAGATCATTTTGGTGCAATCATCTGCACCAAGCTAGCGCCAAAAAACACAATTGCTTGAAATTAATGGAATATTTTTTTTGGCACGGTTTTGGCTTTAGTTAAAACAGCATCGATTAATGAAAAGTCAAATTGATTAATCAATGCCAGGTTTCATGAATAATTCATAAATCGAGCTTTTACCGCTTATTAACACTGGAGGTTATCCAAGATGTCAGTAGAAAACGTTCTATCGCTGATCCAAGAAAACGAAGTTAAGTTTGTTGACCTACGCTTCACTGATACAAAAGGTAAAGAGCAGCACATTTCGATCCCTGCTCACCAAATCGACGCAGACTTCTTCGAAGAAGGTAAAATGTTCGATGGTTCATCAGTTGCTGGCTGGAAAGGTATCAACGAATCAGACATGGTAATGATGCCTGACGCATCTTCTGCTGTGCTTGACCCATTCACGGAAGACGCAACACTAAACATCCGTTGTGACATCTTAGAGCCGGCAACAATGCAAGGCTACGACCGTGACCCACGTTCTATCGCAAAACGCGCTGAAGACTTCATGCGCTCTACTGGCGTTGCAGATACTGTACTTATCGGTCCTGAGCCAGAATTCTTCCTATTTGACGACGTGAAATTCGCGACTGACATGTCAGGCTCTTTCTTCAAGATCGATGACGTAGAAGCAGCATGGAACACAGGTTCTGATTACGAAGAAGGTAACAAAGGTCACCGTCCAGGCGTTAAAGGTGGTTACTTCCCTGTAGCTCCAGTGGATTCATCTCAAGACATCCGTTCTGCTATGTGTCTAGTAATGGAAGAAATGGGTCTTGTTGTTGAAGCGCACCACCACGAAGTGGCAACAGCGGGTCAAAACGAAATCGCAACTCGTTTCAACACGCTAACAACCAAAGCTGACGAAATCCAAATCTACAAGTACGTTGTACACAACGTTGCTCACGCGTTTGGTAAAACGGCAACATTCATGCCTAAACCACTTGTTGGTGACAACGGTAGCGGTATGCACGTTCACCAATCTCTAGCGAAAGATGGAGTAAACCTATTTGCTGGTGACAAGTACGGCGGTCTATCTGAAATGGCGCTTTACTACATTGGCGGTATCATCAAACACGCTCGTGCAATCAACGCATTTGCTAACCCATCAACAAACTCGTACAAACGTCTTGTACCAGGCTTCGAAGCGCCAGTTATGCTTGCTTACTCTGCACGTAACCGCTCTGCTTCAATCCGTATCCCTGTGGTACCAAGCCCGAAAGCACGTCGTATCGAAGTTCGCTTTGGTGACCCAGCGGCTAACCCATACCTATGCTTTGCATCAATGCTAATGGCTGGTCTTGACGGTATTAAGAACAAGATCCACCCAGGCGAAGCAATGGATAAAGACCTTTACGATCTACCAGCAGAAGAAGCAGCAGAAATCCCAACGGTTGCATACTCACTGAAAGACGCACTAGCAGAGCTAGATGCTGACCGTGAATTCCTAACAGCGGGTGGTGTATTCTCTGACGACTTCATCGACTCTTACATCGAGCTAAAATCTCAGGACGTAGAGCGCGTGAACATGACAACTCACCCAGTTGAGTTCGAACTTTACTACTCTGTATAAGGTCGACACTGTGTAAAATGTAAACACAGCAACAAAATATTAGGCTCGCCTCGCAGGCGGGCCTTTTTTGTATTCGTCAGTCAAGATTCGACGTTTAACATGAGGGGATAATAAAAATACGCTTGGACTTTTTACCTTGTAGGTCAAAGAGCTAAGCCATTGAAACGTGAAATCATCGATCAAAAGAAGGTGAGCAATGAAAGTTCAGCTTATTCCATCGCTATGTGCTCTCAGCGGATTGTTAATCGTCTCCATCGCATCAGCGCAGGTTGCTTATACATGGGTAGATGAAAATGGCGTGGTTCATTTTAGTGATACGCCAAACCAAGGTGCAAAAGCCATCGCGCTGCCAAACCTTGAAGCCAGCGCACCGGCTCCTAAGGTAGAAAGCACGGAATCACTCGCCCCTCAGACCAAGCTATCGAAAGAGCCACAAGACAAGCCGGAAAAGAAAACCGATAAACCTCTCCCATTAAAGCTCTCGATGCTGACTCCTCAACATAACGAAACCATCCGCAGCAACCGAGGAATCATCAATATTCAACTGGAAACCAATCGCAAGCTTGGTATCGGTGAACAGCTGCAACTGCTGCTCGACGGAAAACCTTATGGTGCGCCACAAAGCCATATGACGTGGCAGTTAAACAATATTGACCGAGGCACCCACACACTGGCCGCGCACGCGAAAAGAAGCGGCAAGCTTATTGCATCTACTAGCCCTATAACGGTGCATTTACATAGAGCAAGTGTTAAGCCGACCGTAAAAGGGGCAAAATAGAATATCTGGTGAAAAAAATAGCATCACTGCGGTGCTTTTCACTTTTTCTTCTGAGATTTATTCGCCATACTTAACGTTCAATTGCACCATTATTGTGCAACGCACAATCTTAAAGCAAAACAAGGACGTAATGTGGATACCAGTCTTCCTAGTGCCATTCTCAACAACATGGTGACAGCAACGCTGATTCTTGATGATGGATTGGCTATCCGTTATGCCAATCCGGCTGCCGAGTTGCTGTTTTCTCAAAGCGCGAAACGTATTGTTGAACAATCGCTTTCTCAATTGATTCAGCATGCGTCGCTGGATCTCGCGCTGCTCACTCAACCATTGCAAAGTGGCCAAAGCATCACCGACAGTGACGTCACTTTCGTTGTTGATGGCCGCCCCTTAATGCTAGAGGTGACAATTAGCCCAATCACTTGGCAAAAGCAGTTGATGCTTCTGGTTGAGATGCGCAAAATTGATCAGCAGCGCCGACTCTCTCAAGAACTGAACCAGCACGCCCAACAACAAGCGGCGAAACTGTTAGTCCGAGGGCTTGCACATGAGATCAAAAACCCGCTAGGTGGATTACGTGGTGCAGCGCAATTGTTAGAAAAAATGCTGCCAGATCCCTCTCTCAACGAGTATACGCACATCATTATTGAGCAAGCCGACCGTTTAAGAGCGCTCGTTGATCGATTACTCGGGCCACAAAAGCCAGGTAAGAAGACACAAGAAAACTTGCATCAAATTCTGGAAAAGGTCCGCCAGTTGGTTGAACTAGAATCGCAACGTTCAATCGTGATTGAACGCGATTACGACCCGAGCTTGCCAGAAATTTTGATGGATGCGGACCAAATCGAACAGGCGATGCTTAATATCGTCAGTAATGCGGCGCAAATTCTTAGCCATCAAGAACACGGTAAAATCACCATTCGCACCAGAACGGTGCATCAAGCTAATATTCACGGCAAACGCTGTAAACTCGCTGCGCGTGTCGAAATCACAGACAACGGCCCAGGCATTCCACCGGAATTACAAGACACACTGTTCTATCCCATGGTCAGTGGCCGCGAGGGAGGAACTGGCTTAGGGCTGTCTATTTCACAAAATTTGATCGACCAGCACAATGGAAAAATAGACGTAGAAAGCTGGCCTGGTCACACAACATTTACTATTTATTTGCCGATCTGATTGCGCTAATGGACTTCAAGTCGCATCAATTTTTCGGTTTGCTGCAAGGATTACTACATGAGTAAAGGATATGTTTGGGTCGTTGATGACGACAGTTCCATTCGCTGGGTGATGGAGAAAACGCTCTCCTCTGCCAACATAAAATGCGAAACCTATCCCGATGGGGAAAGCGTTTTGATGGCGCTCGAACGCGAAGTACCAGATGTGCTGGTATCAGACATTCGCATGCCGGGCATTGATGGATTAGAGCTGCTAAAACAAGTACAGCGCGATTACCCAGACCTTCCCGTGATTATCATGACCGCCCACTCAGATTTGGATGCGGCAGTGAATGCGTACCAAAAAGGCGCCTTTGAATACTTACCAAAACCTTTTGATATCGATGAAACCTTAACTCTGGTTGAACGAGCGATTGCACACAGTCACGAAAATAAACGTGAGCAACTCTCTCCAGAAGACATTCCAGCGGAAACGCCAGAAATCATCGGTGAAGCGCCAGCCATGCAAGAAGTATTTCGCGCCATTGGTCGTCTTTCTCGCTCCTCAATTTCAGTATTGATTAACGGTGAATCGGGCACGGGTAAAGAGCTCGTTGCTCATGCGTTGCACCGCCATAGTCCTCGCGCCAACAAACCTTTTATTGCACTCAATATGGCGGCGATTCCCAAAGATCTGATTGAGTCAGAGTTGTTTGGTCATGAAAAAGGGGCATTTACCGGGGCGAACAATGTTCGTCAGGGTCGATTCGAACAAGCCAATGGCGGCACCCTATTTTTAGACGAAATCGGTGACATGCCGTTAGATATTCAAACCCGTTTGCTGCGTGTTCTGGCCGACGGACAGTTTTATCGAGTGGGCGGTCACTCCCCAATCAGCGTCGACGTAAGGATTGTCGCGGCAACACACCAGAATTTAGAAAAGCTGGTGCATGAAGGCGATTTCCGTGAAGACTTATTCCATCGCTTGAACGTGATTCGAGTGCAGATTCCGGCATTGCGTGAACGTAAGCAGGACATCGAAAAACTTACGCAGCATTTTCTTATCCGAGCGGCTGATGAGCTGGGGGTCGAAACCAAAACTCTGCATCCGTCGACCGTTGAAATTCTTAACCGCCTTGATTGGCCGGGCAACGTGCGTCAATTAGAGAATATTTGCCGTTGGTTAACCGTCATGGCCAGTGGTAGCGAGGTATTGCCAAACGACTTACCAAGCGAACTGCTCGAAGAGAAAAAATCCATTTCGGACTCTGAACATGGCAGCTGGCAAGAACAATTGGCGGATTGGGCACGTCAATCACTCTCGGCAGGAGATAAAGAACTGCTTTCTTATGCTTTACCAGAATTTGAGCGCATTTTATTAGAGGCAGCTTTGGAGCACACTAAAGGTCACAAGCAAGATGCCGCTAAAGTATTAGGCTGGGGGCGAAACACGCTTACCAGAAAATTAAAAGAATTGTACTGACAATCACTTACGTGGTGCGTTAACAACGAGAGTCGTTTGTCACTCGATATTAACAAAAATATCAGTACAATTGTGGCGCACCACCATCTATGTGATTAGGCAATGTCTACTGCTACGACTCAAATTACACTGCGTACCGCTGTTCTCATTCCATTTGTCATGATCTTCTTACTGGCGATCGGTGTCATTGTCTACGTCCAAAAACAAAGCTACGAAGAAGTGGTCACAGATATCAGCGACAAACAACTTTCCGTGTTAACCGAAAGTGTCCACGACCACCTTAATAGCTATCTGCGCAAGCCGTTTACTGCGGTTATGGCTCTCGCGCATAACGTCAGCTATCACAACCTTTATCACCCTCACGACACCTCAGATATTCAAAGCTACCTGCTGAGTGCATTCAAAAACCTTTACCAATCGATACCGCAGTTGGATGTCATCGCATTTGGTTCAGAAAGCGGTGACTTTGCCGGGTTCCGCCGCGAGCTTTCCGACGATTACACCTTAATGGTTCAAGATCGATATACCGATGGCGATCTGATTATTTATGGCACTAACCATGTGAGTAATAGCATTCGAACGGTTATCTCTCCATACGATCCTCGCACTCGCCCATGGTATACGCCCGTCGCTGAGGCTCAAACCTCGATGTGGTCTGAGATTTATACGAATGCCGATGAACGCCAGGATATTACGCTGTCAGCCATGACACCGGTGTATAAACACGACCAATTTGCTGGCGTGTTGGTGACAGACATTCGCATCAACACATTCAACGAATTTCTGCGCGAGTTAAAATACAACACCAAAGCTTCGGTCTACATCATGGACCCAGATCATCGTTTAATCGCTCACTCAGGCCCGGGAAGCGTCATCTCATGGGGCACAAAGTTTTCTGATAAAGGGCAGCGTTTGTTTGCGGCTGAAAACGCAGATCCGATCATCAAAATCAGTGCGAGCCGCGTTCGGTCGTTTGATCTCAACAATACTAAGCAACCTTACACCTTTTCATTTGAGCATGACGGCCAACGTATTTTCAGCCGACTAACCCCATACCGAGATCAAAACGGTTTAACATGGTTTATTGGCACCTCTATATCTGAATCCGAGTTGCTGGGTACATTGCCGAAAAGCCAACAAAAGAGTTGGCTAGTCGGGTTTATCGTCAGCTTATTTGGTATCGCCATCAGTTGGATAATTTTCAACCGAGTCACCAGGCCGATTAACGCGACGGCTGACGCCGCCCAACACCTTGCGAATGGCGATTGGGACAGCAGTATGCCAAAACCTGGTTATGTGTATGAGACAACGGTACTTGTGCATGCCTTTAATGAGATGACGAGTAACCTCAGAGCCTCATTTAAAGCGTTGCGTGAGCAGTTGGTTTATGACTCTCTGACACGCTTATACAGTCGTCAGGGCTTGGTCGAAATCTGTGAGAACCAATCTCACCTGTGCCACGGCAGTTTATTTTTACTTGGTATCAACAAATTTAGAGATATTAACGACAGTGTGGGTCATCATAACGGTGATCAACTGTTGGTCAGCATCGCAGAAAGGCTAAAACAAGAGTTTAGTGATAACGCGTTACTGGCTCGGATTGGTGGTGATGAGTTCGCAGTGTTTCTCTCAAACGCCGATACTGAAGCCAAAGTTAAACAAACCGAGCGTCGATTACAGCAACTCTTTTCCACCCCATTTATGGTGGAAGGTGAGAATGTAGTGATGAAGATTTCACTTGGCATTGTGCAAACCCAACCAAATGAAACCATGCCGCTGTGGCTTCGCAACGCCAGCATCGCATTAAGCTACGCCAAGCAAGACTCACTGACCGGTGTCTGTCATTACAGCCCTGAACTGGCAAGCGCTTCAAAGTTCCGCACCCAAATGCTGACTAAGATTCAAACTGGCATCGAAAACCAAGAGTTTGTCCCTCATTATCAACCTATTGTGGATCTCGCTAGTGGTAATGTGTGTGGCGCAGAAGCGCTGGCGCGCTGGCACAGTGACTCAGGAATGGTGTCACCACTAGATTTTATTCCAATCGCAGAAGAAAGCGGCATGATCAAAGCCATTGGCCAACAAATTCTGTTACAAGCTTGCCGCGATACATACCAAGCCATTCAAAGTAATCAGTGGCCGTCAGACTTCCAACTGCATGTGAACATCTCCGTTAATCAACTGTCCTGCCCTGATTTTGTCGATACAGTGACCAACGTATTGGATATCACAAAATTACCCGCCAGTAACCTAACACTGGAGATCACCGAGTCGCGCATTATTGATAGCGCACCAACCACACTGGAAAACATGACCAAACTGCGTGATATGGGGATTGGTATCGCGATCGATGATTTCGGTACCGGTTACTCATCACTGGGTTATCTTCACTCACTGCCATTTACTTGTTTGAAGATTGATCGCACCTTCATCAATCAACTCACGCAAGAAAACTTAGACAGTTCGGTCGTTGCTGCGGTCATCAATATCACCGCGGGCCTTAAAACCAATGTCGTCGCAGAAGGCGTAGAGGATAGCAATCAAGCACAATTACTGCGCTCTTTAGGCTGCAACCAAGTGCAAGGCTTCTATTACAGCCGTCCAATGCCGCTAGAAGAGTGGCCAACACATTTGGTTAACATGAAGTAGAAAAGAGCGAGAATCGTTGATTTCCTAGTCATCCTCTACTGACAATCTACCTAACTGTTATTTATACTTAACTGCAAATCTTACCCATGTATTGTCACAGATGATGTTTGGGCCCTGTTCCAGTTCATAACTATCCGGATCGACATAATGATAACGAAGAACCTCCCTCTTACTGATTTGCACCGCCACCTTGACGGTAACATTCGTACTAAAACGATTCTTGAGCTTGGCCAAAAATTTGGTATTGCTCTGCCAGCGTACGATATTGAGTCTCTCACTCCTCACGTTCAAATTGTCGAAGCGGAACCCTCTCTTGTTGCTTTCCTTTCTAAGCTCGACTGGGGTGTTGCGGTACTGGGCGACCTAGATGCATGTCGTCGTGTGGCGTACGAAAACGTAGAAGACGCACTAAACGCTCAAATCGATTACGCTGAACTGCGTTTCTCACCATACTACATGGCAATGAAACACAAGTTACCAGTAGCGGGTGTTGTTGAAGCAGTCGTGGACGGTGTGCAAGCGGGTATGCGCGATTTTGGCGTGAAAGCCAACCTGATCGGCATCATGAGTCGCACATTTGGCACCGACGCATGCCAACAAGAACTGGACGGCATTCTGAGCCAAAAAGATCACATCGTTGCCGTCGACTTGGCGGGTGACGAACTGGGCCAACCGGGCGATCGCTTTGTGTCTCACTTCAAACAAGTACGCGACGCTGGCCTTGGGGTAACGGTTCATGCTGGTGAAGCAGCAGGTGCAGAGAGCATGTGGCAAGCAATCAATGAGCTGGGCGCAACTCGTATCGGTCACGGCGTAAAAGCGATCCACGATCCAAAACTGATGGATTACCTAGCAGAAAACCGCATTGGTATTGAGTCTTGCCTAACATCAAACTACCAAACAAGCACGGTAGAAACGTTAGAAAACCACCCTCTCAAACAGTTCCTAGAGCATGGCGTTCTTGCGTGTCTGAACACTGACGATCCAGCGGTAGAAGGCATCGAACTGCCATACGAATACGAAGTAGCGGCACCAGCAGCTGGTCTGAGCCAAGACCAGATTCGCCAAGCACAAATCAATGGCCTTGAGATTGCGTTCCTTTCAGAAGCAGAAAAAGCGGAACTGAAAGCAAAAGTAAAAGATCGCGCTTAAATCCAGCGAAAACATAAAAAAATGCCAGCATCTGCTGGCATTTTTTATATCTTGAATCGGCGTCTATGATTAGATAACACGAGAGAATTGTTGCTGACGCGCCTTCGCTCGCAGGTACTTATCGAAGCTCATACAAATATTACGGATCAGCAAACGACCTCGCAGCGTCACACGAATTTCATTGTCATCCACTTCCACCAGCTCATCGTTGATGAAGGTCTGAAGTAGCTGCAAATCTTCTTTAAAGTACTGATCAAACTTCACTTTAAACTCAGACTCGATCGCTTTCTTGTCTAGTTTAAAATTACAAATCAGCTGCTTGATCACTTCGCGACGTAGCAAATCATCAGAGTCCAGCGAAACCCCTTTCCACAGTGCATGACGAAGTTCGTTGACTTGAGCGTAGTATTTCTTCAGCTCTTTCTGGTTTTGCGCGTATGCATCGCCGATCATCGAGATTGCAGAGACACCAAAGCCAACCAAATCACATTCACCTTGTGTGGTGTAGCCTTGGAAGTTGCGATGCAAAATACCTTCGCGTTGGGCGACGGCAAGCTCATCGTCCGGTAAAGCAAAGTGGTCCATGCCGATAAATTGATAGCCAGCGCCAGTCAGTGTCGCGATGGTATCTTGCAGAATCGCCATCTTCTCTTCTGCTTTAGGCAGATCTTCGTCTTTAATCTTACGCTGCGCTGCAAATAGCTGTGGCATGTGCGCGTAGTTAAACACGGACAGACGGCCCGGCTGCATTTCCAGTACTTGTTCTAACGTCTTGGCAAAAGAGGCTTTGGTTTGCTTTGGCAAGCCGTAGATCAAATCTAGGTTTGTCGAACGGAAACCCAACTCTTTTGCGCGCGCAACCATCGCAAAGATGAACTCTTCATCTTGCTCACGGTTCACCAGTTTTTGCACTTCTTTGTTGAAGTCCTGAACACCGATGCTCAAGCGGTTAAAGCCTTCACTACGCAGGTGATCCAGCATGGTGATCTGAATTTCACGCGGGTCAACTTCGATACTGATTTCAGCATCACTGCTAAAGGTAAACTCTTGGCGCAACAGGCTCATTACGCGTGTAATTTGCTTTTCAGAAAGGAACGTTGGCGTACCACCACCAAAGTGCAATTGCGTTACCGTTCTGCCCACCAATAAGGCTGCACGTTGACGAATCTCATGTTCAAGCACATCGAGGTATTCGTCCGCTTTGTGCGAGTGGCGCGTGATGACTTTATTACAACCACAGTAGTAACAAAGCTTGTGACAGAACGGAATGTGTACGTACAGCGATAATGGGCGGTCTGGGTACTGAGTGCATGCCATATCATAATCAGAAATGGTGAACGCTTCATGGAACTCCAGCGCCGTTGGGTACGACGTGTAGCGAGGACCGGAATAGTTGTACTTATCCAATACCGCTTGATCCCAGACGATTTGCTGCTTCGATTCAGTGTGTTGATTCGACATGGTGGTACTTTCCGTTAAATGCTAGGGCAACGAAAGCCGTCACCCGATATTCAGAGCCGCTATTTTGCCATACGACGATGACAAGCGTGGCAACGCCGACTGGCTTTTTAATTATAAAACTAAAGAAGTGCTAGCGTGATCACGATACCCCCAGCAGTCATAAGGAAACCATTGGGGGTAACTATTAAATCATCTGAATATTGATTTGATTATTCAGTGGCTGGACGTTTTTCTGCAACACTTTGAGCTCCTCAATGATCGCATCAGTGAGGCGGCTTTCCGCTTTATGACGCGTCAAGTTCTGTTGCATACGCTCTTTCTTGGCAAGTTGTTGGCGTTCTTCACCACGCGCCATATCTTTCACGATATGGTAAAGCTCAGAAATTGCAGGGTACGTTTTATCAAAATCGACACGGTCTTCACCTTGTACATAATCCATGATGTTATACACACGAATACTGATTTCAGACAAATCGCATTGGCCTTGAATACCCGCCTGACACAAGGTATGCACATTCTCAAAAATGTTGGCGTTACGTTTATCTATCGCCAATTTTTGATGCTTTAGCTGCAATTCCTTTTGCTTTTTCAATTGAAGCAGAAGGTAACCTGCATAAGAAGCAAGTGCGATGATAATCACAACACCAGCAATAGCTAATAAGGTTACATTCATAGCTTAATTATCCTTTGTAGTCGTCGAAGTTAATGTCGTCGAAATCTGCCAGCAAGTCATCATCATTGCGCGTGCTTTTCTCAGCAGGAGCAGTGAAGTCTTCCTCTTCTTCAGGTTCCAACAAACCTAGTTGGTCCATTAGCTTCTCAATGCGGTCGAGCTTCTCATCGACGTATTTCTGTAGACCTGTGCCTAGGTTTTCACCCGCTTCAATACGGTCTAGCAACACGTTCAATTGCGCGTCATTTTCTAGCATCTCTAGTTCTTGCTCTGCCGACAAACGACGCTCTTGCTTCGTCATTTTCTTCGCAGGCTCAACAACCAGAGGAATTTTCTTTTTACTGCCTAAACGCGGGTCGCGGTTTTGTGCAGCAGCTTGCTTTTTCTGCTCGTTAACTTCTGAGTTACGGTTACCCGTTTTCAAGCCTTTGCGCTTTTTAGCACGCTTGCGTAGGCGGCCTTCCACATCAGATTCTGTACGGTTACGAGTTACAACAAACTCAGGTGCGCCAGCGGCACCTGGCTTTCTAGATTTTTTACTACGGCTCATTACTGGGGTTTCCTCAGTAAAATTACATCATTACCAATAAATTCGAGTTCGAGCTTATCCCGCTCTGCTAGGAACTGGAACGTGTCACGACTAAAGAACACTACATGAGTGAGATCGTTCTTATAATGCCATGATTTGAAAGCCTCCACGTCGATGACCATTTTCGTCATCAGGCCTATCCAGCCCCCTGGCTTAACTAAATTCAACCATTGCTTCCACACCAAATCTGGGTGGTAGAGGTGCTCTATCACCTCTGTTGCTGTCATGAAGTCATACGTTTTTTCTAAAACCGACGTATCAGGGTGGTAGTAGAGGTCGTACAACGCCATGTTGTGCCCCGCCTCTTCCAACATTAAGGAGAGCGTTGGGCCAGGACCACAACCAAAGTCGATACCATTTGATTGTGGAGAAATTCGCTCTGTGATCGGGTCAGCAATACGCGACAAAAAGCGTCGGTAACCTAAATCTTCAGGGTTGTTCTCATGCAAATCATAGTGAGCTTTTTCGGTTTCCGCATCCAAACGTTGGTCTGGATTCACAAACACCAAACTGCACTGCTCACATTGAAGATATTCACGTCGCTTATCTTCAAAATAGTGGTGAGTACGCTGATTTTGGCATAAAGGACAGGTATGCATGCTGACTTCCTCAAACAGGGATGCGAAACATACCAGAAAGTGAACTCAGATTGGAGTGTTGCTGAGCATTTTTTCAGCAATTTTTGTTAAAAAACTTTGTTTACAACCCATCGAAGTAAATAAGTGCAGTAATCGTAATTCAGATTGCGACTTACCAAGAGAAAAGAATATAAAAAAAGCGACAGTCAGACTGTCGCTTTCTAAGTGCCATCAATTGGCGAAACTGTGTTGCACGCATTTGGTGCACCAATGATCCCTTTGTTTTTCGAGCTTTCCCTGCCAAAAAGAGTTGTTTTTCATCTTCCTGATGAGTTTTGGCTATCCGTTTACTTCCTGTCTACTGAGCAACTTCCTGTGCCTGATCCGTTTCACTGTCTTAACCGTCAGACGAGATGACCATCCTTATCAGATAGGCTCCCTACCTATCTAAACCCCTTTCTAAATCACCAAGCATCCGAGCTACATCCTTGGAGACCTAAACCGTGGTCTAAAATCCTTACATTCACCCCCTGTGAACGACTTCTACTTTACGCCATCCCGCGATGCTCACAAGTAATGGGTTGAAAAAATAATCCGCCTATTTTCTAAAAATATCAAAATTGTCATTTAATCAAAAACTTAAAAACACTAACAAGAAAAAGCCAACATCAAGTATGGCAAATGTCTCACAAACTGCCGAGCCAACTATCGCTTTCGCATCCAAACTCGACTGTGATATCTGTCACGAACAAAAATGCCCTAGTGGATTCACTAGGGCATTTTTGTACAAGTTGCTCGAACGATGTAGGGACATCTACCCAACCAGCTCAAGATGCAGGATCTTGAGCGATTTAGGTATATTAGTGCAGACCGCCAACGTATTTAGACAGCACTTCGATATCTTCGTCTGTCATTTTCTTCGCGATGTCGCGCATCATGGCATTCATATCATTACCACGGTCGCCATCACGGAATTTTTCTAGCTGAGCTTTGATGTAGTCAGCATGCTGACCAGAAATTTTCGGGAAACCTGAAAGCTCAGTACCATTGCCACGAGGACCATGACATGCAATACATGCGGTTAGGCCACGCTCGGCATCACCAGCGGTATAAAGCGTTTTGCCTTTTGCTACCACATCTTCAGGTGTTGAGTTTTCTGAAACTGGTAGCGAAGCGTAGTAAGCAGATAGGTCTGCGATATCTTCATCGCTCAGTGGCATTGCCATACCACTCATTACAGGATCGTAACGACCTTGTTTACCACCACTTGTCATGCCTAGCTTAAGTTCTTTTAACTGCTTCTCAAGATACTTAGCGTGTTGGCCTGCGAGTTTCGGGTACGTTGTTATTGCACTGTTGCCATCTGCTCCGTGACAGGCGACACAGGTTTGTGATTTTGCTTTACCAGCCTCAATATTACCTTGGGCCCATACTGAGCAACTGGCTAAAAGACTCAAAATTAGCGCTAATTTCTTCATGACATTCCATTATAATTATCAAGCTTCCAGTACCACGGAATGTGAACATACCGCGTACACTCATGGTACAATAGGCGACCTTATGCCGAGCACGGTTATTTTACACATTTTCACAAAAAAGTAATCAATCGACTACACAAAGTCGAGATGGAGTTAACAGTGAGCGTAAAAATTCATTACCAAAATACGCATTTCATCACCAGCGCACCCGATATTCGTCACCTACCGGAAGACGAAGGTGTCGAAATTGCGTTTGCAGGACGCTCAAACGCTGGTAAATCGAGTGCACTTAACCGTCTAACTAATCAAAAAAGCTTAGCCAAGACATCAAAGACACCTGGTCGTACGCAATTAATCAACCTTTTCAAAGTAGAAGAAGGTTGTCACATTGTCGATCTACCTGGATACGGTTTTGCTCAAGTACCGGTAGAGATGAAAAACAAATGGCAGAAATCTTTAGGTGAATACCTACAGAAACGCGAGTGCCTAAAAGGCTTAGTGGTTCTGATGGACATTCGTCATCCAATGAAAGATCTCGACCAGCAAATGATTTTCTGGGCCATCGATAGCCACATTCCTGTGCAAGTTTTGCTAACCAAAGCAGATAAACTAAAAAGTGGCGCACGCAAACAAACCCTGCTGAAAGTTCGCAAACAAGTGGAAACTTTCGGTGGCGACGTTTCCGTTGATGTGTTCTCTTCCCTTAAAGGGTTAGGCGTTGATCAACTGCGCGCAAAACTGGATACCTGGTTTGCACCGGCGCTCGCACACCTGAGAGAAGAAGGCGAACTGGATACCCCAGCAAGCGACGAAGAATAATTAACAATATTTGTTAAATTTTTTCGACACGGCCCTACCATTTGGTGGGGCTTTTGTTTATCTGAGCTAAATAACAGGCAATAAAAATCCCCACCTTCCTGGCAGGGATAACGGGAGAGAAAAATTGGTAATTATTGTTATGTGACGAAGCATTGCTGAACTATCGGATGATTTCAATAGCTTAAAAAGCCGCCTAACTTTAGTTTTCGCTTAATCAACTCACAACCATAACCAATAAAGAAAATACAATTCAACAAGTTAGACAGAAACCTACCCATTTTCCCGTCAACTTAGTTTCCTTCAAGAAAAAATCATAGTGTGATTGGCATAAATTTACAGACTGAATAGTTTGCGAGTTTTTGAAGAAAATTGGAGTGTAGACAATAGGTTAAAGGTGGGAGAAATATAAAGACAAGTCGTTACCAACCCAACACATTGAACAAAAAGAAAAATTTTCTTTCGCCCAATAAAAAACGCCCCAGTCAAAAGCTGACTGGGGCGGCTGAATCAGCCTAATCCAATAACGTGAAACAAAAGGTCTGAAAGATAGAACATCTTACCTCTGTACCCTACGAGTATTAATGTACAACAATTGGTCAGAATTGCAAAGAATTTTTGTAGTTTTTTTTCATGAAATTTTTATTAAGCAACATCAAAGTTAACTTTGCGCTAGCTTTTTTAATCGCAAAAAAAAGCCAGCGTTTGTGCGCTGGCTCATAATTAATTGGTTATTTTGGTCTAAAAGTGACTAATGAGCTTGATCCCAGTTGTCACCGTGCCCTGCTTCTGCAACCAACGGTACTTTTAGCTCTGCTGCAGATTCCATCAATTTCTGTACTTTACTTTCAATTTCGGACAATGATGACTCTTCAACTTCAAAGACCAATTCATCGTGTACTTGCATTAACAACTTCACACGGCCATTGCCTTCTTCCTGAATCCACTGATCAACCAACAGCATCGCTTTCTTAATGATGTCCGCAGCTGTACCTTGCATCGGTGCGTTGATTGCCGCACGTTCAGCAGCTTTACGACGCATACCGTTGCGCGATTTGATTTCTGGTAAATGCAAACGTCGACCAAAAATCGTTTCAACATAGCCCTTATCTGCAGCCGTGCTGCGCGTGTCTTCCATGTACTGCATAACGCCAGGGTAACGCTCAAAGTATTTATCCATGTAGGCTTGTGCTTCGCCGCGAGGGATACCAAGCTGCTTCGCCAAACCAAATTCACTCATGCCATAGATAAGCCCGAAGTTAACGGCTTTAGCACGGCGACGCTGCTCACTGGATACTTGTTCAATATCCAGACCCATAATTTCTGCCGCAGTTGCCGCGTGAATGTCTTTACCATCACGGAAGGCATCTAATAACGCTTGGTCGCCAGAAAGGTGAGCCATGATGCGCAGTTCGATTTGCGAGTAGTCGACCGCTAAGATTTTATGGCCAGCTGGTGCGACAAACGCTTGGCGAATACGACGGCCAGCTTCGTTACGAATTGGAATGTTCTGTAAGTTCGGATCGGTAGAAGATAGACGACCTGTTGCGGTTACCGCTTGATGGTAAGAAGTATGCACACGCCCTGTTGTTGGGTTGATCATCTTCGGCAGCTTGTCCGTGTACGTCGATTTAAGCTTCGCCAAACCGCGATATTCCAAAATCAATTTTGGCAGTGGGTAATCTAGCGCGAGTTCTTGCAGAACTTCTTCATTCGTCGATGGTGTACCTGATGGCGTTTTCTTCACCACCGGTAAACCCATTTTTTCAAATAGGATGGCTTGTAATTGCTTTGGCGAGTTCATGTTGAACTCTTGCTCTGCAATTTCATACGCTTTCTTTTCAAGCTCATCAAGGCGAGCGGTAATCTCTACCGACTGCGCACTCAGCTTCATTTCGTCAATAAAGACCCCGGTGCGTTCAATGCGCGAAAGAACTGGCACCAACGGCATTTCAATCTCTTCGTACACTGTCTTCAGGCTTTCATCCTGCTCGATATTCGCAAACAAGCGATTGTGCAGACGAAGGGTCACATCCGCATCTTCTGCCGCGTATGGCGATGCTTGTTCCAACTCGATTTGGTTAAACGTAAGCTGATTTTTGCCTTTACCTGCAATTTGCTCAAAAGAAATGCAACTATGTTGTAGGAAGCGCAGCGCCAAGCTGTCCATATCGTGTTTACCGCCGACACTGTTGTAAATGTACGATTCCAACATCGTGTCGTGCTTGATACCTTTTAGCTCAATATCATAACGAGCCAATACAGACGCATCATACTTTAAGTTTTGACCAACTTTTGCTTTCGCTGCATCTTCAAGAATTGGCTTAAGCTGTCCTAGAACCCAATCACGATCAAGCTGTTCAGGTGCATCTAGGTAGTCATGTGCAACAGGCACATAAGCGGCAATGCCTTCATCGACAGCGAATGACAAACCAACCAGGTTCGCTAGCATGTAATCTAGGTTGTCGGTTTCCGTATCAAACGCAAACAACTCGGCCGTTTGAAGTTTGTCTAGCCACGCATTGAAGGTTTCTTCATCCAGAATCGTTTCATATTGGCTGCGGTCGATTGTCACTGCGGAAGTTTCCATCTCAGCATGAGAAGAAGATACTTGAGCAGAGCCAGCAAGCTCAACAGCTTCTACCGACCCAGAACCACCTTCAAGTAGCTCGTTCAACCAAGATTTAAACGTCAGTTGACCATACAACTTCACTAGTTCGTCTTTATTTGGTTCCGCTTTCAGCAGTGATTCTGGCGTTTCTTCAAGTTCAACATCCAATTTAATGGTCGCGAGCTCGTACGACAGCATGGCATTTTCTTTGTTATCGATGAGCTTCTTCGCCATGGTTTTAGAACCACGGAAACCGAGCGCAGCAATGTCATCGAGATTTTCATACAGCTTAGTCAGACCGCCAATACCTTGCAGTAGTGCGGTCGCTGTTTTATCACCCACGCCTGGCACACCAGGGATGTTATCTACTTTATCGCCCATCAGCGCTAGGTAGTCGATGATTAACTCAGGTGGAATGCCAAACTTTTCAACCACACCTTCACGATCCATCACGACGTTCGTCATGGTGTTGATCAGGGTAATATTATCATCCACCAACTGCGCCATGTCTTTATCACCAGTACTGATCAATACAGGCATGCCCTTTTGTGATGCTTGATGCGCCAACGTACCAATGACGTCATCCGCTTCGACACCAGGAACACAGATCAGTGGTAAACCCATCGCGCGAATAACATTGTGCAATGGTTCAATTTGGCAACGCAGATCATCCGGCATTGGCGGACGATTAGCTTTGTATTCTGCATACATATCATCACGGAAGGTTTTTCCCTTCGCATCGAAAACCACCGCGATGCGCTCAGACGCAAACTGACGCATCATGCTGCGTAACATGTTCACGACACCGTAAACGGCATTAGTTGGAATTTCACCATTGCTCATGGTGCCCGGGTAGGCGTGAAAAGCGCGATATAGGTAAGAAGAGCCGTCGATAAGGATCAACGGATTTTCAGGAATACTTGCCATAATTGTCTGTATCCAATTCAGTACTTGAGAGATCTGCCTAGGATGCCATGACTGCTGATCCGAATCTATCTTGTTCGCTCGATCTAGGTCGCGTAAATTTTTCGATTTTATTCACGAAGATAACCTCACCCTGTGGATAACTCTGTTTATAGAAATTATCCACTGGTTATCCAATGATAGAAAACACAAAAAACATGTACGTTAAGTTATTGTTTTTAAAAGTTTATTTTATAAAACGGCGAGAAGATCAACGATCCTTAAATGATCATCGTGTGTGGAAAAAATACGAATAGTGACGTCAAATAGAAATCGTAGAAAAGAAAAAAGCGACCCGAATGGGGTCGCCTAGCAGAAGTGGTAAAGCAAATTCTGTAAATAGAGCAGCTTAACCAAGAAGCTATAAATTACACTGGAAGCAATGTGAGCAATGTCGTGTCAAAAAGAATTCGTGCAAGTTCTCGGAAAAATGTTTCATCACTTCTCAACTTTCAGTTAATCAACTTCTGTTAATAAGTCATTCAACGTCCTTGTGAACTCTTCCTCATTCCCTAAGACAGGTTTAATAATAATGATTCTCATTTCGTAGTCAACAGTTAAATGAGAAAAAATCTCATTTATTTTCACATCGCTTTAATGAAATGAACTCGAGATTCACGAAGATTAATTTTTTCTTCAAATTTTTCAATGATATAGCCATTCCTCAATAACAATCGAAGCATAGCAGGAAACTGATTTCGAGATTTCACTTTTAACGTGTTATAGCCTTGCTCAGCCGCCCAATCTTCTTGTGCTTCCAAAAGCAATTGTGCCACGCCTTCATTTCGAGCCTCAGGAACAACACCACCCAACCAGCTATAGAAAACACCATCCTCTAATTCGTAACCTATTTTGAAGCCGACAATCGTGCCATTTTTTTCTGCAACGAGGATTAAACTGTTTTTCTCTTCTAAACGTTGAGTCATGGAGTCTACCGTTTCTCCTTTCGAAAATTCGGTAACACGTGCCACAACTTGAAGTGCTTCTTCCAATGTGCCTTCACGAATCAGCATTGTCATTGTTCTCTTCTCCAAAATAAAAATACCCAAGCACCTTGGATTGTTACTGTTGTAATCCGCCTGAGGTTACTTGGGTATATACAGACGAACAACTCTTGTTGGTCTGGTGTTTCTCACTGAGCGATAATTACTCTTCAGTCGCTTCCGGAGTACGATTTAGGTGTTGAGCAGTTTGTGCATTCTCTTCTGCCAACCACTCAGCCACATCTTTCGCAAAGTACGTTAAGATGCCGTCAGCACCTGCACGTTTGAAGCATAGTAGTGATTCCATCACAATTTCGCGCTCTTTGAGCCAGCCATTCATGATCGCCGCTTTATGCATCGCGTACTCGCCAGATACTTGATAAGCAAATGTCGGTACTTGAAGTTCAGTTTTTACTCGGCGAACTACATCTAAGTATGGCATACCAGGTTTAACCATCACCATGTCCGCACCTTCATTGATGTCTAGCGCCACTTCGTGAATCGCTTCGTCAATGTTTGCTGGGTCCATTTGGTAGTTTTTCTTGTTGCCGCCTTTTAGATTTGAAGAAGAGCCAACAGCATCACGGAATGGTCCGTAGTAGTTCGACGCGTACTTAGCCGAGTAAGCCATGATTTGTGTATGAATGTAGCCCGCATTTTCTAATGCTTCGCGGATCTTACCAATACGGCCATCCATCATGTCTGAAGGCGCGACTACGTCAGCACCCGCTTCTGCATGAGACAAAGCCTGCTTAACCAGTACTTCCGTGGTTTCATCATTCATTACGTAGCCATCTTCATCGATGATGCCGTCTTGGCCGTGCGTCGTGAATGGGTCAAGTGCCACGTCTGTGATCACACCGATTTGAGGAATATGTTCTTTAAGCGCACGTACTGCTCGCTGGACCAAACCTTCTGGGTTGTAGGCTTCAGTAGCACATAAGCTTTTAGCGTCTTGGTTTACGACAGGGAAAAGCGCGATTGCTGGAACGCCTAGATTTGCAAGGTATTGCGCTTCTTCTAGCATTAAATCAATCGACAAACGCTCTACACCCGGCATGGACTCCACGCTCTCACGACGATCTTTACCCATTAGGATGAACATTGGGTAAATCAGATCATTAACAGAAAGTTGGTTCTCAGCCATCAAACGACGACTAAAATCGTGCTTACGTAAACGACGCATACGGCGTGCAGGGAATGGACCTTGAATTGATACAGACACCATTTTCTCCTTGTCTGGACGGTTATGATGATCAAATCATCTGGTGAACAAAATCATATCACTCTTGATGCATGTTGCGAGTGACAATCTGGAAAAAGGTAATGAAAAAAACTGAAAATGACCCAGCACTCACACTCAAGTATACTTCGAATACGAAACCAATCATGAAGCACAGAGAGTAACGATGATCGATACCCACGCGCACATCTATGCCAGCGAATTTGATAACGACCGCGATGAAGTAGTACAACGCGCCTTAGCGCAAGGCATTAATAAGATCCTGTTGCCAAACATCGATCTGGACTCTATTGAGCCCATGCTACAAACCGAAGCGGCATATCCTGACGTGTGCCACTCAATGATGGGACTCCATCCTTGCTATGTGGATAACAACGTTGAGCAAACGTTGGAAGTCATCCGCGGCTGGTTTGAGAAACACAAGTTTATTGCGGTGGGCGAAATTGGTATCGACCTGTATTGGGACAAAACCTATCGCGCCGAGCAAGAGATGGCGTTCGTAGCTCAACTTAACTGGGCAAAAGAGATGGATTTACCAGTCGTTATCCACACTCGTGATTCGATTGAAGAAACACTCACTTTGCTAAGACAAGAGCAAGATGGTCGTCTGCGTGGTGTATTCCACTGTTTTGGAGGCAGTTTAGAAGAAGCGCAAGCAATCAATGAGCTAGGCTTCCACTTAGGCTTGGGTGGCGTATCGACCTTTAAGAATGGCGGGATGGATAAAGTCATTCCACATTTGGATATGCAGTGGGTCATTTTAGAAACCGATTGTCCATACTTAGCGCCTGTACCGCACCGTGGTAAGCGTAATGAACCAGCCTACACTTCTCTCGTTGCACAACGTGTTGCCGACTTGCGTGATGTCGATGTCGCAACTATCGATGCAATAACGACTGAAAATGCCAAAAAGCTGTTTAATATTTAATTCACGAAAATTGAAAAAAGCGACGAAATCAACGTCGCTTTTTTATTACCTAAACTATTGAATGAATGATTCAACCTATTGAAATAATAGAACAACCCACACAA
Source organism: Vibrio sp. ArtGut-C1 (assembly GCF_002105475.1). Classification (NCBI taxonomy): domain Bacteria; kingdom Pseudomonadati; phylum Pseudomonadota; class Gammaproteobacteria; order Vibrionales; family Vibrionaceae; genus Vibrio; species Vibrio sp. ArtGut-C1. Next base: position 71,668 of record NZ_NCTH01000008.1, on the reverse strand, counting down.
AGTTATTGATAAACATAATAATTAACTAGCAACTCTACTTACCTCTCATATCGCCACTTTACTTCGTCTGTTTTGCAAAACTGTCGACAATTAGACATATTCTTTTTCTATACTGCTTTATGCCCATTAATTAGCACAAATGTAAAACAGCATGAATATGGAAGTTGAAGTGTGTACACATGGTGCTTACTTACAACGCGTACCGCGCAGTTTTTTTCAAAAGCTGCTGGGCATCAAGGAAGTATACGTATGCACAAAGTGTGGTTACGTCATGAAAGTTAAGTAGTTAGCCCAAGAAACAAACCAACCGCAAAAAAAGCGGCTCAATTGAGCCGCTTTTTACATCTACAGTAAACTTATTCTTCGGTTTCCGCTTCTGCCTCTTCGCCTCGACGCGTATAAAAACGCGCAAAGAACAAACCGACTTCAAACAGTAAACACATCGGAATAGCGAGTAAGGTTTGCGAGATCATGTCTGGTGGCGTTAACACCATACCTACGACAAACGCCGCCACAATGATATAAGGCCGTTTCTGTCTTAGATCTTCTGGTGTAGTGGCCCCAGTCCAACACAACAAAATAATCGCAACAGGCACCTCGAATGCGATACCAAACGCCATAAATAGCGCCAGTACAAAATCGAGATAGCTAGAAATGTCGGTCGCAAACTCTACACCACCCAATGAGATAGCAGTAAAGAAGCCAAACACTAGTGGAAACACCACAAAATACGCAAATGCCACACCGCAATAAAACAGCAGTGAGCTGGAAAACAGCAACGGCATAATCAAACGACGCTCATGTTTGTATAAGCCAGGAGCAACAAAGGCCCAAACTTGATACAAAATAAACGGCACCGCAATAAATACCGAAGCGATTAACGTCAACTTCAGTGGCGTGAAAAAGGGTGAAGCCACATCCGTAGCAATCATGGTCGCGCCTTCAGGTAGACGCTCTACTAAAGGTGCGGAAACAAACTCGTAAATGTGGTTAGAGAAATAAATTAGTCCGACAAACACCACCAACACTGCCAAAATTGAGCGCAGTAGTCGGTTGCGAAGCTCCAACAAATGACTAATTAAAGGTTGTGTCTGCTCGACGGTAGACATGGCAAACCTCTTATTAAAAACCAGATCAAAAAGGAGCTACCAATCACTAGTAGCTCCTCCTAATGAGACTATTCGGCTTTCTTATCTGCCGCTGTAACCTTGCTCTCTTCCGCTTTCTCTACCTTTTCTGCTGCTGGCTCTGTTTTTACAGGCTCAGCCTCTGAATCGGTGTTCTTTGCGTAAGGACGATTTACAGATTGCGCTGCCTTCTTCAATTCTTCGACTGAAGATTTCAACTCAGGAGACAAATCATCCATCCCCATTTGCTCTGCTTTGCGCAAGTTTTCTTGCAGCTCTTGGACTTTCAGCTCGTGTGACAATTCGTCTTTGACGCTATTTGCCATACTCTTAGCGGCACCGATAAAGCGAGACACGCTGCGAATAGCATGAGGCAAACGCTCCGGCCCAAGAACGACCAGACCAACAACAGATATTAATACCAGTTCCCAAAAACCGATATCAAACACGTTTTACGCCTGCTCTTTGTCTTTTTTCGTTTCAGGAGCAGCTTCTTTTTTCTGCTGCTCTTCTAGACTTTTTGGTTCGAAGTCTGCGTCTTTGTCATTTTTCGCAGGTTCATCTTCGCTCATCGCTTTTTTGAAGCCCTTAACGGCACCACCCAGATCGCCACCGATACCGCGTAGTTTCTTAGTTCCGAATAGCAATACAACAATTACAGCAATGATTAGAAGTTGCCAAACACTGATACCACCCATTCTCTTTACCTCGGGTCTTTAAATAAACAAAAATATTTCAAGAGTTTAACGTCTATTGACGATAAGCTCGCCAACTAAGCAGCCAAAATGTGACACCTGCGATACCGCTGGCCAACGAAAGCTGCTCAAAAGCATTGTTCACCAATATTGCCGAGCATACGACTAAAGTGGCGCCAACGCCAAATAAAAACTTTCCTGTCGCCTGCTGGCGCTTGCTCTGACGATACCCTTGGTAAAGCTGATCCATTCGTTGGTTCATCGCTTTACCTTGTTTCAGGCTATCGTAAAGCAGCTCTGGCAGTTCCGGTAGCTTCTCCGCCCAAAATGGCGCGCGATCTTTAATCGCATTCACCAAAGCTTGCGGCCCAACTTGATTCATCATCCATTCTTCAAGGAATGGTTTTGCGGTCTCCCACAAATCAAGCTGAGGGTACAGCTGCCTACCAAGACCTTCCACGTACAGCAGCGTTTTTTGCAGCAATACAAGTTGTGGCTGAACCTCCATGTTGAATCGACGTGCCGTGTTGAACAAATTCAACAACACATGACCAAAGGAGATTTCGCACAGTGGCTTAGCAAAAATAGGCTCACACACAATGCGAATCGCGAACTCAAACTCATCGACATTGGTATCGGCAGGCACCCATCCTGAGTCCACATGTAACTCCGCCACTCGGCGGTAGTCTCTATTGAAAAACGCCAGGAAGTTTTCCGCCAGATAACGCTTGTCTTCACTATTAAGTGTACCAACGATTCCGCAATCTAGCCCGATCCACATTGGGTTCTCTGGATGTTCGGGTTTGACGAACACGTTCCCCGGATGCATATCGGCATGGAAGAAGCTGTCTCGGAACACCTGAGTGAAGAACACACTCACGCCGCGCTCCGCGAGCAATTTCATATTGGTGCTATTTGCTTTCAAGCCTTCAATATCAGAGACTTGAATGCCATATATTCGCTCAGAAACCATGACAGTTTCATTACTGAAGTCAGGAAAAACTTCAGGAACATACAATTCTTCGCTGCCTTCAAAGTTGCGGCGCAACTGAATGGCATTCGCCGCTTCACGTCGTAAGTCGAGTTCATCAAGCAATGTTTTCTCGTACTCACGTACAACTTCAACTGGTTTCAAACGACGTGCTTCAGGCATCGCTCCGGCGACTATACGCGCCATTCGGTGCATCAGTTTTAGATCTGAATCAATGACCGGGCGAATATCTGGGCGGATAACCTTTAATACCACTTCTTGGTTAGAGTCTTTTAAACGCGCAGTATGCACCTGAGCAATCGATGCTGACGCCAGTGGTTTGATATCAAACTCGGTAAACCAGTTTTCTAACGGACCACCTAATGCCTGCTCCATCTGCTTTTTTGCTAGCTCACCATCAAATGGCGCGACTTGGTCTTGAAGCAAAGCCAGGGGATCAGCAATGTGCGGAGGAAATAAGTCACGGCGCGTTGACATCATCTGACCGAACTTAATCCAAACTGGCCCCAGCTCTTGCAACGCTAAACGCAGGCGCTCACCGAGTGGTTTTTCTGGATGCTTGCTCTTAATCCAGAACAGGCTTTTGCGCAGTAATAACGGAGCTTTGGTCAGTTGGTGATCGGGAAGCAGCTCATCTAAGCCGTATTCCAGTTGTACTTTGGCGATGTGGTATAAGCGCTTTAGTTCTGCTGGCGTCATGGTTTCTCCAATGCCGGCTTATCTGCATCCAACTTATTCAGCAAAGCAGTCAAGCGAGCTTCAACGCGAGAAGCCTGGCTGCGAACCTCATCAACCTGGTCGCAAAAATACGCCACTTCTAGAGGAGCAGGTGCCAACTTCCACTCTTCAGTCACTACTTGCGCAAGATGACGCTGGTGTTTTTCTGCTTGAGACGCAAGAAAGTTGCCGATGTTTTTTGAACCTTGCACAAAGGTATGTGCGGCGACATCGCCAGTCACGCGAGACAACCACTCTTCAACATCTGGTTTGCAATCCACCATCAACTGAGAGAATTTCTGCGCCAATTGAATATCGCCTTCAAGCTCAAGTTTATCTTGTTTAATAAGGCGAGTGATGTTGGCCTGGTCACGCAGCTCTGGCAACACGCTCAAGTTGAGCGATAAGTAGCAGTTAGGCTGCCCTTCGTAATGACCGAGCACATCAATTTGCTGACTAAAAACGAACGTCAGTGTTTTATTGATCTCTTTCAGGTGAACTTGAATAACTTGACCTTTTAGGCGCGCTAAACGACGGCCCAATGCAGGGTCGTCTTTGATCAGAGTATTCAGTGACGTTTCAATCACAGCGGTGATAAGTGGTTCAAATGGCATGCCGTTAACCCTTAGAATTTATAACCGCGATGCAAAGCCACAATACCACCAGTTAAGTTGTAGTATTTGGTGTTTTCAAAACCTGCGTCTTGCATCATGCCTTCCAGCGTTTCTTGGTCTGGATGCATACGGATTGACTCCGCTAGGTAGCGGTAACTCTCTGAGTCATTCGCAACTAGCTCACCGATTCTCGGCAATAAGTGGAATGAATATGCGTCGTATACTTTCGATAACGGCTCTAGCACTGGTTTCGAAAATTCTAGCACCAATAGACGGCCCCCTGGCTTCAATACGCGGAACATTGAACGAAGCGCTTTGTCTTTGTCAGTCACATTACGCAAACAAAAACTGATGGTGATGGCATCAAAATAATCATCAGGGAACGGCAGTTCTTCTGCGTTGGCTTGAACGTAATGCACGTTACCCACAATACCGTTGTCACGCAGTTTATCGCGACCAACGTTAAGCATTGAATTATTGATATCAGCAAGGATGACATGGCCTTCATCGCCAACAATGCGCGAGAATTTCGCCGTTAAATCACCCGTACCACCACCTAGGTCAAGAATACGTTGGCCAGGGCGAGCACCACTACAATCGATAGTGAAGCGCTTCCAAAGGCGGTGAATACCACCAGACATCAGGTCATTCATGATGTCGTATTTTGTTGCCACGGAGTGGAATACTTCGGCAACCTTAGTCACTTTTTCGTCTTTTGCCACTGTAGAGAAACCAAAGTGAGTGGTTTCATTCTCTAACGCTGTATTGGATTGCAAACTTGTGTCCGTCATTCTAATTCCTCTTAGGCAGCGCTTTCTCTCTGCGGGGCGTTTGCTGACAAATAAAATCGCCCACTGCACTGCGGGCGATTAGTTTACTTTATCCTCAGCCGGATGTCTTTCTACTAACGGGTCATTTTCTGAAAATGAATCACTCTGCGCTAACTGTGCGAGGTCAGAAGAAATTGGTCGTTTGATTTCAACCCCAAGGTGCTTAAAGCTTTCGGCTTGACGAATCACATTCCCGCGCCCTGTGGCAAGCTTGTTCATTGCGCCTTGATAGCTTTGATTCGCCTTATCCAGCGCACCGCCGAGCCCTTCCATGTCGTCCACAAACAATCGTAATTTGTCGTAGAGTTTTGTCGCGCGCTGCGCAATCATTTTGGCGTTTTCATTCTGGCGTTCATTGCGCCATAGATTATCAATGGTGCGCAGTGCCACCAGCAACGTTGTTGGGCTCACCAAAATGATGTTTTGCTCCATCGCGTCTTTGATCAAACTTGGATCGGCTTGAATCGCGACTTGGAAAGCAGGCTCAACCGGAATAAACATCAGCACATAGTCCAAACTCTGAATACCTTTGAGTTTGTGGTAGTCCTTCATGCTTAAACCCTTAATGTGAGCACGCAGTGCGGCTAAGTGCGCACTCAAAGCCTGATCTCGCTCGGCATCAGTTTCGGCGTTGAAATAGCGCTCATAGGCGACTAGCGCCATTTTGGAATCCACAACCACTTGTTTGTTTTGTGGGAGATGAACAATCACATCAGGTTGGTAGCGCTTGCCTGCTTCATTTTGCAAATTCACCTGAGTCTGATATTCGTGCCCTTCACGCAGTCCCGACTCGGCAAGCACCCTCGCGAGCACCACTTCCCCCCAATTACCTTGCTGCTTGTTGTCCCCTTTCAACGCTTGGGTCAAATTAACCGCTTCTCGCGTCATTTGCTCATTCAAACGTTGCAGGTTTTTGAGCTCATGCACTAAGGTATGGCGCTCTTTAGCTTCTTGGCTAAAGCTGTCATTAACGTGCTTTTTGAATCCTTCTAGCTGCTCTCGGAGCGGTGACAACAAACCTTCCAAACTCTGACGGTTTTGCAAGTCGACCTTCGCGGTTTTTTCTTCAAACAGTTGGTTGGCCAAGTGCTCAAATTGCTGTTTCAGGCGCGCTTCCGCTTGCTCTAGAATTTGCAGTTTTTCGGCATTGGCTTGGTTGATTTGCTCATGACGTGCTTGCTGCTCACGCAGTTGCGTTTCTAGACGTGATTTATGCTCACGCATCTGACCAAGCTCATCAAAGTATTGCTGGCGCTCTTGCTTTACGGCCTCGAAGTAACGCAGTTTTTCCATTGCGGCCATCAGCTTTCCGTGTGTTTGGCGTACTTCAAACGCGGCTTTATCGCGCTCATCATCTAATTCATCCAACTCTTGCTGGGCATCGGCAAGGCTTTGTTTAACCTGTTCAAGCTGCTGTTGGTGAAGCTGCTTTTCTGAAACAAGTTGTTGTTCGAGAAGCTGAGTTTGGGTGATAAAACGCTGTTTCACCCACCAACCGACGGCGACACCACTAAGCGTGGCAGCGCAAAGAGAAGAGAGAATGAGAGATTGGTACTCAAGAATCCATTGCATAATAGCGAGTTAGCCTGTGTTTTGTATCTATAACAATGGTATTTAGACACTGGATAAATGTCCAGTTTGTTGGATGAAAAATCCTCGCATACACTAGGCCTTCCTATAATATTCTTTCTTCCGCTCAAATGAACCAAACCGAGCGGCACATCATCACGCAGAGGCATCATGAACGAGCGTCGCGCCCTAGGATTTGGGCTCTCAGCAGTATTACTTTGGTCTACCGTTGCAACCGCATTTAAACTCACGTTGGCAGAATTTACGCCAATCCAAATGCTGTGCATTGCCAGTATCGTCTCTGCGATTGCGCTGACGATAATCTGTGGTGTGCAAGGCAAGTTGGGCCAGTTAAGTGCCACCTTCCTCTCAAACCCTTGGTATTACCTACTGCTTGGGTTGATTAACCCCTTGGCGTATTACGTCATTCTCTTTAAAGCGTATGACTTGCTGCCTGCATCCCAAGCCCAAGCGATCAACTACAGCTGGGCCATTACCTTGACGCTAATGGCTGCTGTTTTCTTAGGGCAGAAGATCCGTGCTAAAGATTGGCTCGCTTGCGGTTTTAGCTATGTAGGCGTGATTGTGATTGCCACGCAGGGCAATGTTCTCGGCATGCAATTCGAGAGCCCGTTGGGCGTGGGACTGGCGCTGCTATCGACACTATTGTGGGCTGGTTACTGGATTTTAAACACCAAAAATAAGGCCGACCCTGTGGTTGGTGTATTACTTGGTTTTTTGGTCGCTATTCCATTTGCCATTGGTTTAAGTATTTATGAAGGTGCGAGCTGGCAGGCAATCTCAATTAAAGGCTGGGCAGCGGTGACGTATGTCGGGCTATTTGAAATGGGGATCACTTTCGTCCTATGGCTAAGCGCCCTCAAATCGACGCAAAACACAGCCCGCATCAGTAATCTGATCTTTGCTTCGCCATTCATCTCACTGATGCTGTTGGCAACCATCATTGGTGAAGAAATTCATCCATCAACCTTGATTGGTTTAATACTGATCATCAGTGGATTAGTGGTCCAACAAGTATCGTGGGGTAAAAAAACCAAAGCCATGAGCACTTCTCAATGATGAACAAAAAACCTCAATAAACGATGCAATGAGTTGGATAAAAAAGAGATATAGCTAACAGTTTAATGATAGAAAGCGCCTTACGCTGCTGGGAATTACCTAAGCGTTGGATACGATACCAACACGGCCCAATAGCTTAAGCTAGATTCTAATACCACTATCTTTGGGCGCTTCAGGACACGTTATTAATTATGTTTCGCTTCGCTATTCCTTCGCCTTTGATGGCAGACTGGCAACAGGCTCTGCAACAATGCTGTGATGCTACTCAAGCTCAGGGACAACTTTATACTCTGAGCGATACCCAGCAGTGGCTATCAACTGAGGTGTCCACCTCGGTTCAAAATCATTGCGCTATCGTCGAAGTGGTAGTGCAAGTTGCCGCTCAATTTACACCGACAGACTTGACGATAAGCCACACATCCTTTGGACAGCAAACCTTGAGCATAGGTCCGATTTGGCTAGCAAATGGCGATCTGTTTGCCGTATTAGCGCTGACTCACCCTGACGATCAAATCACGGTAGTCTCTGCTTGGCTGAGTGCATTAGTGGGGCGAATGAGCTTTGATATCAGCTCACACTACCAGCAAGAACGAACACGCCATCAAACTACAGCGACCACACCATTACCGACGCTGCAAGAGTTTATCGACTGCCTTGAAGACCATATTTGGATAAAAGGCATGGATGGCCTTTATTCGATGACCAACCGAAGCGTAGAAAATGCGTGGCAAAAGACCAACAGTGAGATCATCGGCAAAGACGATTTCGCACTGTTTAGCCACGAACGAGCAGAGAAGTTCATTGAGGCCGATAACTTGGTCGTGGCGACAGGCACGCTGAACATCGTCGAAGAATGCCGCCAAATTGATGAAAACAATAACCCAACTTGGCTAGAAACCATTAAGTCTCCTGTCCGTGATAATGACGGTAACTTAATTGGCATTCTGGGCATGACGCGCAACATCACACGCCGGAAAATGGTCGAAACGCAACTCTCATTGGCGTCCAAAATTTTTAATAACTCACAAGAAGGCATGGTCATTACTGATCGCAATGCCAACATCATTGATGTAAACACAGCCTTTACTCAAATCACCGGCTATCGCTCTGAAGAGGTGATTGGAAAGAACCCTAGAATTCTGCGCTCAGGTCATCATGACCAAGGCTTCTATAAACAGTTGTGGCATCAGCTCGAAACCAAAGGTCAATGGAAAGGCGAGTTCATCAACCGAAAGAAAGATGGCAGCATTTACCCGCAGTTAGCGACCATTAGTGCCGTAATGGACGATAAAAATCATCTCATTAACTACATCTGTGTATTTGAAGATATTTCCGTGCGTAAAGCGCACGAAGAAAAACTGCAGCGCATGGCCTTTTATGATCCGTTAACGAATCTGCCTAATCGCACCCATTTACTTAGCTTGCTTGAACAACACATTGAAACCGGGCACAAGAACCAACAGACGTTTGCCACCCTATTTCTGGATATCGACCATTTCAAGCACATCAACGATAGCATGGGTCACTTTTGTGGTGATCAGTTGCTGTCTAAGTTGGCTATCCGTCTGCAAGATATTCTTCACTTAAATGCGCATGTGGCTCGTATTGGCGGCGATGAGTTCGTGATCATTTTGCCGGACGTCCACAGTGATGTGGCTTTGCTGGAAACCGTCGGCGATATTCTCAGCGTTTTCCAACAACCGTTCGACTTGGCAAATCACGACTCATTGCGCGTCTCGACCAGTATTGGCATAGCCTTATACCCAAGAGACGGCCAAGACAGCGAAACCTTACTCAAAAACGCAGATACGGCGATGTACTTAGCGAAGAAAAATGGGCGCAACGGCTACGCATTTTACTCACCAGATTTAACCGATAAATCGGTATCCCATGTGCGCATTCAATCTGCTTTGCATCAAGCGATAGAAAAGCAGCAACTTCGATTAGAGTTCCAGCCGCAATACAACTTGGAGCAACATGCGATTGTTGGCGTTGAAACCTTATTACGCTGGCAGCACCCCGAATTTGGCCTTGTACCACCAGCCGACTTTATTCCAATTGCAGAAAAAACGGGGCTTATCCAAAGCATTGGCGAGTGGGTCTTGCTACACGCTTGCCAGCAAGGAAATGCTTGGCTGAAACAAGGCGTTGAGTTTGGCAGAATTGCGGTTAATGTGTCGGCATTACAGCTTCAGCAATCGAATTTCATTCAGAGATTGAGCGATATCCTCAATCAAACCGGTTTTCCTGCTCAACGGCTGGATTTGGAGATCACCGAGAGCTTTTTACTGATCGACCCTCAACAAGCCATTGCGTCGTTAAATCAACTAAGAGGCTTAGGCATCGAGATTTCTCTGGATGATTTCGGCACAGGCTATTCGTCTTTGTCTTATTTGAAAGGTTTACCCATCAATAAGCTGAAAATTGATCGTTCGTTTGTCAGTGATGTACCCAGCAACAGCGATAGCAATGCGATTGTGAATGCGATTATCGCCATGGGCAAAACACTGTCATTGAAAGTGGTAGCGGAAGGAATAGAAACTCAGGAGCAAGCCGATTACTTGTTCGAAAAAGGCTGTGTTTACGGTCAAGGGTATCTTTTTAGCCGACCTGTAAGTGCGGAAAAACTTTTTCGTTGAGCCAGCTTGTCGCCCAAGTCATTCTCGTGGAGCCATATCCTCGGGGATGGTTTGTCTTGGTTGACTTTGAGTTGATTGACACAACTCTAGACGCTCAACCAAAATATTAATGCAGACCAATAGCGGTACACCAATTAATAGCCCCATACCGCCCCAAAGCCAACCCCAGAACACGAGCCAAACGAAGATCACTAACGGATTTAAGTTGAACCTTTTCCCTAATAACGTTGGCGTGACAAACTGACTTTCAATCAAGTTGATCAACAAATAGATAGACACCACAGTGAGCATAAAACTGACCGACTCCAACTGCAGATAAGCCACAAAACCGAAACTCACCATGGAGATGACTGGGCCGAGATACGGCGCAAAATTCATCACGCCAGCAAACGCACCCCACAAGAACGGGTCCTCAAGGCCTAAAACAAAAAACACCGCCCCAACACTCAACCCAAGTCCCGCATTCACCAACGTGATAGTGCCAATGTATCGAGATAGGTCTTTCTGTAGTGCTTTGACCAGTTCAATCGCTTGGCGCTGCTTGGCAAACCCATGCAAGTACGACACTGACTTTCGAAATAAGCTGCGTCCGTGATTGAGCATAAAATAAACCATAAACAGCACGATCATCGCTTGTGTCAAAATGGTCGGCGTCGTGGTCGCGAGTGTCTTCACCAAAGAAAATACGGTATTGTTCCCGACTTCATCCATACCCATATCGCTGGCAATATTCAGCGGCGTATTAAGGTGATCCGCCGAGGCTTGAGTCACTTCGCTCACTTCTTGCGACACATTTTTCACGATACTGGGTAGTTCAGACCACCACTGCTTGGCAGGCTCCGACATGGCAGCAAGGCCAATAATTGAAGCTCCAACCAAGAATGACAGAGTCACCACGACGGTAATCGCGCGCGGTAAACCTTTGTCTTCAAGATAGTTAATGAAAGGACTGCATAACAGAGAAATAAAGGTACTAAGCACAATAGGTAACAAGATTGGCTTAGCAAAATACAACCCAGGAACGAGCAATAAGACAAGAAGGGTTGCACCAATCGCGGTGTTGGCAGGGATGTTCAATTTCGCTGTCATAAAAAGGCTCAAGGTCGGTAGGAATGATTATCGGCGAAAGCCGTTATTGGGGTTGCTCGACTTCTGCTTATGTCGCGGTCTCTTCTGTCGAAGCAGTATTGCTTGCTTGTGGTTCAGCATTTTGACCTTGTTCTACGCCCGACTGGTTAGAAGACGCGGCCCTAACTGGCTTGGCAAGCGAATCCGTCAGTTCGGAGACACTACTCGCCAATAGCCCCATGGAAGAGATAGAGGAAGTCAATCGAGACAATCGACCCGCTTTGGCAGCGGTAACGGCAACGACAGCACTAATACCTAGCGTCGTCCAAGGATTTTCTTTCACAAACTTCTTAGTGGTAAACGTGAACATTTCCATCGACAAGCAGCATTGCTCTAAAGATGCCTTACCTTCCATCCGCTTGATTCGCATGGCTCGATTGAGCTTTTGTAGCGAGCGCATCCCACCCCTCCTGCAACTGTTCTGTCGTATTTTTGAATCCAAGGAAACCAACTAAACGCTTCTGCCACCAAGCTAAAGACAATAATGCCAAACCTAAGGACGCAATAAATACGCCCACGGCAACATACACGTTAGCGGTCAGCTGATAAGCCACCACACCAGAGGCAAGGCACAAACTGAACACGAACAATACCGACAATAAGGTAAAAACAATGGTGCACAGCAAAATCTGTCGCGTTGCGGACGCATTAATTTTCACCTCCAAGAGGAACAAATCCAACGTTGAACCCGACCACGCTTTCAGCGATTGAGTCAATTGGTCCAGTTGTGAAAGAATACTGCTCAAACCATTGATGGTTTGTTGGATATCCTGCTCTTCTGCCCCACTTGGGGCTCGACCGCTGTCTGCTGCGGCCGAGCCTGGTTGCTGGTTGGTGACTTGTCCGGAGTTATTCATTGGAACCCTCGCCTTCTGTTATGTGGCTTAATCCGTTAGAGCGTGATTATTTGATCAGCTTCGAAACCGCCCAACCCGCAAGGAAGGCACAACCAATGCTCAGCAATGGACGCTCCTTGATAACGTTCTCTGCCGACTTGGTCGCCTGCTGAACGTGTTCCGCGCCCACATCAAATTTCTCTTTAGCTTGGTCTTTCATTGCGCCGACGGCTTCCGTCGTGGCTTGCTCCGCCAAGTGATATGCTTCTCCTAACTGCTCTTGAGGTTTTACTGTGCTTTCTTTTGTTGTAGCCATAACTAGCCTCCGTTGATGAGTTGAGTAGTAAATCAAGTGAAACAACTTTTGAACTCACTTACTCACTACAAAGCCATATCCGTGCCAAAATTATAAGCACATGTTTTTATTTAATTTTTGTTTTGTTTCACGACAAATCCTTATCTGTACGTGTAATTCTTTCCAGACTTCCCCAACATTCTTGTAATTTTTTCTTAGCGCCTCGTCTGCAACTCTCCAATTCTTGCGCAATAAACTCATAACCAATTGATTAATAGAAAAATAACATTCATTGGCATACAACCTGCAACTAAAGATGAAACATCTGTGTTTGTTCCCCATACGTACAAACACTCCCATCACCAATCAAATCAGGAGTGAGATATGAAAAATGAAAATATCGCCTCAATCATTGAGCTTATCGAGAGCGGAAATGACATTTACAACAAGGCCATTGAGAACATTGACAACACTTCTTTGAATAATGTGTTGGTGGAACTGCTTAGAGTACGTGAGCGAGCGGTGCTTGAGCTTACTCCCTACACATTGGCAAATAACCAGGAAGACTCTGCCGACGACACTCCGGTTTCCTACACCATTAAAGCGCGTGAGGTGTACAGCGATGTGATGAAGGAGGTGTCTTCTGACAAAGAGTCCATGTATTTGGAACAGCTCGAAGGTGTTGAAAGCAAGGTGCTCAAAGAGATCGAAAACCTAATTACTAGCCACCCAGAGCAAGCGGATAATTCGGTTCTACTGAAAGTTCGCAGTGATATCAAAAGCTGTAAAGAAAAGCTCAGCAGCATCAGCCTTATCAGCTGATCCTTAGTGGTCGCCTTTGCAATCAAGCGCTGGCAGAGAAAATGGCCAACTCGTTTTGGCCATTTCTGATAAGACCACTGGCACCTCAATACAACCAAAACTAGAAAACACTAAACCGAGTAATCAACACGGTAGTCATAAATAAAGAGGTCAGTATGACATTGGATAATAATCGAGTAAGGGAGCTACTCGTAAAAATGACACACCATCGCCAAACGTGTTTGCCTCTCGTTAATCCGCAATCGCATATGACACTCGCAAGAGCGGCGTATCGATTCGTTAAAATAGAAAAAGTGATGATCAAAAAGATGGCGAAGTTGTTCTTCGACCAAGATGGTGAACAATTCATTGCAGAAAATGCCACCGAATACGGCGTTGCCGAATTAGGTAATTACAAAGAAATGCATTTCATGAACAAGTTGTTGTTAGATGATTTAAAAGCGCTACTCAGAGCCATTGACGACACCAACTTAACGGCGCTTGTTTCTTACTGGTTAGCTGCTTTACAAGTCGAAAACGATGAAATTGAAAAGCACTTACCCCAGGGTGAGTAGTCATACTCACCCCCTTCTTCCTTTCACTTCGAGAACGATAAATAGACGCTCTCTCAAATACAAAAAATGCCGATATAAAAAAGCCGCTGCACCTACGCAGCGACCTTATTGGTTCCCTCAAAACCACGACTAAACCGGTAAACAAAGGCACGCTATAGGGCACTAGGCAAATAGCGCGTTATCCACCGCTTATCTGTTTTAAAGCTAAGCCGATTTACTTCTCCCGCTTGGGACAAATACGTTCAACGATTTTGGACGAAGCTTGATCGCTAATTGCTCATCAGAATAAAGCTCACCATCAATCACATACTCAATCGGTTTGTTCGCAGAAATAGTGACATTCTGAGCCGTCGCGTATTGAAAATGAGTCGATTCCTCCTGCGCACCTACGCTGGTTAATGTCAGATCAGACAATGCGATGAGGCGTCCGCCTAAAGATTCGGTGTTATCTAAATACGTGATATGCAGCTTGCCATCGTCAGGCTGCGGAGCACCACCACCTTGCGCGAGCAACGTACTAAAAGGAGCGATGTTCGCAACGACAAAGCTATGAACTTCTAGCGTTTGTGATCCATTTTCGCGGTTTCCATCTTCAAATGGCGCATCCATCGCAACAGTCAACGTCTGCGTCTCTTCCGCCACCACCGCGTTAAAAAAGCCCGTTAAGTAGGCCAATTGTCCAAAGGTGTTTTTCTCTTCTCGCTGCGCATGCTCGATCATTTTCTGCTCTAGGCCAATACCTAGGACTAACAATATAAGCCTCTGATTACACTCCGCCGTATCAATACGCTGGCAGTGACCTGCTAGCAATGCTTCACACGCTTTTTCGACTGGTGAGAATTTTGCGCCAACTCCATAGAGCACATGACATAACGCATTGGCGGTTCCGAGCGGAACAATGCCGAGTTTGATGTCGGTACCCACCAACTGGCTCGCCACTTCCGTCACTGTGCCATCGCCACCCGCTACGATAATTTGCTTAGCACCACTTTCTTTTGCCTGCAGCGTGAGCTGCTCAGCGCTGAGATTTGTGGTGGTTTGATGAATACTCAAGCGATATTTTTTGGTTAGTTCACGAATCAAGTGCTGTTCGTTTTCCTCCCATTTTCCGCCACCTGCAACAGGGTTAACCACCATCCAAGTGGACTGATCCAGACCCAGTACGCCTTTTTCACTTATCGCTCGTAACGTTTTGATCTGCAATTTATTCAATCTCGCGGTACTGCGCACGTCATTGATTTTTTTCATCACAGATTCAACCGTCAGCGACGGATCTTTGCTCAGTAGATACGCCGCAACAACAAACACCGATCGACCACGCCCTAACGCACAATGCACAACCACAGCTCGCGAGCACGAGATTTGCGTATCAATCCAGTTAATCGCATGACGCAAGCGTTCCAACGTTGGGGCTTTGTGGTCGAGCACCGGAATCGAAAGGTAATGAAACTGCTTGTCGGTCATCGCACTTTCAAGCCCAGCAAATTCTGCGGTGACATCGACAATACAAGAGATGTCATTGGATTCGAGAAAATCTAAGTCACTCTGAAATAGCCGACGGGAGAGGTATAAATTATCGCTGACTTTTTGGATTGGAGGCACAGTATCGCGCCGTCTTTCCCAGGCATTATATGCTCTAGCGCCCAGTAAAAAGGGGATGAATGCCCAGCGGATCCACCTGACAATCTTGCCGTCTTGGTTTTTTCTAAAAATGGAGGGAATGTCGAAAACGTAGGCTACGCTGACTAATGCTAAAGAAAGAGATACCCATAAGAACAACAGGCTAACCATGATTTGGGGAATATAAATAGCGGCCAATAAACTGATCAGAGCGCCAAGAATATAATATTTGATGATAAACATTCGCTCTCCTTGCCTTCAGCGAGTGCGCTTTTTTAGTGAAAGTGAGAATAAGCTGGTTTTAGTTTAGGCTAATTAGCTTGGTAAACGCTTTGATTGGGCCCCTTCCCGTGCCGAAATGGCACGAAAAGGACCAATACTCCACCTAACTAGCCATTTCTTCGACGTAGCTATCCGCTAGTTTCATTTTCTGCTGATCGGTCATCACCTTACCGGCCAATTGGAAAAAACGCTGCTCTTCTTCTTCGAGGTGGTGCAATACTTTGTGACGCAAAGTTTTCATGAGGTTGAGCCATGCTGGCGAGCTCATGTCGGTTGCATCAAGCTGTGCAATCACTTTATCAATCTCGTGGTGCTCTGCGATGCCATGACGAGTAAGATCGATGGTTTTATCGCTCTCAATTAAAGGCGCGTAGAAAAAGCGCTCTTCTGCGGCGGCGTGCCGTTCGAGTTCATCCTTAAGATTGTGGTAAAACTCTTCGCGTGCAGGGGAATCTCCAGACGTTTCCATCAGAGCATCGAGTAAAAGGCGTTGCTTTTCATGACTCTCTTTTAGTACATCAAATATGTTTTTCATCTTTGACTCCTTATCTGATTGTAAACAATTGAGATAAAAGGAAGGGCGGTGATTGACCGCCCTTCTCTTACATTGCTGTGAACAAAAAGCTGACCTGACTCGACTAACAATCTTGGTCTTCTGCGTTCAAGTTCTCTTTAATATTTTCGCACTCATCTTCAATCGCGTTTTGAGTTTCTTCGGCGGCTTCATCTATCTTCTTGCCTGCCTGTTCCATTGGCCCTTCTTCACTACAAGCAGCCAGTGCGAACACCAAACCAAATACTGCGGCGATACGGTAAATTAATGACGTAAGTCGCATGAAATCTCCTATCTATTTACGTTTTTTCTTCCTAGCAGAACAATCACTATTGATACAATTAATGACAATAGGAATAGGTAAAATATCACTTGCGCGATAGAGGTCGCCGCCCCTGCAATACCAGTAAAACCTAGTAGTGCAGAAACCAGTGCCAAAGCCAGAAAAATAAACATCCAACGAACCATAGTGTTACCTCCTAATAAAATTGGGTTAGGTCACTCGGCTCGTTATTATTGAACCACTTCTAGCTTATCAATCACCTTATTTACATCATTGGTATTATTTGCAATTGAAAGTGCAAGATCATGCTCCGCATCTGAATTAACCTTACCTGCCAACGTTACCGTTTTACGTTCCGTCGTTACATCAATGTCCGTACCACTTACATTGGTATCCATCAGTAGGCGCGTTTTAACTATAGTCGTGATTTTAGAGTCGGTCAGTGTGGCTAATGCCTCTGAATCGGTTTCTTTCTTACCTTCATTCACCACTGACAATTCGTTATTTACTTCTTTCACACCATCAAGACCTGTTACAAGCTCTTCGGCAAGCGATTTTTCAAGGTCATTGTTTACCGAACCAGAAAGGGTAACTACCTGATTTTCAACATCGGTGTTGATATCAAAAGAGTTAAGGTTACTGTTTAGCAGCAGCGTCGTTTCAGCTTTACCATCTAGCCAAGCGTCCATGGATTCTTTTTCCCATTTATCACTCGCTAAGACTGCTGTAGATGAAGTAGCAAGAACTGACGTAAGTACAATTTTAGCTGCGATGTTATTCATGGTAATTCTCCTTTATTGACGTTGTATTTCCATAGGAGCAAACCATGTGCCAAGTTTGTAACTTGTTATTTTTAAAGGAATAATAAAAACAAGAGATAAAAATAAGACGAACAAGAAAATATAAGCATGAATTATTTACACAGAAGAAATGTAATTTTTAATCGTTAATAATTTCGCAATCAATTACATAATACGCCAATAAAAGATGAGACATTATTTCTTCAACTTCACTTAATCGCAGAATTATTATTTAAAACGTGAGACACCCGAATAAAGAAGCAATATTTATCAGAATTATTACTGATATATACCAAGATAGGTTCAACAACATTAAAATAGCCTACAGACCCTTAAATCTCTGCTGACAATATTTTGTCTTGTGCACTTAGAATAATCCACGTACATTGTTTCTGTCATAGTAAAGAGGACATTTCTATGTCGTTGCCAAGCCTGTTTCTACGAATACAAGACCCGACACTTAAAGATGCTATTGCCTCTTGCCAGGAACTGAACAAATTTCGTCTGCATAATACCGATGCCGCAGATGGTTGGATTGAAGATTTCCTACAACTCAAACCGGAAGTTGCGATTGTTGAAGTCGCCCACTTTACTAGCGCAGATTACCAGCGCCTTTCTAATATCGAAGACATCTACGATATGGACTTGATCATCATTAGCTCTGGTGCTCCAAACGAAAATTTGGATAAGCTAATGAACTTAGGTGCAATTTTTCACTACAGAAAACCCGTCGATATTGCCATTTTGACGGACACCCTAAGCGAAGTCAGCCAGTACTATCAGCAAAAACAAGATCAAGGACGTAAAGTGTCCACTAGCGATCTCGACCAATTTGGCCTTTTGGTGGGGTCCTCATCGCCAATGCATCAGCTCTATCGCATGATCCGACGCGTCGCAAAAACAGAAGCCAACGTCCTCATTGTCGGTGAAAGCGGCTCGGGTAAAGAGTTAGTCGCACAGACCATTCATTTAGCTAGTGATCGCAAGCAACAACCCTTTATCGCGATTAACTGTGGTGCGATTAGCCCAGAGTTGGTCGATAGTGAACTGTTTGGCCATGAAAAAGGCGCCTTTACCGGAGCGAATAAAACTCACCAAGGTGTATTTAAACAGGCAGAAGGCGGCACGCTGTTTTTAGATGAAATCACCGAGATGCCTATCGAGCATCAAGTGAAGCTATTGCGTGTGTTGGAAACCGGAGAGTATCGCCCAGTAGGTAGTAATACGGTGCATATCGCCAACACTCGCATCATTGCCGCCACCAATCGTGATCCTAAAGTCGCCATTGAAGAGCAGTTCCTGCGTGAAGATCTGTTTTTCCGTTTATCGCACTTCCCATTAACGATACCGCCACTGCGAGATCGAGGCGGTGACATCGTCGGTCTGGCTAAACACTTTATCGCGCACCGCAACGCAAATGAGGCTAAAACCAAAACCATTCTTGATTCTGCCATCCAAAAAATCGCTGCACACGATTGGCCAGGTAATGTCCGTGAGCTCAAACACACGATCGAGCGTGCATTTATTTTGGCTGATGAAACCATCCGAGATGAACACCTGATATTCGATACACCACCATTGGAAACAGGCACCAGCATCGAAGACCTCGTTCCAGCGGGCGTCTCACTAGAAGAGCTAGAAAAAGCCGCCATTCTCAATACCCTTGAAGAGAATCAAGGCAATAAAACGGAATCTGCGCAAGAGTTAGGCATTAGCGTTAAAACGCTCTATAACAAACTCGAAAAGTATCAAGACGAGTAACTCGCTGTGGGAATACAATGAGAATATAAAAGGAGCACGGAATACGATTCAGTGCTCTTTTTTATCTTATCTTTTATGCGGATGTATAGCGTTTGATTACACCCACTGACCCGCGACAAAGCCGCTCGACCAGCACCACTGAAAATTATAGCCCCCTAACCAGCCAGTCACATCCATGACTTCACCAATGAAGTACAGCCCTTTGATGTTTTTGCATTCCATTGTTTTCGAAGATAAGTGATCGGTATCCACACCGCCTAGTGTCACTTCCGCGGTTCGGTAGCCTTCAGTGCCATTAGGGGCGATATCCCAATGCTCTAAACGGTCCACAATCGCCGCAAGCTCCTTTTGATTGAACTGCTTTAGCGGTTTATCGACCAGCTCTTTACGTTCAATCAAGACTTCAACCAAGCGCTTTGGTAGCACTTTAGCGAGCGTATTTTTGAGCGACTGATTCGGATGCTTTTCACGGCTGCGTTCTAATAACTCGGCAACATCATCATTTGGCACCAGATTAATCGACACCTTTTGCCCCGCTCGCCAGAATGATGAAATCTGTAAAACGGCTGGGCCAGATAAACCACGATGTGTGAACAACAGGGCTTCTTTGAACATGGTGCCATCTTCAGCTGTAATTTCCGCAGGTACCGCGATACCAGATAACTCAGCAAAGTCTTCTTTGTCTTCTTTATGCAACGTAAATGGCACCAGCCCTGCCGTGGTTGGGATAACTCGAAGACCAAATTGTTCCGCGACTTTATAACCAAATGGTGTCGCCCCCAGTTTTGGCATCGACAAGCCACCGGTTGCGATAACTAAAGACTCACACTCGACAATCTCAGTGCCAGCATGCAAACGAAAGCCTTCATCGATTTTCTCAATTGAGTGAACATCGCATTGGTAACGCTGCTCGATATTCGGCATGCCACACTCAGCCAACAGCATCTTCACAATGTCTTTCGCCGTAAACGCATCGACACAAAACAGCTGACCGTGATCGCGCTCTTCAAATTCAATACCATGCTTACACACCATCGAGATAAAATCCCAGTTAGTGTATTGAGAAAGCGCCGACTTAACGAAATGCGGGTTTTGGCATAGGTAGTTGCTGGCTGAGACGTCGTAGTTAGTGAAATTACAACGGCCACCGCCTGAGATAAGGATTTTACGTCCTGGCTTTTTAGCATGATCGAGCACCAAAACACGGCGGCCTCGCTTGCCAGCTTCTGCAGCACACATCAAACCCGCTGCGCCTGCGCCAATTACAACAACATCAAATTTCTTACTCATCGGTAGCTCTTAGACTGATTGGTATCGAATCGAAATAAAAAAGGATGTGCACATTGCACATCCTTGCTTTCTAGGCGCGACATTCTACCGACAAATCTCGAAGGGGAAAAGCGCTTAAACGGTAAGCGCTATGCATGCCCGTGCAATCCTAGGAGATTAACTCGCTAGATTATTGATTCTTTAAAGAATGAAGGCCGCGAGTAGGGTAACACCGAGCAAAGCGGTCGATAAAACAAATAGCTCACGCACCCTTTCGCACTTACCAGTAAAAATCTCATCGTGGTGATGGTGATATTCTTTACTTTTGATGTAGTGGAACAAACGCACCTGTTTGGTGACATTTCCATGGGTGGTAAAAAAGCCATTGCCATCAACTTGCTGATATAACAACGGATGCGCTTCACGCATGATGTAAATTAGAGAACGAAGAGCGGTGAGATACCGGATCATGTTGACTCCAGTTACCACCATTAGCGCAAATAAGATTGTGTCTCCACTGATCATCTTTTCCTCCCTACATCTTCAACAATGCTCAAGAGAAAAAGACGATCAATGCTTCGTCTTTACCCGCTACTTATAGCGTCAAAAAACGCATTTACGCAGCTGGAGCATCCATGATTGAAGATGAACCTTCTTTCGCCATTTGTGCTAGATCTTTGTCGATGAAGAACAATGCTTTACCATCTTCACCTACCAATTCGATCTTATCTAAAATCCCTTTAAACAACTTCTCTTCTTCGTGCTGTTCAGACACGTACCACTGTAGGAAGTTAAACGTTGAGTAGTCTTGGCTAGTAAATGCAACATGCGCCAATTTATTGATTTTTTCCGTGATCATTTGCTCATGTTCGAAGGTCTCGCGGAAAACATCACCTAAGCTAGCAAAATCATGCTTTGGTGCATCAATAGCGCCCAAAATTGGCATTGAGCCAGTTTCACTTACGTAGGTGAATAGGCGTTGCATGTGCTCCATTTCTTCTACGGCGTGAGCGCGTAAAAATTCAGCCGCACCTTCAAAACCTTTGTCTTCACACCAAGCACTCATTTGTAAGTATAGATTGGATGAGAAAAATTCTAGGTTAATTTGCTCATTCAATTGTTCGACCATAGTTTGAGACAGCATGTTAACTCCTATTAATGTGCATGCAATATACCCAAGTAACCTCGAAATAAACGACGCCGCGAGATTGACTTGCTCTACATCAGAGGCAAGGTTTTACTTGAACTATAGTCAGTAACGGAGCGCTGAACTCCGCATCTCAAAGTCACTTGGGTATAACGCCACTATAACATGATTACTGAGACAAGACTTTGTACCTACGACACTGATATGAGATCACTTCAGCAAATTTTTTTGGGGGTTAGTGCTAATCTAAAACTATGACCTTACAAGGAGATAGCAATATGAGTTACAAACACATACTTGTGGCAGTCGACCTGTCAGACGACAGTAAAGTGTTGATTAAAAAAGCCGTATCACTGGCTAAACCTCTGGATGCGAAAGTCTCTTTTATTCACATCGACGTGAACTACGCAGAGCTCTACACCGGGCTTATCGACATCAATATGGCTGAAGCGCAACATCAAGCAATGGAAGCGTCGCGCACACAATTGGCGAATTTCGCAGAATATGCGCAATACCCAATAGCCCATACTTTGGTCGGTAGTGGCGATTTGAGTAATGAGCTGTGCGATACCATTCAAGATTACAGTATCGACTTGGTGGTTTGTGGTCATCACCAAGATTTCTGGAGCAAGATTCTGTCTTCGACTCGACAACTGATTAACTGCTCTCCAGTCGATATGCTGGTCGTACCGCTAAAAGACTGATTGGCGCGACGTTAAAACTTGGTTAGACTGCGGGCACATTTGTTGTTGATAAAGATTCTCATCCAT
Organism: Vibrio sp. ArtGut-C1; assembly: GCF_002105475.1. NCBI lineage: Bacteria > Pseudomonadati > Pseudomonadota > Gammaproteobacteria > Vibrionales > Vibrionaceae > Vibrio > Vibrio sp. ArtGut-C1. The sequence continues at coordinate 49,286 of NZ_NCTH01000008.1, read as the reverse complement.
GGCTTATCTATCCGCAGTTACCCTACTTTGGGCATTCTCATTTAGCCTGATCGGCGTTTACCTCGCTGGTCAGGTTGATTCTTGGTTCTCGGTGTTCATGCGCGTGGCACTGGCGAGTCTGGTTTTCATTCCCTTTTTAAAATTCCGCGGCGTTAGCAAATCCTTAATCGCGAAACTGATGACGGTCGGTGGCTTTCAGCTTGGTCTGATGTACTGCTTCTACTACCAATCTTTTTTGCTCCTTTCCGTGCCAGAAGTATTGCTGTTCACCGTATTCACACCCATTTACGTCACGCTTATCTATGACTTCTTGAAAGATCGCTTTTCACCTTGGTATTTGGTTACCGCGGCAATTGCTGTATTTGGCGCAGCCTGGATTAAGTTTGCAGGCATTAATGAAGACTTCCTGCTGGGCTTTTTGGTCGTACAAGGAGCAAACCTCTGTTTTGCCATTGGTCAGGTAGGCTACAAATACATCATGGAAAGTGAGCCGGTTGATTTGCCACAACACACCGTGTTTGGTTACTTCTACTTAGGTGCGCTTTGTGTAGCAACCGTGGCTTTCGCTCTGATGGGCAACCTCGACAAACTACCCACCACCGCAACGCAATGGGGCATTCTGACGTACCTTGGTTTAATTGCTTCCGGTTTTGGTTACTTCGCGTGGAACAAAGGCGCAACCATGGTGAACGCAGGAGCACTTGCAGTAATGAACAACGCATTAGTTCCGGCGGGTTTGATTGTAAATATTGTGATTTGGAACCGCGATGTTGATGTCATGCGACTCGCCATTGGCGGTGCGATCATCATGCTATCGCTATGGATTAACGAAACCTGGGTGAAAAAGCGCGTCGAAATGAGCTACGCCAAGAAGTAACGCAACCGCTCCCAACACACATACCGACAATAAAAAACGCTCTCCAACTGGAGAGCGTTTTTTTGGATTAGATTAATGCACTTTGACTTGCGAGCTTTTGCTCATCAACGCATTAGGTGGCGTTGATAGCAACACCTCTAGCTTGGCATTGCGCGCTTCAAGCTTGCGCTGACGCTTAAGTAACTTTTGTTGTTTTTTCGCTACTTTTAACAACTTCTTCTGCTGCTTATAATGCTTTTTCAGTGCTTTTTTCGCTTTCTTAAGCGATTTTTTATCCGCTAAATCAAACCATACTGGTACGTCGGTTCTTACTGGATCCAGGGATTTTTCGGCTTGCTTTTTCTCTTTTACGCGCTCAACAACACGCTTCACAATCGCGGCTTTTTCGTTGCTTTGTTTTGTTGTCACAGGAATCGGTTGTACTGGCAGCGCTTCAGCCAATAAGCCACATGATTGTTGCTCGTTCAATGGCTTGTCTTGGCATTTTTGCGGCGGAATAGCGGCTGGCTTACACAGGGTATCTTTGGCCGCTGAAGAGCGTGCGCAAGAGCGACAAACAAACTTTGGTGCGACAACTAAACGATGGATGTCGCCAAGCTCCGCCGCGATCTGTTTACGACTCATTTTGCATAAGCGTTTAGCCATTCTACTACTCCAGCTTCCCAATTATCGACCGCATCACAACAAGTGAAATAATAATAATTCTTAGTTAGATATACAGTCAGGAAGGAAAATTAGCAAGAGAAAACTATCAGTAACGATTCAGAAAGAGAGGCTTGATCACAGCACGATACACCGTACTGTGACAAGAAAAGTTGAGCGGTCAGGAAGTTATGCCATTGAGGCTTTAACATAGACATCAAAGCGATTTTTTTTGGTTTCAATCGCCATAGTCGGCTTTTGCTCGTTCAGCCAGTTTGCATAGTCTGGGCGCTTCACCACCACGCGTTTTGTGGCTAACGCCATGGCAGGATCTAGCAAACCATCGGCGTCCAAATCGGCGCCAACCAACGATTGAAAAACGCGCATCTCTTTTTTTACGAGCGCCGATTTCTTCTTGTTTTCTGGGTGCGGATACATAGGGTCGAGATACACCACATCTGGCTGAACAAAGTCTTCATCTTGTGCCAGCTGTTCCAATGCATCATGACTGGAGGCATGGATCAACGACATACGCTCTGATACCCAAGTTCCAATTTCAGGGTCTTGTTTCGCACGCGCCAAACCGTCATCCAGCAACGCTGCGACTACCGGGTGTCGCTCCACCATCTGTACCTTACAGCCGAGCGAAGCCAAAACGAACGCATCACGTCCCAGCCCCGCCGTGCCGTCTAGAACGGTTGGCGTTGCCCCTTTGTTCAAACCTGCGGCTTTTGCGATGGCTTGGCCCTTACCACCACCAAATTTTCGGCGATGTCCCACTGCGCCACCAATTAAATCGACAAAAATAGCGCCCAACTTTGGCTCATCCACTTTACGCAGCTCTAAACGCTCGGTGGTCAGCACCAAAGCAAAATCGCTCTCGTCAGTGTGAGAAAGCTGCCAGCGTGCAGCCAGTTCATCCAGATGAGGTTGTTGAGACGGGTCTTCACAGATCAATTGCAGTTGCAAAAGGAGGCTCCAATAAAAAATCGCGGTAACTGGCGCTGAGTGTATACCTAAGTTACCTCTCAATGCTAGGTTGAGCTTGATATGACAGGACTACTCAGCCGTCAGTCGCTCAACTAACTCAGAAAGCGGTTGAGGATGCCCAATACCGTAGCCTTGGCCATAATCCACACCAAGATCGATCAAATGCTGCATGACTTGTTCGTTTTCGACAAACTCCGCCACCGTCACTTTGCCTAGCTGTTTTGCCAGATCATTGATCGAGCGAACCATCACACGATCCATTTCATTTACGTTGATATCTCGCACGAAAAGGCCATCAATTTTCACGATATCAACGGGAAGTTTCTTTAAGTAACCAAATGAAGACAAGCCCGAGCCGAAATCATCCAATGCAATAATACAACCCAACGCTTTGAGCTTGGTGAAGAGCTCAATGGCTTGCTCAAGATTACTCATCGCTGCTGTCTCGGTGATTTCTAGACAGATTTTTTCACACGGCATAGACGAACGTTCCAGTCGTTCCAATAAGAAATCGATAAACTCTTGATTCCCCATAGATTGACCTGAAAGGTTTATCGAACAACGACCGAGTTTTTCAACCACCTCCGGGCGTTGCTCAAACCATTCTAGCGTTTGAGTAATGACCTGTTTATCAATCCAATGCGCAATGTTGTAGCGCTCGGAAGCAGGAATAAACAATGCAGGAGAAACATAATCACCATATCCATTGCGAATGCGCACTAAAATCTCAAAATACATCTGAGCATCGTGCTGTTGTAAGCTTTTGATCGGTTGAGCAAACAACTCTAAACGCTGATTCGACAATGCCTCATGCACCAAATTGACGCTCTGCATTTCCATCTGGCGACGTTGTAGCTCTTCGTTATCTAAGCTGAACAGATTGTAGCGGTTACGGCCTTGCTCCTTGGCGGCATGACACGCAGAGTCCGCTTGAGCGTGCACCATTTGCGGCGTCTCTGCCGTATGATCGATGATACGAATACCAATAGAACAACTGATGAACAAGCGTGTATCTTCCCAAATAAAGAGATGTTCACTCAACGTCGAGATGATCAGTTTAGCGATATTAATCGCGCCGTATTCGTCGCAATCTTTGAGTAGTACCGCAAACTCATCGCCTCCCATTCGAGCCAAGATGGAATTGTATGGCAGCACTTCCTCTAACATGCTGGCGCAAAATTGAATCGCCGCGTCACCCGCATCATGCCCAACCGTATCATTGAGGACTTTTAGCTGATCTAAGTCGAGGTACAGCATGGCGTGGACGCGACGATGGCTGTCCACCTCACGCAGTGCGGTCTTGAGCTCTAGTTCAAAGTGGTTTCGGTTATAAGTCCCTGTCAGTAAGTCATAGCGCGCTTGATATTCCAGTTTCTCGGAAAGCTGTTTGGTTTCTGTAATATCTTCACCCACAATCAACAGCTGATCAGATTCACTCAGTGGACGAATGTTCTCACGTACCCAAACACGATGACCATTTGCATGGCGATACTCGACTTCACGTCGCCAGACCCCATGCACCTGTTGATTGGGTTGCAATAGCACTTGGCGAGGAAACAGTACCTTGTCATCAAAATAAAACTCCCTTAGGCGGTGTCCGAGCATGTCCATCGGTTTGTAGCCTAGGAGTAGCTGAGCAAATCGATTCACTTCTTGAATGCGATTGTTGCTGTCGAGCGTCACCATCATGACTGGCTGTTGCTCATAATAGTTACGCAGGGTTGATTCGCGTTGATAGAGCTTATCTTCCATCAACTTACGACTAGTGATATCGCGCGCTTCAAACAAGTATTGCTTTTGATTTCCTACTTGCTGAGAAAAAGGCTTGAGTGAAATTTCCAACACCAATGTACCGTGCTCTTTACTCCAAATTTCAGCCTCAAACGTCGACACTTGATGGTGAGGCGCGTGGAAATACGCCTCAAGCAACGCTTGTGCTTTCTCACTCCAATTGGGATGAAACCAAAGTGGTCGGTCTAAACGCAGCCCTTGGTAATACAGCAAAGATTGCAGGTGATCGTTGCCCGATTTAAGTACACCGTTGGCATCCAAAATGCCCATATACTGCATGCTCTGATCAAAAATCGACTCTAAGATGGCTTGGCTTTCTCGCGCGGCACTCTCGCTGCGACGCATCCGCTGTAAATAGTAACCCATCAACAAAATGACCACCGACATCACCACAAACAGGCTACCAAACAAGCGAATTTCTTTGGCAAAACGCTCAGAAAACTTCATCGGTTTATTAAAAAATACCGCAGAGACCTCTTGCTCAGCACCCAGCCCCCAGCGCACTACAGCTTGATAATCGAGCTTGATTTCAGAATCACTTTTCTTCACGGCTGGCAGAGCTTGGTCAGGGTTATCCAACACAAACTCAAGTATCTCAGCGCTCTCTATGCCATGCCGATAACCACTTTGGATCACGCCACCAACCGCACCGTGTCCTAAGCCAATGTCGTGCACCATAAACAGCGGCGCATTTGAGGCTCTGTTAACGCCAATCCAGTCACGTTCACTGCCAACCACACCCTGTTTATCTCGGTAATAGGTCCAAAACAGGACGACTTTATCTTTATTCAGCTTCGCTACTTGTTGCTTTAAGTCAATGATACTATCGGGAATAACTTGCACGATTTTGTCGCGATATTGCGGATGTTCATGTACAAAATTGTCGATTTGGTAGCGTAATACCTCTCCCGTTACGGAATGGTCACTGACAATAAGAATTTGGGTGTAATCAGGGTGTAGTCGCTCTATGAGGGCTAAATTTGCCTCCAAATCGACATCTTCTGTTACTCCTGTTGCATTCAGAGATTGGTGCAAAGAAGGATGATAATTGTTGATGCCGTTAAATATAACCGGGGTGTCTTTGATGATTGGTGCCAAACGCTGCATCAGTTCAAGCGCGTTGTTATCACTCACTAAAATGGCATCGAATCGTTCTTTGCTTAATTTCGTACGATATAAGGATTCAAGCTGAGCGAAAAACTGCTCACTCTGGTTACGTTTCGAGTCTAAATAGAGCACGCGCATATCCAGCGATCGATCACCCAATTGCTGCTCGATACCTCGCTGTATGGAATCCGTCCAGAAAAAACCTTGATGATAGGAGTGCACGACCAAAACTTTCGGATCTGAGGCCGCGGCAAACGCGCTCCAACATAGCGCGACAATAACCAGAAAACGCTGCACATTATCTCCATAGCTCGGAGTTAACCCGCAGTTACTCCTGCCAAACCTTGTGAATCCTATCCGCTATGAGTATAAAAGGGAGGTAAAACTCTATCCCTAACGGAAATAATAGTATGAATGCGAGCCTGCCGAAACTCGACGACCTTGACCGCGCAATATTAAAAACACTGATGGCTGACGCCAGAACGCCCTACGCAGAAATGGCCAAGCAGTTCGATGTCAGCCCTGCCACTATCCATGTGCGTATTGAGAAGATGAAATCGGCTGACATCATCGAAGGAACGGAGGTGATCGTAAATACCAAAAAGCTCGGCTACGATGTGTGCTGCTTCATTGGTATTAACCTAAACGCAGCTCGTGATTACCATTCCGCGCTAGAAAAACTCAACGCGCTCGATGAAGTCGTTGAAGCTTACTACACCACGGGCGCGTATAACATATTCGTCAAATTGATGTGCAAATCGATTGAAGAACTGCAATTTGTGCTGATTGATAAGCTGCAAGCCATTGATGAGGTTCAGTCTACGGAGACATTGATATCGCTGCAGAACCCAATTAACCGCAGTGTGAATCCGTGAATTTTTTATAAAAAATGGATAAAAAAAGGCCAACCGAATGGTTGGCCTTAGTATTTTTGGAAAGACAGCGTACGCTTACGCTGCAATACCAGAATGGCGCAAGAGCGCATCAATTTGTGGTTCACGACCACGGAAGCGCTTAAACAGCTCCATTGGCTCTTCACTGCCACCCATTTCTAAGATGTTATTCAGGAAGCTTTGACCCGTTTCTTTGTTGAAGATACCTTCTTCTTCAAAGCGAGAATACGCATCTGACGACAGCACTTCAGCCCACAGATAGCTGTAGTAACCCGCGCTGTAACCACCAGCAAAGATGTGACCAAAGCTGTGCGAGAAGCGCGCCCACTCAACGGCTGGAACCACCGCGACTTTCTCTTTCACTTTCGCCAGCGTTTCCAAAACGCGTGCACCCACTTCTGGGTCGTATTCGGTGTGCAGAGTAAAGTCGAACAAACCGAATTCTAGCTGACGCAAAATACCCATCGCCGACTGGAAGTTTTTCGCCGCGAGCATCTTATCTAGCATCGCTTTTGGCAACGGCTCGCCTGTCTCATAGTGACCAGAAATGAACGCCAGTGCGTCTTCTTCCCAACACCAGTTTTCTAGGAACTGACTTGGCAATTCAACCGCATCCCAAGGTACGCCATTAATCCCTGATACCGCGCCAGTTTCTACTTGCGTCAGCATGTGGTGGATACCGTGACCAAATTCATGGAAAAGTGTCACAACTTCATCGTGCGTAAACAGTGCTGGCTTGTCGCCCACTGGACGGTTGAAGTTACACGTTAGGTAAGCCACCGGCGTTTGCAGTTCGCCAGAGAGCGTAATACGACGACCACGACAGTCATCCATCCACGCGCCGCCACGTTTGTGCTCACGTGCGTAGAGATCTAAGTAGAAACTGCCACGCAGTGCGCCTTCAGCGTCAAAGATATCGAAGAAACGCACAGATTCGTGCCAAGTGTCCACGCCTTCGCGCTCAGTAACTGTCATGCCAAACACGCGGTTTAGCACTTCAAACAGACCACTGACAACCTTAGACTCAGGGAAGTACGGGCGCAGTTCTTCATCCGAGATTTGGAACAAGTGCTGCTTTTGTTTCTCGCTGTAGTAAGCAATATCCCACACATTCAATTCTTCAACGCCAAACTCACTTTTCGCAAACTGACGCAACTCTTCGACTTCACGTTCACCTTGCGGTTTCGCACGTGTCGCTAGGTCATTCAAGAAGCCCAACACTTGATCTGGCGTTTCGGCCATTTTCGTTGCTAACGATTTCTCGCTGTAAGTATTGAAACCCAACATGCGTGAAATTTCGTGACGCAGTCTCAGTTGCTCAGTAATGATTTCTGAGTTGTCCCACTTACCAGCATTTGGACCGCGATCAGAGGCGCGCGTCACGTATGCTTCGTACACTTCTTTGCGCAACTCTTGGTTGTCGCAGTACGTCATGACAGGTAGGTAAGATGGGATATCCAGTGTAATGAGGTAACCATCGAGCTCTTTTGCTTCTGCCGCGGCTTTCGCTGCTGCCAGCGCCGATTCTGGCATGCCAGCAAGGTCTTTCTCATCCGTGATGTGCTTGGTCCAACCCATAGTGGCATCCAGTACATTGTTAGAGAATTTAGAGCTGAGCTCAGACATGCGCTTGCTGATTTCGCCGTAACGGTGCTGCTCATCGGATGGTAAACCAATACCCGATAGCTCAAAGTCTCGTAACGCATCGGTGATGGTTTTTTGTTGAGCGCGAGTCAGCGTTGCGAATGCATCACTGGCTTTAATCGCTTTGTACGCTTCGTACAGGCCTTTGTGCTGACCAACCCAAGTGCCGTACTCTGACAAAATTGGCAAACAACTTTCGTACGCCTCACGCAGATCTTCGCTGTTCACCACGGAGTTCATGTGACCCACTGGCGACCAAATGCGGCTTAAGCGGTCATCCGCTTCTTCAATTTGCGCAATCACACTGTCCCAAGTTGGGTGAGCATTATCTTTTAGAACTTCATCGATTTTCGCTCGGCAGTCAGCAATCGCTTGTTCAACGGCAGGCTTGATGTGTTCTGGTTTAATTTGAGAAAACGGAGGTAAGTCCGTAAACGTCAGAAGAGGATTAGACATGAATAATTCCTTTTGTGTTTTGACTCTGTGATTGCCTGTCTATTTTGTGTAGATAGGCCAACTCAATGTACAGACGAGCCAGCAACATGGATTGGGGGAGCTCCGTTCCCTTTCTCTATGCTGCGATGACCATATAGTCAACGAGCGCTACTCTGTCCTTGAGTCTTGTTATACCTAAATGAGATTTCACACTCTTTGAGCACGAGAAACTCACCTAGTTCAATTCGATTACCAATAGTAAGTGTGGGTGACTTAAAGAAATTTCAATAGTGAGCCCCTATTAGAGGAACGGATTTGATTGGAAGTTCTACATCTTTAAGTTACTTGAGTATAATACCGCCATAGAGTGAAAATCACAGACCACACTCAACCAAAGAGTGTTTCGAGAGTTTAATTTGTTAAGTTACCGCCACAGCTTCCACGCCGGAAACCATGCCGACGTGGTCAAACACATCGTTCAAAGCCTCATTCTTGATGCGCTGAAACAAAAAGATAAACCATTCGTTTATCACGATACCCACTCGGGTGTGGGCCGTTACGATCTGACTCACGAATGGTCTGAAAAAACGGGCGAATACAAACAAGGCATCGCGCGTATTTGGGACAACACAAACATTCCTGAAGACATCAAAAGCTACATCGATGCCATCAAAGTGCTCAACAACGGCGAGAAGCTGCGTTACTACCCAGGCTCACCACGTGTGGCGCGCGCGCAAATCCGCCCACAAGATCGCATGGTGCTGACCGAGTTGCACCCAGCCGATCACCCATTGTTAGAGCAAGAATTCCATCGCGATCGCCAAGTGAGCATCTTCAAAGAGGACGGGTTCCAGCGTCTAAAAGCAAGCTTACCGCCACAAGAACGCAGGGGTTTGGTACTAATTGACCCACCATACGAGCTCGCGAAAGAGTACCGCGATGTAGTGCGCGCGATTCATCAGAGCCATAAGCGTTGGGCAACCGGTATCTACGCGATTTGGTACCCAGTGGTAAACCGTCACGACATCGAAGATATGATCGAAGGCCTGGAAGCACTGGGCATTCGTAAAATTCTGCAAATCGAGTTAGGTGTCGCACCCGATACCAACGAGCGCGGCATGACGGCATCCGGCATGATTGTGATTAACCCACCGTGGAAACTGGAAAGCCAGATGAAAGAGATTCTGCCATTCCTGCAAGACGCGATCGCACCAGCCACCGGCCACTGGAAAGTGGACTGGATTGTGCCAGAGTAAATACTTCTGCACCGAAACCTCTCAGCGCAACGACATTCTCGTTGCGCTTTTTTATGCTCTCAACCCCGCCGTCTGATCGCGCTTATTCTTCTTTTTATACCTCTCATCGCTATTTGTCATAAGCAATGTCACTTTTTCCCATTTAGGAATTCGTTACATTCGATTTATGATAGTGGGATAACGGTGGCATTGAGTTCAGGCAAGGTCATCCCAATCTATCTATGTACCAGATAAAATTTATAAGCTCTTGGAGAAAGTAATGGCGACTCATTTTGACTATATCTGTATCGGTGGCGGCAGTGGCGGCATCGCATCTGCAAACCGTGCGGCGATGTACGGCGCGAAAGTTGCGCTAATCGAAGCTCAAGATCTCGGTGGTACCTGTGTAAACGTAGGTTGTGTACCGAAGAAAGTGATGTGGCACGGCGCACAAATCGCAGAAGCAATGAACCTGTACGCAGAAGATTACGGTTTTGATGTCGACGTGAAAGGTTTCGACTGGAGCAAACTGGTTGAGAGCCGTCAGGCGTACATTGGTCGTATTCACCAATCTTACGATCGCGTTCTTGGCAACAACAAAGTAAACGTGATTAAAGGCTTTGCTAAGTTTGTTGACGAGAAAACCGTAGAAGTAAACGGTGAACATTATACTGCGGATCACATCCTGATCGCGGTTGGTGGTCGTCCTACTATTCCAAACATTCCAGGCGCTGAATACGGCATCGATTCAAACGGCTTCTTCGACCTAGCAGAGCAACCAAAACGCGTTGCGGTTGTCGGCGCTGGCTACATCGCAGTTGAAATTGCTGGCGTACTGCACGCACTAGGTACAGAAACGCACCTGTTCGTACGTAAAGAGTCACCACTGCGTAGCTTCGACCCAATGATCATCGATACGTTGGTTGAAGTGATGGAAGCAGAGGGCCCAACACTGCACACCCATTCTGTACCAAAAGAAGTGGTAAAAGAAGCCGATGGCAGCCTAACTCTGCACCTAGAAAACGGTGAGAGCCAAAACGTTGACCAACTGATTTGGGCAATCGGTCGTCACCCAGCAACTGACGCAATCAACCTAGCGTCAACTGGTGTTGCAACGAACGAAAAAGGCTACATTAAGGTAGACGAATACCAAGAAACCAACGTGAAAGGCATCTACTGTGTGGGTGACATCATGGAAGGCGGTATCGAGCTAACACCAGTAGCAGTGAAAGCGGGTCGTCAACTTTCTGAGCGTTTGTTCAACAACAAACCAAACGCGAAGATGGACTACGATTTGGTTCCAACTGTGGTATTTAGCCACCCACCAATCGGCACTATCGGTCTTACAACGCAAGAAGCGGAAGAGAAGTACGGCCAAGATAACATCAAAGTCTACACATCTGGCTTTACAGCGATGTACACCGCCGTTACTAAGCACCGTCAACCATGTAAGATGAAGCTTGTATGTGCGGGCGAAGAAGAAACGGTTGTTGGCCTACACGGCATCGGTTTCACGGTAGATGAAATGATCCAAGGCTTCGGCGTAGCAATGAAGATGGGCGCAACCAAAGCAGACTTCGACTCGGTTGTGGCTATCCACCCAACGGGCTCAGAAGAGTTCGTAACGATGCGTTAATTGCGCGCTAATCGCATTGCTGATTTCAGCGAATCATTTGAAAAGGTCACCTTAGGGTGACCTTTTTTTGTTAGCCCATGCTTAACTCGCATTCTCCAATAACGTGCGAATAAACTCGGCTTTGATAGCACTCTCCTGCTTACCGTCATGAATCAGACATAAGTCTGCACGCAGTGATTCTTTCAGCTTGATAAAACGAATCCCATGCCAATGATGCTGAGAAAACGTCGACGGCACCAACGTCACGGTATTGCTGTTTGCCACATACGCCATCAAGGTGCTTGGCTCCACCACTTGTTTGCCAATATGGGGTAAAAAGCCTTCTTGCAGACAGGCATTGATGATGAAGTTTGCCGAGGCAGAATTCGCCAAACTCATAAACGCAAACTCACACGCCTTTAAATCTTGGAGCCGCAGCAAAGATTTGCTGGCTAACTCATGTTGCTCCGACACCGCCACCACAAACACATCTTTGCCCAAAGACACCGACTGATACGGATAAATGTTGAGTGCATCGGCAAAACGTACAATGCCTACGTCGATTTTCTTCTCACTCAGATGCTTCTTTTGCGTCTCTGGGTTCAGGTCAAAAATGTCGGCGTGATAAGTGCCATGCTCAGCATGGAAGCGCTGCAACAGACGATCAAATCCGCCCCAAAATGCACTACTTACCACACCAACTCGCAGGATATTTCTCTGGTTCAAGCCCACTTGCTGCACTTGATTGAGCGAGACATCCAAGGTCTGAAAAATCAGTTGGCATTTGGACTCCAACAATCGCCCGGCCTCCGTCAGCATGACGTTTCTTGAATCACGCTCAAACAGTTTGACGTTAAGCACTTCTTCCAACTCTTTGATGCGATTGCTCAACGGCGAATTGGTGATATTGAGGTTCTCGGCGGCCTTAGTGAAATGCTTGGTTTGTGCGACCTCGTAAAAGTAACGCAGCATCTTCAGCGTCACGCGCTCAAATGGTTCTGACTTCATGCATTGAGTCCTAGCGAATTTCATCATCCTCTTTTTAAGGATGATAGTAGCGAATAAAGCAAAGATAACCAGCGCAGAAAGTCACACAATAGAATCAATACACAACCAGAAGGTGACTAACATGAATCACGATCCAGTAATCGGTGCGCTACAAACCATTCGCGAACGCAAACCAAACTTCCAACCTAAAGCGGCGTTTATTTTAGGCTCTGGCTTAGGCGTATTGGCAGATGAACTACAAGACAAAGTGGTCATTCCATACGAAGATCTCGAAGGCTTTCCGGTTAGCACCGTGCAAGGCCACTCTGGTGAGTTGGTGCTTGGTACCATGGGCGGCGTAGACGTAGTGTGCATGAAAGGTCGCGGTCACTACTACGAACACGGCTCAATGAAGGTCATGACCACGCCCGTGCGCACCTTTAAAAAGCTGGGCTGTGAGTTTTTGCTCGTCACCAACGCAGCAGGCTCACTTCGCCCTGAACGCATTGATGTCGGTTCTCTGGTGGTATTTCATGACCACATCAATACCATGCCTGAATCGCCAATGATCGGTCCGAATGATGAAGAGTACGGCCCGAGGTTCTTCAGCCTCGCCAATGCGTACGACAAAGACCTACGCGCAGAAGCGTTTGAAGTCGGCAAAGCCAATGGTATTCACCTGAATGAAGGTGTGTTTGTCTCTTACACAGGCCCCAACTTTGAGACCGCAGCCGAAATCCGCATGATGCAAATCATCGGTGGTGATGTGGTGGGCATGTCGGTCGTGCCAGAAGTGATTTCTGCGGCGCATTGCGGCTTACCCGTATTGGCAGTGTGTGCGATCACCAACATGGCAGAAGGCTTGGGAGATGTAGAATTGTCTCACGCCCAAACATTGAAGTGCGCGAAGCTAGCCGAAGCAGATTTCATTCGCTTTATTAAGCGCTTTATGAAGCATCACTTCTAAAGCCGTTTCATTCCCAAAAGCAAAAGGGTCATCAAGTAACTTGATGACCCTTTTTCGTATCACGTTTTCTAACGTTCGGGGGTATTTCGGAGCCGTTTGTGCGTTTTACTTAACTGCACGAACCAATTCAGCAATACCTTCCCAATCGCCGTTGTCCATCATTGCGGTTGGCACCATCCACGTACCGCCACAAGCTACAACCGATTTCAGTGCTAGGTAATCTTCCACGTTGGATGGGCTTACGCCACCTGTTGGCATGAATTCAACTGGGTAAACCGCCGTGAGTGCTTTCAGCATGCTTACGCCGCCTGAAGGCTCAGCAGGGAAGAACTTCAACGTACGCAGACCCATTTCCATCGCTTGCTCAACCAAGCTTGGGTTGTTTACACCCGGTACGATAGTCACGCCACGTTGCTGACAGTATTTCACTGTGGTTGGGTTGAAGCCTGGGCTAACGATAAAGTCCACGCCCGCTTCGATTGCGATATCCACTTGTTCAGTGGTCAGAACGGTGCCCGCGCCAATCAACAGTTCTGGGTACGCTTCACGCATGATGCGAATCGATTCCGCCGCCGCTTCGGTGCGGAATGTCACTTCCGCACATGGTAAACCGTTTTCTACCAACACTTTTGCCAGTGGCAGAGCGTGTGCTACGTCGTTGATTGCGATAACTGGGACGATTTTGATTTCTCTTAATCGTTGTTCAAGTGTTGTCATGGGGAACCTCTAAAGAATAAAGCTTAATGTTGCGACGATAATAAACGCGATACCGCCAAGTAACGTTTCCATTACCGTCCAAGTTTTTAATGTGGTTTTCTCATCCATCTCAAGCAGACGAGAGACCAACCAGAAACCAGAGTCATTGAAGTGAGACAGTACCGTTGCACCACCCGCAATCGCGATTACGATAAAGCAAAGGTCTAGTTCACTCAAACCTGTTGATGCAGCCACAACTGGCGCGATAAGAGCCGCCGTAGTGGTTAGCGCTACCGTTGCCGAGCCTTGAGCAACACGCAGACAGGTTGAAATCACAAACGCCGCCACAATCACAGGCATACCTGTGTCTGTAAGAACGTCAGCCAGTGCATCACCGATGCCGCTTGAGCGCAGTACGCCGCCAAACATGCCACCAGCACCCGTTACTAGGATAACGCCACAGATTGGAGCCAATGACTCACCACACAATTTTTCTAGTTTTGCCATGCCGTAGTCTTTGGCAAACACAGCCAGACAGACAATCAAAGTAATTAGCAACGCGACTGGGGTTTTACCTAGCATACGTAGGAACTCAACCAGTGCCGTTTTGCCATCAATCAAACCTGCAACCGCCAGTGTGTTCAATACCGTATCCAAACAGATTAGCAGGACTGGCAGCACAAGGATGGTCATAACCGTGCCAAATTTTGGTGCGTTGCGCTCATCCACCATTGCTTCGCCATTAAAGAAGGCTTTAGATAGTGGGATATCGAATTTTTTGCCCGTGTATAAACCAAATAGGTAAGCGCCAAGGTACCAAGTTGGAATAGCAACCAGAATACCCACCACCAATAGCAGACCGATGTTTGCGCCAAGGAATTCTGCCGCTGCAACCGGACCTGGGTGTGGTGGAACAAACGCGTGCATAACCGCAAAAGCACCGGCAGCAGGCAACGCGTATTTAATTGGTGAGCCACCAAAACGAGCCGCAACACTTAGGATGATTGGCATCATCACTACAAGGCCAGCATCGAAGAAGATTGGGAAGCCAAACAGTAATGAAGCGACGCCCAAAGCAAATGGTGCGCGCTCTTTACCAAAGCGACCAATCAAAGTGTCTGCCAGCACTTTCGCACCGCCAGTCACTTCAAGAATTTTACCGATCATCGCACCAAGACCAACCAGCAATGCCACGGAAGCCAGTGTGCCGCCGAAGCCGCCCATCATGGTCGATACGACTTTCTCAGAAGGAACGCCAGTGGCGATTGCTGTGCCTAAACTCACCATAGTAAGGGAAGCAAAAGCATGGACTTTCAGTTTAATTATCAGAACGAGTAACGCTGCAATGGCAAGGCCTGCAATCGTCAGTAGGAACGTAGGATCTGGGGCTTGGGTTAATTGCTCCATAGGTTCACCTTTAAGAATTATTGTTTGTGTTATGGTTCACATTTATTTCAGTTACCGGTAACATGTTACCGATAACATGAATAAGATAAACCCATATTTTAAAGTGAATTCAAAAATTGAGATCACGCGCAAATTTGGTTATGAGGATAAGTTATGGCTGGTAGTAGTGTCATCGTTATGGGCGTTTGTGCTAGTGGTAAAAGCACAATTGGTGAGCATCTAGCGAAAAAGCTAGGGCGTAAATTCATTGATGGTGATGATCTTCATCCACGAGCGAACATTCAGAAAATGGCATCGGGCCAGCCTCTGAACGATGATGATCGCAAGCCATGGCTAGAACGCATTCGTGATGCGGCGTACAGCCTAGAAAGCAAAAACGAACACGGCATTATTGTCTGTTCAGCACTGAAAAAGATTTACCGCGATCAGATCCGCGAAGGCAACGACAACGTGACCTTCCTGTTCCTTGATGGCGATATGGAGTTGATCCTTAATCGCATGCGTATGCGCAAAGGCCACTTCATGAAAGAAAACATGGTGAAGAGCCAATTCGAGACGCTAGAGCGCCCAGACAACGAGCCTCAAACTCTGATCGTCAGTATCGACGGAGACATCAGCGACGTGGTGGAACGCTCTGCCGCTGAGCTAATCAAAATGCAAGCGATCGAGGTGGCGTAATGACTCACTCTGTTGTTCTTGAGGTCACACAACGTTTGATCGAGCGCAGCCGTGAAGCGCGCGCTGCGTTTCTTGCTCGCACCGAAGTGCAAGCCGAAGCTGGCAAAGGCCGTGTTGGTTTATCTTGTGGTAACTTAGCCCATGCGGTCGCCGCTTCTTGCTCTTCTGAAAAGAAAAATATTCTCGATTTTACTCATGCCAATGTCGCGCTGATCAGCGCCTACAACGACATGTTGAGCGCCCACCAGCCGTACCAAGACTACCCGGCGCAAATCAAACAAGTGCTGGCGGACTACGGCCATACAGCGCAAGTCGCAGGTTGTGTGCCAGCGATGTGCGATGGGGTGACTCAAGGTCAAGCCGGCATGGATATGTCGCTGTTTTCGCGTGACTTAATTGCGCAATCAACGGCGTTGTCTTTGAGCCACAATGTCTTTGATGCCACATTACTGCTTGGCATCTGTGACAAAATTGCCCCGGGGCAACTGATGGGCGCACTGTCTTACGCGCACCTACCGACTGCGTTTGTACCAGCGGGTCTGATGGCAACAGGCATCAGCAATGAAGAGAAAGTCGACGTGCGCCAAAAATACGCAGCGGGTGAAGTCGGCAAAGACGCTCTGCTGGATATGGAGTGTCGCGCTTACCACTCTGCGGGTACGTGCACGTTTTACGGCACCGCCAACACCAACCAGTTGGTGTTCGAAGCCATGGGCTTGATGCTGCCAGGTTCGGCATTCATTCATCCCCATACCCAACTGCGTAAAGCGTTAACCGATCACGCGGCTCTGAAAATCGCCTCAATGACGGCGGGTTCTGCACACTTCCGTCCGCTGGCCGAGGTGGTCACAGAAAAGAGCTTGGTCAACGGCATCATCGCTCTACTTGCATCTGGCGGCAGCACCAATCACACCATTCATATGATCGCCGTGGCGCGTGCTGCTGGCATCTTGCTCACGTGGCAAGACATCAGCGATCTGTCGGATGTGGTTCCTTTGTTAGCTCGCGTTTACCCGAACGGACCAGCCGATATGAACGCGTTCCAAGACGCGGGTGGCGTGCCTGCGTTATTGCACCGCTTGAACCAATCCGAGCTTTTGCATCGCGATGTGAAACCCGTGTTTGGTGAATTTGAAGATCAGATGACGCTACCGAGCCTTGTCGATGGCCAACTGACTTGGACACCGTGCCAAGGCAGCCAAGACGGTGACGTGATCGCCAAACCGGACGCCACTTTCCAAAACACTGGCGGCACTCGCGTACTGACTGGCAACTTGGGCAAAGCCGTGGTGAAAGTGTCTGCGGTGAAAGAAGAGCAACGCGTGATTGTTGCACCTGCGATCGTATTCCAATGCCAACATGAAGTGGAAGCTGCGTACAAACGTGGTGAGCTGAACAAAGATTGCATCGTTGTGGTCACACACAACGGCCCAGCGGCAAACGGCATGCCTGAACTGCACAAGCTGATGCCAATTTTAGGTAACGTGCAAAAAGCGGGCTTTAAAGTGGCGCTGGTTACTGACGGTCGTTTATCTGGCGCTTCAGGTAAAATTCCGTCTGCGATTCATGTTTCTCCAGAAGCCATTCGTGGTGGCGCGATTGGTTTGGTGCGTAACGGCGATTTGATTCGCCTTGATTGCCAAACGGGCGAATTGAACAACTTAAGCGACACCACTGGGCGCGAGTTGATTCATTTCGATACCGAATCTCCCCAACAAACATGGGGACGAGGCTTGTTTAGCGTGATCCGCCAAAACGTCTCTAGCGCAGAAGAAGGCGCAAGCTTCATTGTTTAAGGCGAGAAGAAAAACCTCGTCATTTCGACAAGCCTAAGCAAGATCAGGAATTTAATATCAACGTGCTGTGAAGCCAGAGAAAACACCTCTGCCACAGCACTTTTTTGTTGGTAGATTCTGAATCACGCTCGTCCCTCGCTGTTCAGAATGACGAGATGTGGGATTGGTCATTTTTCTTTTTCAATAAACGAATTAGTCCGTCATTCCGACGAGCCTAGGCGAGATCAGGGATCTACTATCAACGTGTTGTGAAGCCAGAGAAAACACCTCTGCCACAGCACTTTTTGTTGGTAGATTCTGAATCACGCTCGTCCCTCGCTGTTCAGAATGACGAGCTTTGGGATTGGTCATTTCTCTTTTTAAATAAACGAATTAGTCCATCATTCCGACGAGCCTAGGCGAGATCAGGGATCTACTATCAACGTGTTGTGAAGCCAGAGAAACCCCCTCTGCCACTGCACTTTGTTGTCGGTAGATTCTGAATCACGCGCGTCCCTCGCTGTTCAGAATGAAGATATCTGGGGTTCAGAGGATTGCATTAAGCGGTTTTCATCACCACGACCGCAGCAATCACCACAAAGATACCAAACCAGCCGATTGGCTTGAGTTTCTGCTTAAACAGCAAGGCACCACCCACTGCGGTACCCAAGATACCAATCGCGCCCCAAGAGGCATAAGCAATGGCTAAGTCGATCTCTTTCACCGCTTGCGCCAACAGCGTGAACGCAGCCAGTACCAACACAATCGCGGTAATGCCCCAGCCTTTGTATTTAAAGCCGTGAGAACGTGTGAGCGCCATATTGGCCACGATGTCGACCAAGGCAGCCATCACGACAAATCCAAATGACATCGTAAAAAATTGACTCATGATTCACACCTTACACTTGTAGAAAATGAACGTTCTTTTGCCGATTTATCGACTTTTTCTTGGTGTTAGATTGACCGTGTGACTCACCTAAAGTCACACAAACGATGCCGATGACAGCTAACATCAAACCAAGCAGCTCTTGGGTATTTAAGTCAGAATCAAACAACACGATTGAAACGACCGTGATCAATGAGATACCCAACCCTTCCCAAACAGCGTATGCCACGCCGATAGAAATCTTTTTCGCTGCAATCGAGAGGAAGTAGTACGACACCGCAATCAATACGTACATCACGATGTAGCCCAACCATCCATGACCTTGTCCGATAAAAGACATGGTGCTGGTGCCTGCTACTTCGGCAACGATGGCGAGCAATAAAAATAGACGTGCAACTAGCATGATGAATCCTCCATCAGAAATTAAAAAACTGCATAACGGAGAATGGTGAATGTCACGCATCTGTATCGACTAAAAAGATAAAAATGAGCCACTTCTCCTGACTGTTTGAGCTAAGGTTAGCGCTGAGCAGGAAAAAGAGACAGGTAATTGAGATATTCATTTTTGAATATCTATAGGATCGAGTTGTCTATGTAATCACACATTTTCTTCATGGTTATCTTATGCAGAGAATCTCGGTGACGCGAGACAATAATCCGTCGTCACTGTGCGAAAATTAATGGCATCTTCAGAGTTTGGCGTACCACTTTATGTAAGTGTCGGTGCAAAGGATGGTTGCGATTGGTTTGTAAGAAACCGCCAGAGACGACAAACTGGCTAAACTCACGGTTGACCAAAGGCATCGCGTAAGAGTCCAGCTCCGGCATCAATACTGCTGAGCTTTGGCTGGCATACATAATCGCGTCGGTTTCTTGCAACATTTGGCACGCCACACGCAAATTATAGGATTTAAGTAACACCACAGGCTCATAGCCCATACGACGATATTCGGACTCCACGGTACAAAGTGGTTTATACGAGGCGGGCGCAGGCAGAGACACCAGAGGCAGTTTGGAGACCGTGTCCCAATCATTGCTGACTTTCGACAAAGTCGGGTGGTTTTTACGTGCCAAAATCACCCGTTTTTCAACAAACAACGGACGCATATAAATGTCTTTCGACAGCTCGGTCTCTTGGTCGAGAATGCAGTAATCGTGCTCGCCCTCTAACATTTCATCGTGCGAGTAACTGTTCCAACTGGAAAAGGCAAAGTGCGCTTTGGGAAAGGCTCGATGGCAGCCAGTTAGCAATCGCTGCCCTTGCTCATCCATCAAATAAGGGTCAGTCACAATCGCGATCTGCCCTTGGTATTGCAGTGGGTCGAACACTTCAAACTCTTGCACCACTTTTTCCAGTGGTGCAATCATGTTGTCGAACTCGGCGGCGAGGCGTATCGCCATCGGTGACGGCTCAACCCCATGCGCTTTACGCACAAACAGCGGGTCATCAAACACTTGTTTGAGCTTCATCACGCCGCGACTGGCGCTCGGTTGAGAAATGCCCAGCTGCATCGCGGCCAGCTTGATGCTGCGGTTTTCCACCACTGCCTTTAATAAACGCATTAAGTTGAGATCCAATGCATCCAGCTGATGTGCCATACCCTAACCTGCCAATACCATTGATGAGCGAATACAGAGAGCGGTTAACTGCGAGTTAAACACTCTCTCCTGAGGTAATTTGATACCCCATATCAACCACTTTTTCTTCTTGCGCTTCACCTTTCAGACGCCCGATCAAAAGCTCTGCGCTCTTTTCACCGATTTTGAAACGCGGCGTATCGACACTAGTCAGTTTCGGGCTGATGGTTTGACCGATATCCAGCGCGTTATAGCCCACAACCGCCAACTGCTGCGGAACTTGAATGCCACGTTGTTGCGCGCTCAGCATGGTCCCTATCGCGATGTCATCGTTGGTACAGAATACGCCATCAAGCGTTGGGTGAGTTTCTAGCGCGCGTTCAAGCAAATCATGCGCTAAAGAGAAGCTAGAGTGGTCACCCGTTAATACGTGCTTAGGTTCTAGGCCTGCTTCCGTCATCGCGCGATCATAACCTTGCATACGCAGCTTGGTTCGCGTATCCAAACGCGCCCCAAAATAAACGATTGTACGCTTACCTGAATCTAGCATCTGCTTAACCGCCGTGTACGAGGCATCTTCATGATCTAGCCCAACCGCCATATCAATCGGCTTTGGTGGTAGTTCCATGGTTTCCACTACAGGGATCCCTGCATTTTTTATCATTTGCAATGTACGCGGCGTGTGATGGCTTTCAGTGAGAATAAGTCCATCGACCTGATAAGAGAGTAATGATGCGATCTTGCGTTCTTCTTCAAGCTCATCGTAGCTAAAATGCGCTAAAAGCGTCTCATAGCCATTGGCTTTGGTCACCATCTCTATGCCCTGAACAAAGGAAGCAAAAATTTGGTTGGACAATGAGGGCAGTAAAATACCAATGGCTTTACTGGACGACTTTGACAACATAGCGGGGGCGCGGTTTTCGATGTATCCCATCTCTTCAATCGCAGTCGCAATCTTGGCCCGAGTCTTTTCTGCCACCGATTCAGGGTTACGCATATAACGTGAAACCGTCATCTTCGTGACACCAACTTGGTCTGCGACATCCTGCAATGTCGTGCGAGTTTTCTTATTCTGTTGAGCCATAAATATGTGATTTATCAGTAATGTTACAAGTAACATTATGACGAATAGACTCTCTGCCGACAAGCTCAGTGAAAATAATTCGCAAAATCATGACGTTATTATTGTATTAGCCACCAAATTGCGTTTCATACATTGTGAGTCAAAGCCGAATAAATAAATGACATTTATATCAAAGTTCTTATAAAATGCCGTACCTAAAAGAATAAGACATTAGGCACAGTGCAGTTAGGCTCTAGCGAAACCCAGATTTACTATCACTTGCTTGATCTGGACGACTCCCAAAAGCAGCAATACCTCCAAGCATTGCAACAAAGTCAACCTGAGCTGTATCAACAACTCGTTCCTCTTTTAGCCCACGAGACACCTGAAGAACAACTAACGCAGTTACTTTACTTTGGTGCTCACCAGGCTACGAACCGAGACGTCGATCTAAGCGGAGAAGTCATCAGTAAGTATCGCCTAACTCATGAGTTGGGTCGCGGTGGCATGGGTGTCGTTTACGCCGCCCTACGTGCAGATGAAACGTTCGAACAAGATCTAGCTATCAAGTTTATTCAAAGCAATTTGAGTAATGTGCTGGGACAACGTGCACTCTTCGATGAGGCACAACTGCTCGCGCGTCTAAACCATCCGTACATAGCGAAAGTGTTTGATGGCGGTCTTCATCAAGATTCAGTTTACATCGTGATGGAGCGGGTATTTGGTCAAACCTTAGATGAATACCTGTCAGAAAATAAGCTGGAAAAGACGGAAAAACTGCTGCTGTTTAAGCAGATTTGTCAGGCGATGGAGCACGCCCACCAGCATCATGTTTTGCATGCCGATCTAAAACCAGAAAATATACTGATCGATCGTAGCAAACGACCCAAACTGCTCGACTTCAACTTGACTCAAAAAGCGCACTCCACCCGAGAGGGAGCACCCTCGGCACTGATTGCGTTTAGCCAAAATTTTGCCAGCCCTGAGCAGCAGGCAGGACAAGTACTGACAGAACAAAGCGATGTTTATTCATTGGGCAAAATCCTCGCTTTGATGTTTCCGTCACCAGCGGTTTGGTCTGATGTGTATTGGGTGATAAGACGGGCGACGCGTCCAGCCACACAAGTGCGATACCCAGATGTGCGAGCGCTACGCATTGATATCGAGCGAATTATCGAACGTCGCCCTATCGAGCAGAAAAAACACTGGCCTTTGTATAGCGCCTTTCGCTTGGTGCAACGGCGCCCTCTTGCTTCTGCATTGTCAGGCATCATCGTGCTATCAGGTGTGCTATTTGGCAGCGCCATGATGCAAAAGAATATCCAACTGCAACAAGAAAAGAAGATTGCAGAAGATATGATGTACGAAATGACTCGCCTTATCTTCCACGCGAAGGGGCAGAATGTCGAACACCTCTCGGTGAGCTCCATGATGGAGTTAACACGAAGGCGGATACTCTCTAATCCAGATATCCCCAAACATATAAAACAAAAAATGTTGTTGGCGATGATGACACCGGTGCCAAAGAAGCACCTAACTACTCCAATGAGTTGTCAGCCAAATTGTGCGTCTGAGGACAGCACCAACCAATAAGGCTTAAAACAAGATGTATACACGTTCAGTGGTATTTTGGCTGTCTGCATTGACGGCTACCTCCACGTTAGCAGCAGACACTTCTGCTGCCACTTCACACCCGCCCACTTCAACCTTGAAGCAAGGCTACTTTATCGATGCGCCAGTGACTGGCTTGTATTACAAAACCAGTTCCAATATCACTGGCGTCACTCAGCAAGGGGCATTTCACTACCAACCTGGTGATGTGATTAGTTTCTTCCTTGGCAACGATGATAAAGGTTATCTGCTGACAACCTTATCGAGCCAAGAAGTGCTTACACCGACGATGGCAACAACCAAACCCAGTCGTAGCATCAATATGACGCGCCTGCTGCTCTCTCTCGACAGCACGCCTGAGAATCGTAAGGAAATTGTCTTAGCCAACCGCGTATTATCTGATGCTCGCTTTCAAAACCAGCTCAAGGGCCTTGACCTCAATTATCTGGATGACGCCAAACGTCACCTCAATCTCGACTGGGTGTCTGTCGATGAGGCAATTGAGCACTTAAACGAAAGCCAGCTGTACATTGAGAAAAACTTTGCCTCTGATGAGATCATCTTCGAACCTCGCGGCATGACGTTCAAAAACATCGTGATCAAAAAGAAAGATTGGCAAGGCCGCGCTTGTGCTTACGATTTACGTTATCAACATCATCCTAAATATCGCCCTCCGTTTGGTGAAACTCGATTCACCATCACCAAAGATTCATTGATTGAACATCCAAGCGTTGGCGACCATTTTCAAGGCTGTTTCCTCTCGATGAAGCGCCCTATCACGGAAGACATTGTCGAGCCGATAAGCAAATTTGCGGATTGGTTTAATATCGTCGGTTGCTCAATCACTGGATGCACCCGCAACGATTTGAATGGCTTCTCTCTCGAAGACTTTGATGATGAAGGCGACTGGAAATACCGCTCCGTTGCACTCAACTTTGATCCAAGCACTGAGCTACTGATGGAAAAAGTACAAGGCCTTGGGCGTAAAAAAAACATCCACCACCACAATCGTACAGAAATGCTGTGGTTTACCTACCCCAACACGAACGAACACGACATCGACTACCTCGGGGTATGGCAGCAGACCCAATACCACCAGCAGTCCATGACACAATCGTGCCTATTGATGCGCCACCAACAAGTCATGCGACTGCCGCACAATGCAGACACCTGTCCAACCGACGCAAGCCTATACACACAAGATGTCACCCAAGAGTATGCGGACATGTGGTGGGTCAACAATGACGAACCCAAAGCCGAGCTTGCGCAAATGAATGTCATGGTACGTTGGTCAACGACCCCTGCCGAAATCAATTACACCACTTGGGAATATCTGCCCGCTGGCGCAACTTGGGAACAAGGCATTTTATATCGCTATCAACAAGATGTTCTCCGCAACCGAGACGGCTCTGATCGCATTGAAACCCACACCATTTCTGAATTTGTCAAAGTGAGCGAGGATGTATAACCATGGCAACAGCAGTAGCACTGACACAAATCATTCAACAATGGCAATCTGGTGATAAACAAGCCGAGAGTGAGCTTTACCAATTTGCGTATTTGCAGTTACGTAAGATCGCCCAACACGAGCGTGAACGAAACGCGGAAAAGTACGGCACCGACAACAAGGTATTGGCCGATAGCGTCAACAGCACCACGGCATTAATTCATGATGCTTACCTGAAGATGTCCAACTGCGACATGAGTGAAATTGAAACAAAACGTGATTTCTTTTTGATGGCCGCCAAAGTGATGCGTCAAATCTTGATCGATAACGCACGCTCGCACCAAGCACAAAAGCGTCAACACATCACATTGATGAGAGATGAAGAAGATCGCTTCGAACAATTGATCATCATGGATAAAGCGCTGGATAACTTCAGTAGCCGTTACCCACGCCAATCAAGTGCACTCAAACTCAAGTATTTAATGGGAATGAAAAACCAAGAAATCAGTGAACTGCTCGAGTGCAGCGCAAGCTTAATAGAGAAAGACCTAAAATTCTCTCGCAGCTGGTTGCAATCACGAATGGCGCACGCGTAATGAGAAGCAAAAAATTTTGGATAATCGGCGCAATCTGCGTTGGTTTGCTCGGCGTATACTGCATGTCAGACGAATCCAGCTTGGCATCAGCGGCGGACTCATCAGACAGCACGAGCCAATCAACCACGCGAACACATCGTCAATATGAGCGCACATCTTTAGTTGAAGTAAAGCAAGCGTTGACAGGTTCTGCGTTGGAGAACGCCCACACAAAAGACGGTGATGACGCCTTCAATTCTGCCATTTTAGGACAACCAGGGCCAATTACGAACCCATTTCATACTACAGAAGACGGCTCTTTTTACGACTCGTCATTGGGTTATGAAGACAGCCGCTCAAAAGAGGACCCATCAGAGAACAATAAACCCATCATCAACCTCATGGTGGAACAACAGCTACAAACCATTATTTATGCTTGGGAGCTCAACCAAAACTCTCCGATTAGCTATTCGCTCAATCTTAACCAACTGTTTGAAGACCCGGATGGTGATCTCCTCACCACTCGGATTTGGCTCGAAAACGCCAATGGATTAAGGGTGCTAAACCAAGGACAAATGATGGTGCTAGGTGCACCAGAGAACATTAAAACCACCACATACCTGGCGGTAGCGGCGCGTGATGATTACCACGGCGACAGCGACCATGCGTGGGTCACAACACGTTTTGAGTTGCCTGTTGTCACTCCAGGTCACAATGACACGGAACACCCGTTAATTGGCGACATTGTCTATCGCTTGGAGACGACGCAAAATCTTGGCGGTACCGCGTACGCGTATGAAGTGGTGTATTGCGAAGCGTTTCAGTTTGAGGATGACGAGGTACGTTATGCCGCCTCAAGCGACAAACACCAGTGTCCTGAAGAGGGAGATTTAAAAAAGGTGGGTGAGTACAAAATCAGTGATGACTCGTTGATTGTTTATGTCCACGGCGTACGCCAAATTTGGACCACCAAAAAGGTATACGCATCTCAGGTTCATAAAGAGACTCAGAACTATTTCACCACCGTGTTTGATGGCAAACAATTCGAAAGCTACACCATGCAAAAAAACAAGCAATCGATGGAAAAACGCATCAATGTCCACACTGGTGAGTACGAATATCAAGGAACGTTGTTTGACTACCTCTTTCCCATTTCAGGAGGGGGTTACATAAACGGGACTGCTAGCAACTACATATTTGATAGAAGTGTTCAGGGTAACGAACCAGTGCACAAGCTGGACTCTGATCTCAATATGAAATCAAATCAACATGACCTATTTTGTCATGATTATTTATTTTACTGGTACAGCTCTATCGTAGCGGGGCGAGGAGAGTTTGCCGATATTATCTCTAGCTCAATGGATTTTGACGGCATAACTCCAATACATTGTGCTGAATGGCCAGATGATTACTGGCAACGAACATTTATGTTTTACAACCTTGAATACACAGATTACGACATATTCATTCCAGGCGAAGTCTACAGTTATGTGCTTAAACCTCACCCTCAATTTGCTGATCGCGTTGAGGAATTTAAGATCAACATGATTTATCACGCCCCTGTCCTTAGCGACACCCAATAAACCTTTCTTTACAGGTGGTTATTTTGACAAAACAATCACCCCCAAAATAAAACTGGAACCGTGATCAAATTATCAATTTTCCATCATAGACAAAAAATAGAAATAAATTTTACGGGTTTTGTGCGGTTTTTCGTGTCTTGAACCTAGGCTCAATAGTCATTAAAAAGACACCACTCTCTTCAATCTCACTAGTGAGATTGAAAGATAAAAACAATAAAAAAGCGACTTTCTCATTCGGAAACGAAACAAGGACAAATGAATAATGAATAAGGTGAGTTTATTAGCAGCGTCAGTGGCTATCGCTCTTACTGGCTGTGGCGGTTCAGATGGTGGTTCAAACAGTGCTAACAACGGTGTTGTAATCACAGGCTTTGACGGCTACTTCAAACATGCAGTTGTTTTTGAAGATACGAACAACAACGGCCAATGGGACACTCAAGAAACATTCCTTGGTCTGACCGATGAGAAAGGTCAGCTTAAATTGGATGCAAAACCAGAAAAAACTCTAGCACTGCAGACCATTACACCAAACGGTGCAAAGCAGAAACAGCTTATCGCTTTGGATGCTAAAGAGTACGCTGGCAAATACACGGTTGATATGGATCATCCAGGCCAAGCCATGGCCCACGAAATCGTGTTCCGTGCACCAACATCGTCAAACGTGATTTCACCTATCACAGACCTTGTTGCGATTGAAATGGCAAAAGATCCATCCATTAGTGAAGAAGACGCAAAAGCCAAGGTAAACCAAGCGCTAGGAGGCTCAGAAGAAGCACCAATTGATCTGTACAGTGATTTTGTTGAAGGTGCGACAAAAAACGCCGAACTACATAAAACCGCTCAGATTCTGACCGACTCAAAAGCGCAAAACCCAGCTAACTACGAGAAAAAGGCCACTGAATTTGCTCAAGCGGCAAACCAAGAAGTCGATCGTCTTATCGCATCCGGCGAAAACATCAATGATGCAAGCCTACGCCCAATCATCACTGACGCGACCCCAAATAGCGACAACTTAGCACCTGAAACGGCAATCAATAACAAGCTAACCGTAAACGAAACCATCGAAGAATCGGCTGAAGATAAGCTTGGTCAGTTACCCAAAGTCGTACAAGGCGCAGGCTTTGATGGCGTTGAACTAAACATTGAAGGTCTTTTCACAGACAAAGACCAAAACCTTGTGACAACCAAACTGACGCACAACTTAGCAGGCACAGGCATTGAAGTTGCGCAAACTGGAAATCTGATTGTTCTATATCCGACTGCTATCGTAGAAAAAGCTGGTGATTTTGAGATAGTCCTAACGGCGCAAGACATTGATTCTTCAGGTAAGGTTTTGGGTACGGTAAGCACCGTATTTAAGT
Source organism: Vibrio sp. ArtGut-C1 (assembly GCF_002105475.1). NCBI lineage: Bacteria > Pseudomonadati > Pseudomonadota > Gammaproteobacteria > Vibrionales > Vibrionaceae > Vibrio > Vibrio sp. ArtGut-C1. The sequence goes on along the minus strand of NZ_NCTH01000008.1, from coordinate 21,443 downwards.
TCGAAATCGAATCGGCAAACTTACCACCAACGGTTGTGGAAACAGAACAAGCGCGTCTACAGTCCATCGTTGATGGTTGGTACCTACAACAAGGTGAAGTATTTGAACAAACGCTCGATATTTCTAGCTTGTTCCAAGATAAAGACGGTCATATCACCGACTACTCAGCGGACTATGTGGACATTGAAGGTCTAACAGTATCTGAGGATGACAATGCGATTGTCACCATTAAAGGCACACCGACAAAAGCGAGCGAAGCTGGTGCAGCACTTGCGATTAGCGCAACAGATGGCCATACCGCGGTACAGATTGCGCTCAGCATGCCAACGGTTATCGAAGGCGTCACGCCACCACCAGTAGTGCCGACTTTGGGCTTCACTCACGAGCACTTCAACGGTCAAGAGTGGAAAATGGGTAGCTTTGCACAAAAAGACGGTGAAATTGGCTATGCCATGTTGATGCAAGACTCTGAAGGCCTACTATTCTGCTGGGGCTCAAACCATGATGAGATGAATCAAGAGTACAAAGCGAGCATCAGCGACTTCCTAGAAAACACATGGGAACACGATGCCTACGCTATTCTTGCCGATCTGGACCAACAAACTGGTTACGCGGAATACCACAGTAAAGACTGTGAAGACGTCGAGCTGAAAGACGGCAAGCTATACAACAGCTACGGCGAAGAGTATGAAATGCTGTACCAACACACAACCGAGCATAACGGCACTCAGATGATCGTTAAAATCTCAGATGATGAGCTGTTCTGGATGGATTCAAGCAATACACCATTCGCAGAATCACTTTCGGTTGCAGAACACATCAAACACGGCACGGTAGAGCATGACTTGATGGTAGAAAGTAAAGGCTCGGGCGACGACAAAGTCCTGAAATACTCGTCAGGTACGTACGAGTACAACGCTGATACTTACAACTACACGTCGTTCATGCCAACAGGATTCCAAACTCCAGGTAATTGGGAAATCCAGAATGATGAAGGCCGTGAGCTGCTGATTCTAAAAGAAACAGGCTCAGAGTCAGATTACAAAACTCGTCATCGTTACATCAACCGTGATTTTGGTGACTTCTACATCGGTATTCGTTGGAGTAAAGAGCAAAACGGTCATGAATCCGCGCCGGAATATGGTCTGTACTCTCACAACAAAGAAGCCATGACAAGCATCGCGAGTTCACTCCCGATTTTGGAGCCTGGCGATGATGACTAAAGCAACCATCGTTAACCCTTGCTGTGATAGCGTGCATTTGCGTAGAAGACGCAGAACGCTTTGGGAACGCTTGGTCGGCATCAAAGAAGTGTATATCTGCTCCAACTGTCACAAAGAAACGCCACTCAAATAGCGATAATATTTGAGACCGCAAAAAAGCCCCGAACTCGGGGCTTTCTTCTATCTTTTGACCGCAATATTTGAGTCGTTATTTCACGCACACTACGTTCAATAATGAGGTTCCGGTGAGCTGGTTTGGCTCACGATCTGCGAACAAACCTTTCTTATCTTTGCCCCAATACGGCAGTTGCAGTGGCCATTGATTTTTTTCCATCACACCAGACGCCCTCAACACTTTGAATTCTGCAGGGCTGGCTAAGCTCATACCCAGTTGCTGACATACTTTTTGCGAGTTTTCGTAGTTGAGACGATTCCACGGCTTGCCGTATTCCATGTAAAACTGATTGTGGTGGTCGAGTAAGTACGGTACCACGTACGTTTTGCCTTGTAAGGAGGTTCTCAACCGAACTTCAATGTCATCATTCCCGCTCACAACTGGCTTCGCTTTGGTCTTAGCAACAGGCTTGGACGAAGAATTATCACGTGTATTTTTTACCTTGGTCTTTGACTTCTCTGCCGGCGCTGTAAAGGCGTCGGTATCAGCTCGCACGGCAGGAACTGGCGCGGATTTCGGGGTCACCGTCGGTGTTGGCTTAACCGAAGATGCGGCTGATTTCGACGGCACAGCGGGTTTAGATGGTGTCGTAGACTGTTTATTCTCTTTTCCAACCACGCGGATGAACGCCTCTTTGTAATTCGACAAGGTTTTGACTCCTCGCAAATCCCCCCTCGCATCAGACAGATCTTTGTAAGGCCCAATCAAACAGCGATAACCTTTGGACTCCGGCTTCATCCACACGTCAGTCGTAATCTTGCTGTAAAGCGGCTTTGCTTTCGCGAGTGACATTGGCTTTGGTAGTAATCCGCATTGAATCCAGTAGAGGTAGTTGCCTCCTTGCGGCACTTTCTTTCCCCATACTCCGTTACCAATTGGGCACGTTTTCTCAAGCATCGGCAGTTCTTTCTCGCTGGCTTGAGTAGCTTGGCAAAGGAACTCCTCCGCCGATACTGGGCTAGAAAACTGGGCGCATACCAGCAACAAGCCGAAAGCTAGGCTTGCTTGGAAGATACGAGATGGGTGTTGTGCCTTCTTCATTTCCATACACTTCACTCTAAATTAGTGGGTAAGGTCATTATGGCGGCAAAGCGCCAAAAAAATGTGAACAAAGAATAACTAGCAAAAAAAGAGCCGGAATTTGCATCCGGCTCTCAGTTTAGGAAGGAATTAAGCGAATTTACAACGCTTGGCGGGAAAATTCTTAACCTTTGTACAGTTTCGGGTTGAATACATCTCGTAACCAGTCACCCAATAAGTTGATAACCAGAACCAGTGTAACCAACACGATGCCTGGGAAGGCAGTAATCCACCACGCACCTGAGAAGATGTAGTTAAAGCCGATGCTGATCAGCGCACCTAGTGACGGCTGATCAACAGGAAGACCCAAACCTAGGAATGACAGTGCCGCTTCCGACATGATCGCATTCGCTACCTGTACCGTCGAGATAACCAAGATTGGTGATAGACAGTTTGGCAGGATGTGACGGAACATGATGCGTGGCGCTTTAAAGCCCATCACTCGTGCCGCTTCTACGTATTCCTTCTTCTTCTCAGCCAGTACTGAAGCACGAATGGTACGTGCGTATTGCGGCCATTCAGCCACACCGATGATCACCACCAGCATCACCACCGCATATTGGCTGTAAAAATCGCTGCCAAAGCTGGCTTTGAAAATGGCCGATACGATGATCGCCACCATCATGGTTGAGAACGATAGTTGAACATCCGCAAAGCGCATCAAGAAGCTATCGATACGACCACCGAAGTAACCCGCCGACAAACCAATGATGATACCCAGAATCAACTGAAGACCGACGGCTAAAAAGCCGATCGTCAAAGACAGACGAGAACCATAAAGAATGGTCGATAAAATATCACGGCCTTGCTCATCAGTACCAAGAACAAAACGCTCATCGCCCTCTTCCATCCAAGACGGTGGTAGCTCTGAATCCATGATGTCGATAGACGTCAGATCATACGGGTCAGTCGGAGCTAGAATTGGCGCAGCTAATGCCAACACTAAGAACATCATAAAGACCGTAAAACTTGCCATCGCCACTTTGTCGCGCTTGAAGTAATACAAAAAGTCCGACTCTTTAAAACGCTGCCATGCAGATGGAGCGGCTTCAGGAGCTGGTGTTACATTTGATTGGCTCATGATTAAGCTCCTTTTCCAGTTAAGTTCACAGTTGGGTTGATAATTCCGTACAGCAAATCAACGATGGTATTGGTTACCACGAAAATCAGACCAACAAAGATAACGTAAGCTGTGATCAACGGTGTATCTACACGGTTGATTGCCTCTAGGAAAAGAAAGCCTGTACCCGGCCACTGGAATACGGTTTCGGTTAGGATGGTGTAAGCCACCATGGTACCAATCTGCACGCCACCTACCGTCAGTACTGGCAGCATGGTGTTCTTAAGTGCATGTTGGTAGTAAATCTTTTGTAAGTTCAAACCTTTTGCTTTGGCGAACTTAATGTATTCCGAGCTCAGTACTTCCAGCATTTCTGAACGTACCAGACGGATGAACAACGGCAGCATGATAGACGCTAGCGCAATACACGGCAGGATAAGGTGCTTAATACCATCGATGGTAAAGAAGCCAGATTCCCAACCGAGCACGTTAGCGGTTTCACCTCGCCCGTAGGAAGGCAGCCAGCCGAGTTCGATGGAGAAGACGTACATCAGCATGATTGCGGTTAGGAACACCGGAATCGAGATGCCGACACTACTCATCGCCATAACAAATTTGGTAAAGACACTCTTCGGGTGAATCGCGGAATACACCCCGAGTGGTATAGAGAAAACGATAATGATGAGCGTCGCGCCAAACACGAGCTCTAATGTTGCCACCAGCTTATCGAGGATCACCTCAACCGCAGGTCGCTTGAAAAAGTATGATGTACCCAAATCACCTTGCAGTGCATTACCCACAAAGCGCGTGTACTTTGTGATAAAGGGATCGTTCAGGCCCAATTCGTCGCGTAGCGCTTGGCGCTCCGATTCCGAAACCGACTGACCTACAAGCTCACGCAGCGGATCACCCAGGTTGTCCTGAATGGCAAACGCCACCAAACTGATCACAAACATCACTATCAGTGCCTGAAACAGGCGCTTGACCAGAAACGAAAACATTCCTTGCCCCTTAACTATCCATAGATCTCTAAACTTAGAGAGAAAATTCAGTCTGTAAAACTGGCTCAATCCGACTGAAATAAAAACGAGCCAAGTGTCGAAAACAGAGAAGGACTGGCGCCCCTCTCTATCATGACTAAGTATGATTACTCGACAACTAGGTCGCCAAAGTAAGGCATTACCATTGGGTTCACGATGTCTGCGGCTTTCACGTTAGACTTCGCGCCCCACGCTTCACTTTGCCAGTGTAGCGGTACGAATGCGGCATCGTTGTATAGCGTCGCTTCGACACCTTTCAGCATTGCTGCACGTTTCGCAGGGTCCGTCTCTACGTTTGCAGCTTCAACCACTTTGTCCATTTCTGGGTTTGAGTAGTGACCACAGTTGTACTGACCACGACCGGTTTCTTCGTTACGAGTCATAGTTAGGAACTCGTTGAAGTTTGCCGAGTCCTCTGTATCCGAGTGCCAACCGATCATCAGCATGTCTGCCGCACACTTATCAAACTCAGGCCAGTATTGCGCTTTTGGCATAGTTTTCAGATCAACCTTGATGCCAATCTTAGACAACATTGCCGCTGCCGCTTGCGCTACTTTCGCATCGTTTACGTAGCGGTTGTTTGGCGCAATCATAGTTAGCGTCAGGCCGTTCTCGTAACCCGCTTCTTTCATCAGTTGTTTTGCTTTCTTCAGATCGTAGCGAGGTACTAGCTTGTCATCGTGACCAACGTAGCCAGTTGGACTCTGCTGACCAGCTGCCGTTGCGAAGCCTTTCATGATTTTCTTCACGATGCCTTCGTTATTGATTGCGTGAACAATCGCTTGGCGAACGCGAACGTCTTTCAGTGCTTCGTTGCTATTTTGGTTTAGTTGGAACGTGATGATACGAGTACCAGGTAGCGTTACTAGGTCGATGCCGTCTGCGTCTTTCACACGTTTGTGATCGTTTGGTGCTACCGGGTGAATCATGTCAACGCCGCCAGAAAGTAGCGCAGCTACACGAGTCGCATCTTCTTTGATTGGAACAAGCGTTAGCTTATCAACGTTACCTTTCGACTCTTTGTCCCAGTAATCTTTAAAGCGTTCAAATTCCACTTTTACGCCCTGCTCACGTGATGTCACGATGAACGGACCCGTGCCAGAAACGTTAGTCGATGCGAATGAGTTACCGTGCTTCACTAGTTCAGACTTGTCTTTGCCGTCTGCGGTTTTACCCGTATAGAACTTGCTATCCATAGGGAAAATGTACGTTGCAGTTTGCAGCACTAGTGGGTAAGGACCTTTGGTTACAAGATCGAACGTGTTGTCGTCCACTTTGACGATTTTCTCGTACGGGTCGAAAATGTTTTTAAAATCAGGAGAACTTTGTAGACGCTCAAACGTCCATACAACGTCGTCAGCCGTTAGGGTATTACCAGAGTGGAACTTCACACCTTCACGCAGTTTGAAACGAACGGTAGTGTCGTTAATGCGCTCCCAGCTCTCTGCTAGACGAGGTTCGAAATCCATTTTTTGAGTAAAGCGAACTAACGGATCAAATACCATGTGTGACATTTGCAGTGTGCCACCTGATAGCTGCTCATGTGGGTCAAGCGATACTGGGTCAGCTGCGTAGCCAACTTTGATATCTGCTGCCAGTGCATTAAAGCTTAGGCCCGCCGCCATTAGCGCCACTGCTAATTTGCTTTTCATGGTTTTCATTTGCATAACTCCTTCATGCGGGGATACGGATCCCTTGTTGTTGTGTTTGCGTCTTTGTTATGACTAAAGGTTAGCCAAGCGAGGTGCTTGGTTTATGCCGTCTCGATCTCTTCTCGCAAGCCTGTAAATTCAGGCATCAGAGAAATCAATTTTTTGCTGTATTCGTGTTGAGGTGCCGTGAATAACTGTTCTGTTGGTGCCACTTCTAACAGTGTACCCATTTGCATCACACCTACTCGGTCACACATCTGGCGAATAACAGGTAAATCGTGGCTGATAAACAACATAGTCAAGTTCAGCTCACTTTGCAGATCTTTCAGCAAGTTTAGAATTTGTGCCTGTACCGATACGTCCAGTGCCGATGTCGGTTCATCACAAATCAAAAGTCGAGGACGAGTCGCCAACGCACGCGCAATAGAAATACGCTGACGCTGACCACCGGAGAATTCATGAGGGTACTTAAGCCCAGCCATGCGACCCAAACCAACATGATCGAGAAGGTCATTCACGATTTGGCGAGTTTCCGACTCGTTTTTCGTCAGTTTATGAAAACGGATTGGCTCAGCAATAATATCGAATACCTTCATACGAGGGTTCATTGAGGTATACGGGTTTTGGAACACCATCTGCATTTGACGACGCATTGGGCGGCGTTCTTTCTCAGAGGTTAAAGCTGTCAGGTCAATACCCTCAAACTTCACCTGACCAGAGTTAGGTTGGTATAAACCAGCAATGACTCGCGCAATGGTTGATTTTCCAGAGCCAGACTCACCCACCAAACCAAAGGTTTCGCCTTCATGCACTTCAAAGCTCACATTATTGGATGCCTGCACGTATTCGCGACGGCTTTCAAATAAAGAGTCTTTGGTGACAAAACGTAGATTAACGTTCTTCACGTCTAAAAGCGGGCCTGTGTACTCGCGCTCATCCTGACTTTGTCCTAGCCAGTGATTCTTGATGTCGAGTGGCTCCATTTCTGCCGCTTCTTCGATGTAGCTTACCAAAGGGAAGCGATCGAGCTTTCTGTCTGAACGTGGAACGGCTGAAATTAGGCTGCGAGTGTAGGAGTGATCAGGATCGCCCAACACTTTGGCTGTTGGTCCAAACTCCACCAAGTCACCACGATACATTACCGCGACGCGGTCAGTGACGTTGGAGACCACACCCATATCGTGAGTAACCAGCATACAACCGACATTATTCTTGATACACAATTCTCGGATCAAGTTGAGGATTTGGTCTTGGATTGATACGTCCAGTGCCGTGGTTGGCTCATCGGCGATGATCAGATCTGGCTCACCTGCCAAAGCAATCGCAATGACGACACGCTGACGCATACCACCAGAGAATTGGTGTGGGTATTGTTTTAAGCGGTTTTCTGGCTGCGGGATGCCAACTTGCTGCATTAGAGAAAGCGCACGCTGATACGCCTCTTCATCAGAGACTTTCATGTTGGCGTGGATCGTCTCTTTCAGCTGCTGCTCAACCGTAAAAAGTGGGTTAAGTGAGGTCATTGGATCTTGGAAAATAAAACCAATCTTCGATCCGCGAACCTTACGCATCGCTTCTGGTGATAAACCAGAAATTTTTTCTCCATCCAAGAAAACATCGCCGCTAGCAACGCGACCTGGAGGGCTAAGCAAATCAATAACGGCGTTACCAACGGTGGATTTACCCGCACCTGATTCGCCAACAACACCCACGATTTCACCACGTTCAATATGAAAAGAAAGTGACTTCACGGCAGCGTGAACGCCGTGTCGGGATGGGTATTCAATACGAAGGTTTTTCACTTCTAATAGTGACATTTCAGACCTCTACTGCCTTGTCTGTGGTATCGAATCGCGCCAAAGGCACCATTCATCACCTGAATGAATCCGTTCAAATTCAGAATAATACTCTGAAATCTTAATGCGGAAACAATTTGGCAAAAATCACACAAAAAAGCAACAATTAAAGTATATTCCGCCGAGAAAACATTAAATAAACGCATAATGAGCGAATAAAAATGCATTAACAAGTATTTAACCATTTTCATATCACACTATTTTTGTGCGCCATGCACCAATAAAACTAGAAAAATGCTCTAAAAATAAGCACGAGCCAACCAGGACCATTAACCATACTATTCATGTGCAATTATTAACATTTAACAAACAATATCGTATGCGAAAAGCAATTTTTCAACATAAAAAACTATTAATAAAATAGTCGGCAAATATAAAAAGCCAAACTTAGAAAGAGAAAGGATAGGCTAAAACGTGAACACAACAGCAAAACCACACAAATCCTCTGTCGACGACGATTATGCGCCGCTTAAGCGGTTTGTTGACTAAACAAAAGAAAGTGCGGTTACCATCAATCTCCCATTGTAGGTGAAACACGTCGGTTTTAACCCTTTACGGAACAATTCAGAGTGGGATAATAGATAATCAATGTTAGAGCCAAGCTGTAAATGAAAGGAGCCCCTGTGCTTAAAGCGATTTTTTTTGATATGGACGAGACTTTATGTGCGACGTCACAAGCCGATAAAGTTGCAGGACAAAAGTTTACGACTTGGATTCATAAGACCTACCCGCAAGTTACCGAACCACAAGCTTTTTTACAGCGCTACTTACAGGGTGTGTACAAGAAGCTGAATGCGGAATTCCCTCACCTTGTGGCTTTGCTACCTGATGAAAACGCGTTCCGTTGTGGCCTGATCCAAAACATATTGGCGGAGCACGGAGTCAGCATTAATGCCGAAGAGGCTCAACAAGCTCAAGACTACTTTGACTCTGCACGTATGGGCGCGTTCACTTTCTTCCCTGGTGTAAAAGAAATGCTCAGCGACCTTCGTCAGCATTATAAACTCGTCGTGATCACTAACGGCCCGATTTTTTCTCAACACCCTAAACTCAGCGCGACACAGATGAGCGACTGGGTGGACCATATTATTGTGGGGGGGGAAGAGCCTGAAGAGAAGCCCGCTGCGAGCATTTTCCAAAAAGCGCTCGACTTGGTCGAAGTAAAACCAGAAGAAGCCCTACACATTGGCGACTCTTTACCAGCAGATATAGCAGGCGCTAACAATATGGGTATTTTGAGTGTGTGGGTGAATGCGACAGGTGCGAGTAACTCAACAGATATAACGCCCAATTTTGAAATCCAAGAAACGGTAGAACTGAGAGAAATCCTTAAAACACTCGCCCAATAAAAGTAGCGGATTAGAAAAACACAAAACCCCAGACGTCGTTCTGGGGTTTATTTTGTCAGCTCGAAAAGCATTGGGATCATAGGTGGTCAAAAGCCCCTAGAGCTGTACACTTTTGGTGAAATTGAAATCGCATGCAGATGCTTTTAAGAGGATAGATGCAAAAAAGCCCCAGTCTTTCGACTGGGGCTCTAAATAGCGGTCGGTGAAGAGCCGAATTCTAACTTCAGGCGAACCCCATCTGGGTTCAAATCCTTTGAAATACTGTCGACTAATAGTCGTCCAAGCGAGATCATAAACTCTAAAACGACGAAAGCCTGCTAAAAAGCAGGCTTTCTAATAGTGGTCGGTGAAGAGGGATTCGAACCCCCGACCCTCTGGTCCCAAACCAGATGCGCTACCAAACTGCGCTATTCACCGAGCATATATTCTTTAAATAAAGAATGGGGTGGCTAACGAGACTTGAACTCGCGACAACCGGAATCACAATCCGGGGCTCTACCAACTGAGCTATAGCCACCATCAAATTGTCATGTTTACCGCTATCTCAGCCATAAACTAAATAGTGGTCGGTGAAGAGGGATTCGAACCCCCGACCCTCTGGTCCCAAACCAGATGCGCTACCAAACTGCGCTATTCACCGACGATTTTTTATCTTGATTTAATCAAGATTGGAAGCAATGCTACCGCATTCAATCTAAAAAAGAAAGAATGGGGTGGCTAACGAGACTTGAACTCGCGACAACCGGAATCACAATCCGGGGCTCTACCAACTGAGCTATAGCCACCACTGATTTTTTACCGATGTATCCTCCGAGGCAATGGTACGCCCGAAAGGATTCGAACCTTCGACCTTTGGCTCCGGAGGCCAACGCTCTATCCAACTGAGCTACGGGCGCATGCCCTATCGGCGGAGTGGAATAATACGGATATCACACTATGCCGTCTAGTACTTTTTTTACTTTTTTTATCGTTTGGTCTCTTTTTCGACAGTTATCTTCCTTTAAACTGAATTTTTGATGTGATTCACGCCCTGTCATGGATAACTTGTTGTTTATTGCAACAAGTTATCGGGATATAATCACCCATTATTTACATTGATTTAACAGCTGCAACCAAGTTGTCTAATCATTCTATGCCATTCAGTGGAATTTAGTGATTTCTCTGCTCGGCATTAATACTCTAACTATATAAATAGGTAAGTCACTTACCTCGGGAATGTGAAGTGGGTTTAATGGATATGTCTCGACAAATGATTAGCGTTTTGTTCGCTGCCTTAACGTTTTCTACGGCAGCTTTAGCTTCTGACATCAGCCAAACTGAATACGATGCGATCGCAGAACGCATCCAACCTGTCGGTGATGTTTATCTAGCGGGTTCTGAGCCAGTGAAAGAAGAACCAACCGGTCCACGTGATGGCGCCACAGTTTATGGTACTTTTTGTATTGCTTGTCACGCATCTGGCGTAAACGGCGCACCTAAAACAGGTAATGCCGATGACTGGGCACCGCGTATTGCACAAGGCAAAGAGACGTTAGTGAAGCACGCGTTAGAAGGCTTCAATGCGATGCCTGCCAAAGGAACCTGTATGGACTGTTCTGACGATGAAATCATCGCAGCAATCGACCACATGATTGAAGGTCTATAAGTAAAGACATCAACGAAAAAGGCTTGCCAACTGGCAAGCCTTTTTGTTTTCAGTCAGTGAGAACAAGGTTACTCTACTTCTTAAACATTGCTCGAATATTGGCAATGTGTGCCTGACCTTTCGCCATACGCTCTTCTGCTGATACTGGCTTTTTGTTTACTTCCCATTCAACGTCATCAAATGGCAACTCATCCAAAAAGCGGCTTTGCGTCGGTTTGATCAACTCGCCGAACTGTCGACGCTCTTTGCACATAGTGAAAGTCAGTTCACGCTGCGCACGGGTAATGCCAACATACATCAGACGACGCTCTTCTTCGACGTTGTCTTCATCAATACTGGTTTGGTGCGGTAAAATACCTTCTTCAGACCCAATTAAGTATACATATGGGAACTCAAGGCCTTTTGATGCATGCAGCGTCATCAGTTGTACTGCATCGCTGTCTTCATCTTCTTCGCCACGTTCCATCATGTCACGCAAGGTCAAACGTTGAACGACTTCTTTTAACGTTTTCTCTTCTTGATCGTAGTTGTCACCTTCTAGGTCCGCCACTATCCAGGAGTAAAGATCAGAAACGTTCTTCATTCGCATTTCAGCGGCTTTCGGGCTTGCTGAAGTTTCGTATAACCAATCTTCGTAATGGATATCGCGAACCAAGGAGCGAACCGCTTCGACGGTATCGCCACGCTCAGCTTGGTCAGCAATCGCCACTAACCATTGGGTGAAACGACGTAAGTTTTCCAGGCCGCGTCCCGTTAAGTGCTGTTCGAGCCCCATTTCAAAACTCGACTCAAACAGGCTCTTCCCACGCATATTGGCATAACTGCCTAGCTTTTCTAAAGTTACAGGGCCAATTTCACGTCGTGGTGTATTCACAATGCGTAAGAATGCATTGTCGTCATCTGGGTTAACCAAAACGCGCAAATACGCCATGATGTCTTTAATTTCTGCTCGTGCAAAAAACGAGGTGCCACCAGAAATTTTATACGGCACACGGTTTTGCATTAGAGACTTTTCAATTAAGCGTGATTGGTGGTTACCACGGTACAAAATTGCGTAATCACGATAGTCGGTTCGATTCAAAAATTTGTGTGCAATCAACTCCCCCGTGACACGCTCAGCCTCATGCTCTTCATTTTTAGCCAACAACACTTTGAGTTTTTCACCGTCAGGAATTTCTGAAAATAAGGACTTCTCATAGACGTGAGGGTTGTTGGCTATCAAAATGTTGGCCGCACGCAGGATTCGACTCGTAGAGCGGTAGTTTTGCTCCAACTTAATCAATCGCAAATTCGGGTAATCTTCACCCAGCAAGACTAGGTTCTGAGGCTTCGCACCACGCCATGAATAAATGGACTGGTCATCATCTCCTACGACCGTCAATCGCCCACGTTCACCGACGATTAATTTCACCAATTCATATTGACTCGTGTTGGTATCTTGGTACTCATCGACCAACAGATAGCGGATACGGTTCTGCCAACGTTGACGAACGTCTTCATGATTGCGCAAGAGTAAGACGGGCATCAAAATTAGGTCATCAAAATCGAGCGCGTTATAGGCTTTCATTTGCTTTTGGTACATATCAAAGCAGAACGCAAACAATTGCTGCTGCTCACCTTGCGCACGCGCTTTGGCTTGCTCTGGCGTCAACATGTCGTTTTTCCAGTTGGAAATACAACTCAGAAGCTGACGTAGCAGATCTTTATCACCATCAAGCTGCTTTTCGGTAAGTTCCTTGAGTAGCGCCAGTTGGTCTTGGTCATCAAACAGTGAAAAGCCCGCTTTCAACCCTAAATGCTTGTATTCGCGTTTGATGATGTTTAATCCCAAGGTATGGAACGTTGATACCATCAAACCTTTAGACTCGGCTTTCCCCAACGTTTGGCCGACACGTTCTTTCATTTCACGCGCCGCTTTGTTGGTAAACGTCACCGCTGCAATATTACGCGCTTTGTAGCCACATTGCTGAACCAGATAAGCGATTTTATTGGTAATAACACGAGTTTTGCCCGAGCCAGCACCAGCTAGCACTAGGCATGGACCAGACACGTATTTCACGGCTTCATCTTGACTAGGGTTCAGCTTCATAGAAATTCTCTGCGGGTGATAAATGTGGCGCCTATGATAAAGGGGTGGCCTCGTGAAAGCTACGCTGATTTCTTGTAATTTTCATACCAACAAGCGCAACATTCTGTTGCATAAAAGGCGGGTATTTGAGCTATAATGAATGAACGTTCATTCACTGGTGGTAGGATTATGAAGGATAACCCTGCTGTAGATAAGCGAGAACAAATCTTAGTCGCTGCAGAGCAACTCATTGCTGAATCGGGCTTTCAAGGGCTTTCCATGCAAAAGCTCGCCAATGAAGCAGGTGTCGCAGCAGGAACGATTTATCGTTATTTCTCAGATAAAGAACATCTTTTGGAGGAGTTACGCCTTAACGTAGCAAAGCGCGTCGCTACGGCTGTGCAACTGGGCGTGAGTGAAGAGATGCCTTTAAAACAGCGATATCGAACCATGTGGCTCAATATTTGGAATCTAGCGAGCTCGAATTTAAATGCGCTCAGCAATCGAGTTCAATATGAGTCTCTACCCTGTTCAAATAGTAGCAAAGCTCGGGAACTTGAAAGACAAATGTTTGCCCAAGTAGATCTTCTTTTTAATCAGGGGAAAGAAGAGGGCGTATTCAAGCCTCTCGATAACGAAGTGCTTTCTGGATTGAGTTTTGAGGCAAGTGTTGCACTTGCTAGGAAACACGCTTTGGGATTTTATCAACTGGATAAGGCGGCATTAGAAGCTGCTATTGAAGCCAGTTGGGATGCAATTATTAAACACTAACTTGGAGTTCTTAATAGAATGAAAAAGTGGACTTTCTTTATGTTACTTATCGCCGTTCTATTGTTCGGCAGCGTGATAGGTTTCAACTTATTTAAGCAACAAAAGATTGCTGAATACATGGCAAACCGTCCTGAACCTGAGTTCCCAGTAACCGTGACGGAAGTACAAGCGGTTGATTGGGTACCAGTGATCGAGGCTATCGGTTTTATCGAACCAAACCAAGGTGTGACGGTCGCAAACGAAACCAGTGGTGTTATCGACAAAATCGCATTTGATTCCGGCACTCAAGTCAAAGCAGGTCAGCCATTAGTACTGCTTGACTCTGACGTTGAGAAAGCGAATTTAAAGAGCTCGCAAGCCAAGTTGCCAGCAGCAGAAGCGAAATACAAACGCTACCAAGGGCTATTTAAAAAAGGCTCTATTTCTAAAGAAGCGTATGACGAAGCAGAAGCGAACTACTTCTCCTTAAAAGCGGACATTGAAAGCTTGAAAGCGACCATCGACCGACGCGAGATCAAAGCGCCATTTGATGGTGTAGTAGGTATTCGTAACGTGTATCTAGGTCAGTACCTACAAGCGGGTACCGATATTGTTCGCCTGGAAGACACCAGCGTGATGCGCTTACGCTTTACCGTGCCGCAAACCGATATTTCACGTATCAATATCGACCAAGAAGTGGATATCTTCGTGGATGCCTACCCAGATCAGCCTTTCAAAGGTTCAATTTCTGCAATTGAGCCTGCGGTTAACGTACAAAGTGGCTTGATTCAGGTTCAAGCAGATATCCCTAACAGTGATGGCAAACTGCGTAGTGGTATGTTCGCACGTGCAAACATCATTCTGCCTAAATTAGAAAATCAGGTCACTCTGCCTCAAACTGCGATCACGTTTACGCTATACGGCGACAATGTTTACATCGTAACGGAAGAAGATGGCGAGAAACGCGTTAAGCAGCATGTGGTAAAAGTTGGCGAACGCTCTAAAGATATCGCACACATTCTAGAGGGCGTGAAGCCAGGTGATGTAGTGGTGACATCGGGTCAAGTCCGTTTAAGTAACCACGCAAAAGTAAGCATTGTCGAAAGCGATGCAACTACCCCACCTGCTGAAACACCAATGCTTTAAGTTGGAGGCATCATGCGCTTTACAGATGTTTTTATAAAACGTCCAGTTTTAGCGGTATCGATCAGTTTTTTGATTGCATTGCTTGGTTTGCAAGCCGTGTTCAAAATGCAAGTTCGTGAATACCCTGAAATGACGAATACAGTGGTCACCGTGACCACCAGTTACTACGGTGCAAGTGCCAACTTGATCCAGGGCTTTATTACTCAGCCATTGGAGCAAGCGGTGGCGCAAGCCGATAATATTGATTATATGACCTCGCAATCGGTGTTAGGTAAATCAACCATTACTGTCAACATGAAGTTGAATACCGACCCAAACGCGGCATTGGCTGACATCTTAGCGAAAACTAACTCGGTACGTTCCCAGCTTCCAAAAGAAGCCGAAGACCCGACCGTAACGATGTCGACCGGTTCTACTACCGCGGTATTGTATATTGGTTTTACCAGTGACGAGTTGTCTTCCAGCCAGATCACCGACTACCTTGAGCGTGTAATCAACCCACAGCTATTCACTGTAAATGGTGTATCAAAAGTCGACCTTTACGGTGGTATGAAATACGCGCTGCGCGTATGGCTAGATCCAGCCAAAATGGGCGCATTAAAGCTGACTGCAACGGATGTGATGAGCGTTCTTAACGCCAACAACTACCAATCTGCGACGGGTCAAGCGACGGGTGAGTTCGTGCTTTATAACGGTAGCGCGGATACTCAGGTATCAAACGTTGCTGAACTTGAAGCGTTGGTCGTAAAAACGGGTGAAGGGGACGTTATTCGCTTAGGTGATATCGCGAAGGTAACACTTGAGAAGAGTCACGACGTTTACCGTGCAAGTGCAAACGGCCAAGAAGCCGTGGTTGCTGCAATCAACGCCGCGCCAAGTGCCAACCCAATCAACATCGCTGCTGATGTGCTTGAATTATTACCTCAACTTGAGCGCAACTTACCAAGTAACATCAAAATGAACGTGATGTACGACTCTACCATTGCGATCAACGAGTCAATTCACGAAGTAGTGAAAACGATTCTTGAAGCGGCAATTATCGTACTTGTAGTGATTACACTGTTCCTAGGTTCGTTCCGTGCGGTCATCATTCCTATCGTCACTATTCCACTATCTTTGATTGGTGTGGCAATGGTTATGCAGGCAATGGGCTTCTCTTGGAACTTAATGACACTACTAGCGATGGTACTTGCCATCGGCCTGGTGGTGGATGACGCGATCGTGGTGCTAGAAAACGTGGACCGTCATATCAAAGAAGGCGAGTCACCATTCCGTGCAGCAATCATTGGTACGCGCGAAATTGCTGTGCCAGTTATTGCGATGACATTAACGCTAGGTGCGGTATACGCACCAATCGCGTTGATGGGCGGTATTACGGGCTCGTTGTTCAAAGAGTTCGCTTTAACGCTAGCAGGTTCGGTATTTGTGTCCGGTATCATCGCTTTAACGCTATCACCTATGATGTGTTCAAAGATGCTGAAGGCGAACGAAAAGCCGAGCAAGTTTGAGCAAAAAGTTCACCATATCCTTGATGGCATGACTAATCGCTACGCAAATATGTTAAAAGCAGTAATGGCGAGCCGACCAGTGGTGATCGTATTTGCCATTATTGTATTTGCAAGCCTACCTGTTTTATTCAAGTTTATTCCTAGTGAACTAGCTCCTTCTGAAGATAAAGGTGTTGTTGTGCTCATAGGGACCGCACCATCGAATTCGAATTTGGACTACATCCAAAACACCATGGATGATGTGAATAAGATTCTCTCTGATCAACCAGAAGTAGAATACGCTCAGGTATTTAACGGTGTTCCGGATTCTAATCAAGCGTTTGGTTTAGCTACACTCAAACCATGGGGCGAACGAGAAGCGAGCCAAGCAGAAATCAAACAGCGTGTTGGTGGGCTTGTTTCGAGCATTCCGGGAATGTCTATTGCTGCCTACGAAATGCCGGAGCTACCAGGTGCTGGTTCAGGCCTTCCTGTACAGTTCGTAATTACAACACCAAACAACTTTGAAAGTTTGTTTACCGTTGCAAATGACATTCTGTCAGAAGTAGCAAGCAGTCCAATGTTTGTCTATTCCGATCTGGATCTGAAATATGATTCTGCAACGATGAAGATCAAGATCGATAAAGACAAAGCGGGTGCCTACGGTGTGACTATGCAAGACATTGGTATCACCCTCAGTACTATGATGGCAGATGGCTATGTAAACCGTATCGACCTAAATGGCCGTTCTTATGAGGTAATTCCTCAGGTTGAGCGTAAATGGCGTCTAAACCCAGAATCGATGAAGAACTACTATGTACGCTCTGTAGATGGTAAAGCGGTTCCATTAGGTAGTCTGATTACCATCGATGTGGTGGCCGAGCCTCGCTCTTTGCCACACTTCAACCAGTTAAACTCAGCGACTGTAGGTGCAGTTACTGGCCCTGGTGTCTCGATGGGAGATGCAGTTAATTGGTTTGAAAATATCGCGCAAACCAAACTGCCTGCAGGCTATAACCACGATTACATGGGCGAATCTCGTCAGTTTGTAACGGAAGGTAGTGCCTTGTATGCAACCTTTGGTCTTGCACTTGCGATCATCTTCCTCGTTCTGGCGATTCAATTTGAATCACTCCGCGACCCTATTGTCATCATGGTATCTGTACCGCTAGCAATATGTGGTGCCTTGATCGCGTTGGCGTGGGGTACGGCCTCAATGAACATCTACTCGCAAGTTGGTTTGATCACGCTGGTCGGCCTAATCACCAAGCACGGTATCTTGATCTGTGAAGTAGCCAAAGAAGAGCAGTTACATAATAAACTGTCTCGTATCGATGCGGTGATGGAGGCTGCGAAAGTGCGTCTTCGCCCTATCCTAATGACAACCGCAGCGATGATCGCAGGTCTTATCCCGCTGATGTACGCAACAGGTGCAGGTGCCGCGCAACGTTTCAGTATCGGTATCGTCATCGTTGCTGGTCTAGCAATTGGTACATTGTTCACACTATTCGTACTACCTGTGATTTACAGCTACCTAGCAGAAAAACACAAACCACTGCCAGTATTTGTTGAAGACAAAGACTTGGAGAAATTGGCACGAGTTGATGAAGCGAAAGCAGCCCACCGTGAATTAGCGGATAACAGATAAGCTTTTAAGGCATTCAAAAAGGTCACTTCGGTGACCTTTTTTATTGCCGCTCTCTTTTTTGCCATCTAAATGGCGACTTTCACGTATCATTTACTTAAAATGAGGACAAATCAAAAGGAGTTTTAGCCACTATGTTTGACCCAAAGAAATTAGAGCAAATTGCTAAACAGATTCACGACTCAATGCCTCAACCTGTAAAAGAGTTAGGCTCTGATGTTGAGCAGAAGGTTCGCCAAGTAATCCAAGGCCAACTGAATAAGCTAGATGTAGTAAGCCGCGAAGAGTTTGATGTTCAAACTCAAGTTTTACTGCGCACGCGTCAAAAGCTGACAGAAATGGAACAGAAATTGGCGGAGCTTGAAGAGAAGCTTGCAGAAAAATAAGTGTTAAAACGCTCCTCACAAAGGAGCGTTTTTCTTATCGGCGCGCAGATAAATCGGCTAAAAATAAAAAGGCTTGGTCAACGGCGACCAAGCCTTTTGATTAGATGTTGTGTTTTTGTATTTATCGACTCCAGTCTGGCCAGAGTTCATTTAATATTTTCTCTACTTTGAAGCAAAGAAAATTAGCCACCAACCGCGATGCGCTTCATATCTGTCATATAACCACGTAGTTCTTCACCGATATATTCTACAGGGTGGTTTCGGATTGTTTCATTCACAGCGATAAGAGTCGCGTTATCCACTTGGTTAGAAGTTTCACCTAGACCTTTACCAATGACGTCTGTACTAACAGAAGGCATGAATTTTTCACGCAGTAGCGGCGTTGCTACATTAGCAAATAGGTAGTTACCATATTCAGCCGTATCAGAGATAACCACGTTCATCTCGTATAAACGCTTACGTGCGATAGTGTTTGCGATAAGTGGCAGCTCGTGTAGAGACTCGTAGTAAGCAGACTCATCGATGATGCCAGAAGCGGTCATCGCTTCAAATGCTAGCTCAACACCCGCACGAACCATAGCAACCATCAGGATACCGTTATCGAAGTACTCCTGCTCAGAAATTTCTACGTCAGTTTCTGGGTAGTTTTCGAAAGCAGTTTCACCCGTTTCTGCACGCCAGCCTAGTAGGTTTGCATCGTCGTTTGCCCAGTCAGCCATCATCGTGCTAGAGAAGTGACCTGTGATGATGTCATCCATGTGCTTGTTGTATAGCGGACGCATCAGCTCTTTTAGCTCTTCAGAAAGCTCAAATGCTTTCACTTTTGCAGGGTTAGTTAGGCGATCCATCATGTGAGTGATACCACCAAACTTCAGTGCTTCAGTGATGGTTTCCCAACCGTATTGAAGAAGCTTACCTGCGTAGCCAGGATCGATACCATCAGCAATCATCTTCTCGTAACATACGATAGAGCCAGCCTGTAGCATGCCACAAAGGATAGTTTGCTCACCCATTAGGTCAGATTTCACCTCAGCAACAAAAGAAGACTCTAGACAGCCTGCACGGTGACCACCTGTTGCTGCAGCCCAAGCTTTCGCGATATCCCAACCTTCACCTTTTGGGTCGTTCTCTGGGTGAACAGCGATAAGAGTTGGAACACCGAAACCACGCTTGTACTCTTCACGAACTTCCGTGCCCGGGCACTTAGGTGCAACCATTACTACTGTTAGGTCTTTACGGATTTGCATGCCCTCTTCAACAACGTTGAAGCCGTGTGAGTAACCTAGCGCTGCGCCTTCTTTCATTAGCGGCATTATCGTCTCAACAACGTTTGTGTGCTGCTTATCTGGAGTAAGGTTTACTACTAGGTCAGCTTGTGGAATTAGCGTTTCGTAGCTACCTACTTCAAAACCGTTGTCTTTTGCATTTTTGAAAGATTGACGTTGCTCATCAATTGCTGCTTGGCGAAGCGCGTAAGCAACGTCTAGGCCAGAGTCACGCATATTCAGACCTTGGTTAAGACCTTGAGCACCACAACCTACGATGACCACTTTCTTGCCTTTTAAGTAATCCGCTTCTGAAGCAAATTCACTACGATCCATAAAGCGACAACGACCTAATTGGTCCAACTGCTCGCGCAAGTTTAAGGTATTGAAATAATTAGCCATCTGGGTGCTCCTTTGAGATTCTTCCATTGAGGTCGGTAATTGCCTTACCGAATAACTTCATACTAAAACAGACATTAAATTGCTTAAAGTGATATATTCACAATTAGTTATTGCAATTTGTGCAACATGGAAATGAAGATTTAATGAATATCAAAAGCCTGCAACTTTTTATTCATCTGTGTGAGAGTAAAAGTTTCGCTAAGACCGCAGCAGCGATGCATGTGAGTCCTTCAGCCTTGAGCAGACAAATACAAAAGCTAGAGGAAGAAACTAGCCAACAATTATTTTTGCGGGACAATCGCAGCGTTGATTTAACGAGCCAAGGCAAAAAACTGGTTCCTGTCGCCTTAAAAATTCTTGGCGAATGGCAGCAGTACCAAAGTCACCTAAAGGGAGCAGAGGACGAATTGAAAGGAGAAATCCGTCTCTTTTGTTCGGTTACTGCAAGCTACAGCCACCTGCCAGAGTTAATCTCTGATTTTCGTCTGCAGCATCCTTTTATCGAATTTAAGCTATCAACCGGCGATCCAGCTCAAGCGATCGACAAAATTTTAGCAGATGAAGCAGATATTGCCATCTCAGCCAAATCTGAGCAGATGCCAAGCAAAATCGCATTTGAAACGATCAGTGAAATACCGCTTTCTGTCATCGCTCCTGTCGGCGTGAGTTCATTTGCGGAAGAGCTACAAAAAGAAAGACCAAACTGGTCAGTCATTCCATTCATTCTCCCAGAAGCAGGGACAGCAAGAGATAGAGCCAATACTTGGCTCAAAAAAATGAAAATAAAGCCGAATATCTACGCGCAAACGTCAGGGCATGAAGCCATCGTAAGTATGGTTGCACTAGGATGCGGTGTAGGTATAGCACCTGATGTCGTGATCAACAATAGCCCGGTGAGAGAGAAGATAAATCGCTTAAAATTGTTACCAATTAAGCCGTTTGAACTTGGTGTCTGCTGTACCAAAAATCAGTTAGAGAACCCATTAGTGAAGGCTTTTTGGAAAGTAGCGGAGAGTAAATACATTACACCTTAACGATAGATGTTTGAGTTCTGAGTGCTTAGGTAATTTTCAGAACCCAGAAACGTAAAAAAGCCCACTCTTTCGAGTGGGCTTTTTCAAATTTAAAGCCTGGCGATGTCCTACTCTCACATGGGGAAGCCCCACACTACCATCGGCGCTATTTCGTTTCACTTCTGAGTTCGGCATGGAAGT